>CAZOCQ010000021.1:4275-22787 GCA_964578335.1 uncultured Desulfobacca sp.
GGGTCCCGGGGCAGGGTGGGGTCGTCCCGGAAGCGCCGGCAGCGCCCCAGAAAGGTTTGGGCCGGGCCGTCCTCCGGGAACTTCTCCAGGAGAGCGGCAAAGCCCGCCTCGGCCCCGGCCAGGTCGCCCCGGCGGTAGAGGTCCAGGGCCGCGGCGAAGGCGGCGTTGCGCTCCGCCAGTTCCGCACTTAAATCCTCCGCCAGGGCCGCCACCTCGAAGACCCGCACCGGCTGCTCCTTGCCCTTCACCGCCACCAGGTCCAACTCCCGGAAGGCCACGGCCTCGCCGCACTCCGTTGCGGTGGCCTCACTGGCCATGATGGCGGTATCGTAAAACTTGTTGAGCCCCTCCAGCCGGGAGGCCAGGTTGACCGTGTCGCCGATCACCGTGTAATCGAAGCGCCGGGCCGAACCGAGGTTGCCGACGATGGCTTCGCCGGTGTTGAGGCCGATGCGCATCTTCAGGGGCGGCAGCTTAAGGTCGGCGAAGCGGCGGTTGAGTTCCGCCAGTTTGGCCTGCTGGCGCAAGGCCGCCCGGCAGGCCCGCTCCGCCTGGTCTTCCTGGTCCAGGGGGGCGCCCCAGAGGGCCATGATGGCGTCCCCTTCGAATTTATCCACCGTGCCCTCTTCCTCCAGGATGATCTCGGTCATGGCGGAGAGGTAGTCATTGAGCAGGGCCACCACGGTTTCGGGGTTGAGGCGCTCGGAGATGGTGGTGAAGCCGGCCAGATCGGAAAAAAACAGGGTGACCCGGCGCCGCTCGCCTCCCAGCTTGAGCTTTTCCGGGTAGGCCAGCAGGTGGCTGATAACCTTTTCGGACATATATTGGCCGAACATGCGTCGGATATAGAGCTTCTGGCGGCCTTCGGTGGCGTAACTGTAGGCCGTGGCCAGCCCGAAACTCAAAGCCAGGGCCAGGCCCGGCAGCACCGGGTCGGCCCAGAGACCGGTCCAGAAGGCCAGGACCGCCAGCCCCGCGTTGAGCAGCAGCAACCCCACCAGGGCGGCCAGGGTGACCAGCAAGCGGGGAAAGTAGAGCACCGCGGCGGCGATGGCCACCACCAGCGCCAAGGCCCAGACCCAGAGGGCCCAGCCGGGCAGGGTGCGGAGGAAGTCCCCCTGCAGCAGGTTATCCAGCAGGGTGGCGTGGATCTCCACTCCGGGATAGACTCCGCCCATGGGGGAGGCCTTGAGGTCCAACAGGCCCGGGGCGGTGAGGCCCACCAGGACCCACTTGCCGGCAAAGTCCGCCGCCGGGTAAATGGGGGGCAACTGGTGGCGCACCCGAGCCTCGGAGGCGATGACGTTGGCCGCCGAGAAGCGCCGGTGGCTGCGGCTGGGGCCGCGATATTTGAGCAGCAGGTTGCCCTGGGCGTCCACAGGAACTTCCATTTTCCCCACCAGCAGGCCGTTTTCCACGAACTTCAGGGGTTGGTTCCCGGTGAAGCGGTGAAACGCAGCAAAACTCAGGGTGGGCAGCCAACGGTCTTTAAAGGACAAGACCAGGGGCACCCGCCGGTAGATGCCGTCCGCGTCCGGCCGGGATTCCACGTTGCCCAGGGCCTTGACCGCGTCCAGAAGCGGGGCGATGGGGGTGGTCACCGAGCGGTATCCGGCCTGCCCAGAGGGCCGGGGACCGGGAATCTTCAGCCCGGCCTTATCCAGCAGGGCGGTTTCCAGCGGATTGGCCCCCTTTTCCTCCCGGGACAGGAAGAAGGGGAGGACCACGTTGCCCGCCGTGGCCGCGGCCTGGGCCAGGCGCTGGTCATCCTCGGGGCCGTAGGACGAGGCCTCGGTGAAGAGCACGTCGAAGATTACTGCCCGCGCCCCACCCTGCTTGCAATAATCGATGATGTGACTGTAGAGCTGCCGGGGCCAGGGCCAGACCACCCCCTGGTTCTTGAAGAAATCCAGGTCGGGCTGGTCCACCGTCACCACCACCACCTGGGGCGAGGCCGGGGCCAGGGGCACGTTGCGGAAGAGCAGGTCCAGGGTCTGGAGGCGGAAAGGGGTGAGGGCGCCGGATAGGTCCAGAGCAAAGATGAGCAGCATCACCGCCAGGGCGATGAGGGCAGCCGCCCGGAGCTTGGCCGGCGGCGCCGGTCGGGAAAAGTTAGTCACGGATGACCTCGAAGGATTTAACCGGAGTAAGCGGACGGCTGCATTCACCGCCCCTCAATTTATATAGTTGAAAATTTTAATATTGACACAAAATAAGTTACATAATATATATTTCCCAGATATAGTAGCTGATTTTAGCCAAATTTAAAATAAATTATGGAGATGCTTGACAATTGCCCCAGAGAGCTTAGTCTCTATATAACAGTTTGATCTTGGGGCGGCCGGCGAGCCGCCCCAAATTTTTCCCGACTGACGCCAAACATTATAGGTGAGAAAGTTAGGTTAAAGTGATTTTCCTCTTGACATGATTTATGTTAATATAATCATTTAAAATGAGGGGGACGCCAATACGGAGGGATCTGGGGAGGGCCTTTCCGGGTTGGGGGGATGGGTGTTACCTGCTCAAATGCCGCCTCAGCCTTTTCATGTTCCCTGTTTCCCTCCCAACATTTTTTCCAAGGATATACCGTGGCGCCACTTGGCCCGAAGGATAAATATAAACACGCCTGCCTGAGCGGGATGCAGGCCCTGCGGTATTGCGCCTGGCCCATCATCGTGATTTCGGTGCTGGTGGCGGTGGCCTCGGTCTATTATACCTATACCCGCCTGAAGATCGACACCAGCCGCAACGCCCTGGTGGCCAGCGACAAGCATCTGATCAAGATCAGTGAAGGCATGACCCGGGACTTCGGCGGCCGGGACGGCCTGGTGGTGGTGGCGGAGAACGGCCATCCGGCCCGGACCGTTAATTTTGCCGATGCCCTGGCCGCGGAATTGCGCCATTACCCGGATCGTTTCACCGATCTCTTCTACCGGCTGGACCCCGAGACCCTAAAGCCTTGGGCCTTGCTCTACCTGGATTACCAGGGTCTCGCCAAGATCAGAAACAATCTGGTGGATCAGCGCGCCTTATTGGCCCGCCTGGCGGCCGACCCGCGGCTGACCACCTTTTACCAGGGGATCAACGAGCAGATGGCCAAGGTCATGATCGGCCATGTGTTCACCGGCTTTCTGGATGAGAAGCCGGCCGGCGACGCCCTGCCGGATGTCACCCTGCTGAATGCCTCGCTCAAGCAACTCCTCCTGAGCCTGGAGGGAGCCAAGACCTCGGCCTCCCCCTTTGAAGCGTTTTTCCCGCAAGAGCTGGCCGACATGAGCCAGCAAGGCTATTTTTTCACCGATAACGACAAATTTCTTCTCTTTCTGGTCACTCCGCGGTCGGGCGATTACGCCACCAGAAACGAGGACGTGGCCCTGCTTCGGGGGGTGATACATAGGGTCGCCGCCCAATATCCCGGGCTCCAGGTGGGGGTGACCGGCCCGGACGCCTTGGAATCCGATGAGATGGCCAGTTCGCTGTCCGACATCTCCCTGGCCACCTGGCTGTCCCTGGCGGGCCAGATGCTCCTCCTCATCCTGTTTTTCCGGAGCATGCGGCGCACCCTGGTTGAGGGCGTTACCCTGGTCATCGGCCTCTGCTGGACCTTTGGCCTGGTGACCCTGGTGGTGGGGCACCTCAATCTGCTCTCCATGATCTTTGCGCCTTTGATGTTGGGGCTCACCATCGATTACGGCATCCATTGGTTTTCCCGTTTGGAGGAAGAAGAATCCGGCCGCAAACCCTGTACTTATGCCATCCTGGCCAACACCTACCGACGCTCGATGCCGGGTATAGCTTATGCCGGGCTGGCTGCGGCCCTGTCTTTTCTGCCTCTGATGTTTATGGGCTTTAAGGGCCTGGCGGAATTGGGCCTGATTCTCGCCATGGGCATCCTGGTGATGCTGGTGGCCACCATGGTGCTGTTGCCGGCCTTGGTGCGGGTGAGCGAGCGCTGCGTGTTCAGCGACGCCGTGGGAGATTGTCCTCCTCGGCCGCAGCCGTTTTTGCACCTGCATTGGACTAAGCCGGAACTCATCGTGGTTTTGGGGCTGGTCATCGTGGGCAGCGGAGTAATCGCCCTCCGCTTCGTGCCCTTTGATTTGAACCCGCTGCACTTGCAGAATCAAAGGGTCGAATCAGTGGTGTGGGAATACAAACTGATCCAGGATTCGAAGTATTCCACCTCGTATGGGGCGGTGGCCACCTCATCTTTGGCGGAATTGGAAGACCGGACCAGGGCCTTGAAGAAGCTGCCCACCGTGTCCCACGTGGAATCAATTCTGTCTTTCCTGCCGTCCGAGGTGGACCGCAAGCGGCCCCTGCTGGAAGAACTGCGGACGGTGATGAGCAGCACCCGGTTTCCCAAGTCCCCGGCCTCACCCTCCCAGCCGGCGGAGCTGGCCGCCATCTTGAGCCGGATCAACTTTAAGATGGATGAAGCGGCCAAGAGCCTGGAGCAGGAAAAGGCGGCCACCAAGGCCCAGATTGAAGAGACCCACTCCCTGATTAATCGCATCATCCCGTTGCTGGACGCCAAGACCCATCCCCGGGCGGCGGCCCGACTGGCTGATTTTGAACGGCTTTTTTTCAGCGACCTCCGGGACAAATGGGAGCTGTTCTCCGGATATGTCAATTCGGCCCTGGACTTGCCGCCTCCGACCCTGGCGAATTTGCCCCAGGAGGTGCGCCAGCGCTTCATCAGTCCCCAGGGGACCTTTCTGCTCCGGGTTTTTCCCTCCCAGGACATCTGGAATTTCGGCCCGTTGAAGGTCTTTGTCAAGACTCTCTGGAGCGTCGATCCCAATGCAGTGGGGGACCCGGTGCTCCTCTACGTCTTTACCCTGGGGTTCAAGAATGCCTGCCTGAAGGCGGCGGGCCTGGCTCTGCTGGCCATCACCGTCATGCTGCTGCTGATGTTCCGCAGCTGGAAGATGACCCTGCTGGCCTTGCTGCCCTTAATCGTGGGCACCGGACTCACCTTGAACCTGATGTGGCTGTTGGGGATTCCCTTCAATCAGGCCAATGTCTTGTTTTTACCGTTGATCCTGGGGGAGGGGGTCGAATTCGGCATCATCATCCTGGTGCGCTGGCGTTTGGAAGCGTCGGCCCGGGCCATCACCCTGCCCGCCAGCACCGCCAAGGGCGTGGCCCTGGCCGCCCTGACCACCACCCTGGGTTTCGGCAGCCTGATGGTCTCGGGACACCAGGGGACCTTCAGCCTGGGATTGCTGGCCACGGTGGGCAGCCTCAGCGTCCTGCTGGCTTCCCTGAGCTTCCTGCCGGCCTTTATCCGGGTGCTGGAAAGAAACTACGAGCCTCGGGAGCCGTCCGTCCGTCCCTATCTGCGGCTGGTTCGTTGGTTCAATCACATGGTGAGGAAAAAAACCGATGAAAAAGCGATCTTGGAAAATACTGAGCGTTAGCCTGGCCCTGGCCATCAACTGTTCCGGGGTGACCGCGGCCTGGGCCCAGGGTCCCACGGATTATGTGCGCGGCCTGCTGGGGAAGGTGATGACCATTCAATCGGACCCGGCCTTGGCCGGACCGGCTCATGAAAAGGAACGGGGCCGCCAGATCCACCGGATCATCGAGCAGACTTTTGATTTCCCGGCGATGGCCCAGGACTCCCTGGGCGGGGCTTACGGCCAGCTCAGCGGCGGCCAGCGCCAGGAATTCCTTACCACTTTCAGCTATCTCTTTCAGGACTCCTATACCCGCATGGTCTTAAAATTCCTGCAGAAGGAGAACATTAAGTACCACCGGGAGACCAGCGAGGGCAGCAAGGCCCGGGTGGAAACCTCCATAGTCCGGCCCAATGAGACCATTCCGGTCACCTATCTCATGCACCGGGCCTCCGGGGGCTGGCTCCTCTACGATGTGATCGTGGACGGGGTGAGCATCCTGGAAAACTACCGGACGCAATTCTCCCAGGTAATCAAGACCAAAGGCTTCGCCTTTTTAATGGAGCGCATGCAGTTGCAGCGCCGGGCGCTGCAATAGATCTCCCCGGGGGCCGCGACGCCCCCGGTCCCTCAGCCTTGCCCACGATTTCCCCCCGAATTTAGTCCCGTTCATTGACATCGTTGATCCGCGCCTTAATTTTTGGGTACCAACGGTCCACGAACATGTGCCGGGAACCGTCCCTGACTCAGCCTGAAAGGAGGACGAGGAACATGGTTGTCTATGTCACCGAAAGCGGTTCGGACAGAACCGAACTCGTCGAAACCCTGGTGAAGGAAGGCGTCACCTATCAGGAATGTAAATCGACCATCGAGCGGGAGGTGGGGGTTTCTAAAACGGTCATCCTGGAGATCCAGGCCAATTTGCCCGAGGTCTTTCCAGTGCCCCCGGAATTCAGGCAGAGTGAAGGGGACGTGCGGGTTTGGCGCTTGCCCTCGGGCGCCGTGGTCATCACCGACCTGGACGGCAACTTTGAGCGAGTCGCACAACCCATGCGGCGTTAATCCGGCCCGCCACCAAAGCCGAATTCCCGCAGCAAATCCACCATCTTCCCTGTTCCAACCCTTAGTCGGGTTGGGAGAGGGGATACCTCTGCTTTTACGGGCTGCTCCGCATCCCCCCAAGTTACCCATCTGATAGTCCTCTTATGAGCTTATCCTCCAGAGCTTTGCTTAAGACCTTGGCAAGCAAACTGGTGCATTAGTGGCCCGCGTCTCAAAATTTTCCGTGTCTGATTAAATAATTAACCCTGGCATTCCCTTTGGTGCTATAATTGGGGCTAATTTTCCGGGTGACGGACGATCCTTGGATTTTGCCGGGAGTGGTTGGGCGATATTATCGCAAAAGCCTCCGGATATTTTGAAGCATTACTGAACTTCTTTATAATATTAGATAAATTGACCGCAACCACCTGGGAGGATACAACTGAAGGCCATGACAGGTCATTGGCAAAGGATGACAGCAGCAGGGGTTGCTTTGGCCCTGATGATGATCTGGGGCTGCGCCCCCCGGGTCACGCCGAGCAACCCTGAGGCCGAAGCGGCCTTGGTGGCGAAGGTGGCCCAGGAGACCTACCAGTTGGGGCCGGAAGACGCCATCGAAATATCCGTCTGGAAAGAGCCGGAATTGACTAAACAATTGATCGTCCGTCCGGACGGCAAGATCACCTATCCCTTGGTGGGAGAAGTCCAGGCCGCCGGTCTCACCGTCAAGCAGCTCCAAGACGAAATCGCCAAGCGCCTGGCCAAATATGTCACCGATGCCAATGTCACGGTAATCTTGTTGAAGACCCAATTCTATAAAATTTATGTGACCGGAAAAGTCAACAAGCCCAGCGAGTTTGCGGTGGGCCGGCCCGTTGACGTCATGCAGGCCATCGCCATGGCCGGTGGACTCACGCCCTTCGCCTCCCCCAAGTCCATTGTGGTGTTGCGGAAAGCCGGGGGCAAGGAAGAGGTTTACCCCTTCAACTACCAGGCCGTGAGCCGGGGTGAATCATTGGAGCAGAACCGCACTCTCCTGCCGGGGGACGTGGTGGTGGTGCCCTAAGGTTGAAGGGAACATAATCCGCCCATGCGAATCGGCGTCCTCCTGGCATTGTTTTTGCTCCTGGGAATTTGGGGAGTCGGAGCCGGAGACGCCGCAGACTTCGCTGTGGTTCCCAGCGCCACGGTCCGGTGCGAGTATAACAGCAATATCAATTATGCTTATCAGGCGCCGGTGAGTGACTGCATCTTTACAGTTTCCCCGGCTGCCGAATTCAATTATACTACTGATACTGGGCAACTCCAGGGCAGATTGGGGTTGAACGGCTTGCATTATGTCACCCAAAGTCAACTGGACCATATTGATCAGAACTACCAGATCAACGGACTATACCAGGCTACCCCGCGTTGCAAGCTGACCCTGAATAGCGCGTTCATCGTCGATTCCACTTTACAAGAGGAATTTCTCGTCTCCGGCCTGATCATGACCCGCACCCCCCGGCAATCGATCCTGGCGGCTCCGGGAATAACCTACAGCCTGAGCGAACGCCTGGCCGCCACCTTAAACTACAACTTCAATCGGGTCACTTATCAGGACCAGCGCTTTCAGGATTACACCAGCCAGCAGGTGGGGTTAAGGCTGGACCGGCCGCTCCTGAATGAAAAAACCGTGCTGACGGCAAATCTCCTGGGGCGGGAAACGAGATACCCGGGGGAAAATATCTTTCGATCTTTGGGAGTTTATCTGGGAGCGAATCATAAATTTTCCCCGGAATGGGAGATCAATTTTCTGGGGGGCCTCAATTTTTCTTTCTTTAATTTTCAGACCCAGGTCCAGGACCCCTTTCAATTTCCCTTGATTATCCAGAATACTCAGCAGAAGGTGCAAAAAAAGGAAACGAATCCCTTTGTCAATCTGTTCGCCACCCGCCGCTGGAGCAGACTTAGTCTGAACGCCGGGTACTACATGGATCAAAACGCCTCGGCCTTCGGAACTATTTCAAATTTGAGTCGGGTTAGTGTATCTTTAAGTTATAATTTCACGGAGAGATTATCCGGCAGTCTGGGTGGCAGTTACTCCTATACCAACCAACTTTCCGAGGCCAACAGCCAAAAAAATGATTTTCTCGGCTTGACCTCGCAAATTACCTATAAGCTGACCCCGGAATTTTCCCTTTCGCCGGGCTATCAATTCGGCCGCCGGGACAATATCAGCAGTGGACAGAGCGCCCAAGCCCAGGTGGTCTGGGTGATGCTGACTTACAAGCAACTATCACTTCCAGGCTTAAAAAAGCCAAAGCCACTCGGAAAATAATCCAGGGACACCTTTATATCTAACCACTGACCAATTATTAAATAGACATATCTCATGAAACAACATCCTAAAGACCTTCGTAATTATTTTGCGATTTTATTGAAAAGAAAACGTTATTTTTTTATTCCTTTCCTGCTGTTGTTTTTTATAGTAACCACTGTGGCCCTTTTACTACCGGCAGTTTATGAATCGAGTTCCACCATTCTTATTGAAGACCAGCAGATTCCTCCGGAATTCGTCCGCTCCACCGTGACCGGGTTTGCCGACCAGCGGATTCAAAGTCTCACTCAGCAGATCCTGTCCCGCACCAAGCTGTGGGAGATCATCCAGCAATTCCATCTTTACGCCGAACTGAGAGAAAAGTATACCCGGGAAGAAATAATCGAGAGGATGAGGAATAATATTAAGTTGGAAACCATAGGGGCCCAGGTGGCTGGTCCCGGGCGGAGATCTCAATCCGGGTCACGCCCCGGTTCATCAGGAATAACCATTGCCTTTTCCATCTCTTATCGTGGCGAGAACCCTGAGACGGTTCAGAAAGTTTCGGGCACCCTGGCCTCTCTCTATTTAGAGCAAAATCTTAAAGTTCGGGAGGCCCAGGCCAAGACCACCACGCAATTCCTGGAGGCCGAAGCCAAGGAATTAAGGGAGCGCATTCGGACCATAGGCGAAAAGATCGCCACCTTTAAAGCAGAGCACGAAGGCATTCAGCCGGAACTCTATAACTTTAACCTTTCCCAAGCCGAACGTCTGCAACAAGACCTTAAGCAGATTGACAATCAAATCAGGACCATCCAGGATCGCAAAATTTACCTGGAAGGCCAACTGGCCACGGTCAAACCGGATTCTCCCCTTATCAGTTCCTCGGGCGAACGGATCATGGATCCCCAGGACCGGCTCCGGGCTATGGAGGTTAAGCTGGCCGACCTCCAGGCTAAATTCTCCCCGGACCATCCTGACGTGCGCCGGGCCTTGCGGGAGAAGGAGGAACTGGAGAAACTGGCCGGGCAAAAGGGGGGCAGCCCTTCTTTAAGGCGGCAGAAACTGACCCAGCTCAAGGCCGAACTGGCCCAAAAGCAGGGCAAATATTCCGCTGCGCATCCCGATGTTCGCAAATTGAACAATGAGATCGCCCGTCTGGAGCAAGGGCCGGCCAAAATCGAGCCGGTCAAACCGGTAGTCGGAGCCGAGAATCCTGCTTATGTTAGTCTAACCACGCAGATTGAGACCGCCAAAAACGAATTGGTTTCCTTGGAGAGGCAGCGGGGAATCCTGCAAGATAGATTAAAAATGTTCAATCAGCGTCTGGAGGAGAGTCCCAAACTGGAGCAGGAGTATTTTGCCCTGCAGCGGGATTACAAGAATTCCACGGATAAGTACCAGGAAGTGATGAACAAGATCCTGGAGGCCCGCATCTCCGAGGGCATGGAGGAGCACCAGAAAGGGGAAAAATTTACCCTGATTGACCCGGCAAGTTATCCGCAAAAGCCGGTCAAGCCCAAGAGAATGCTGATTGTCTTGGCCGGCTTCTTTCTGAGTCTGGGCTCCGGGCTGGGAACGGTGGCCTTGGTGGAGCAACTGGACCGGTCGGTGAAGAATGCCGATGAACTTGCCCTGCTCACCGGCTTGCCGGTCTTGGGGACCATCATCAGGATCCGCACCAAGGAAGAGCTGGTCCTGGCCCGTCGCAAACGGAAATTAATCTGGATGATAAGCAGTCTGGTATTGATCCTGGGGCTAACTCTGTTTCATTTCCTCTATATGGACCTCTGGGTGCTGACCGCCAAGCTCATGCGCCTGGCCCATAAATATAGCTGAGGTTCGAGGAGCCCTCGTTATTTCTCAAGATAAGGAATTCCCTTGAGTTTCATTGATAAGGCCCTGGAGCGGGCCAAAGCTCTTAATAAAGAAAAAGGACCTGCGGATTCTCCGGTCAGTCAGCCGAGGACGGGGGTTATTCCGACTGCAGCCGCAGATGAGTTGGCTGAGGGTCACATAATTCCGGCAGAGATCTGTTACACCATCACCCGCACGGTTCCGGTGGACCAGGAGGTCTTGCGCCGCCACCGTATCCTCGCCGGCCAAGAAGCGGGGGAATCCTTGGCGGCCGAAGGGTATCGGGTGTTGCGGACTCACCTGCTGCATCAGACTGCCAAAGAGGCCCGGAATACCTTAATGATTACCGGGCCCCAATCGGGAGAAGGAAAGACGCTGACCGCCATCAATCTGGCCATCAGCATCTCCAAAGAGATTAACCACACGGTGCTCTTGGTGGATACCGACCTGCGCTCCCCTTCCGTCACCGATTACTTCGGCCTGCCCGATCAACCGGGACTGGTGGATTATCTCACCAGCGGAGTGCCCATACCAGAACTGCTTATCCATCCCCAGGGTCTCGCCAAACTGGTGATTTTACCGGCCGGCCGGCCGATAATGCATACCGCGGAATTGCTGAACTCACCTCGGATGCGGGATTTGGTCCAGGAATTGAAACATTTTTATACCAACCGTTATGTGATTTTTGACCTGCCTCCCCTATTGACTTGCGCGGACGCCCTGACCTTTGCGCCCTTAATGGACGGTGTCTTAGTGGTAATCGAAGCCGGAAGGACCCCCAAGGAAGACATTGAGCGCTGCCAGGGAATGCTTGAGAAGTTTCGGTTCCTGGGTTTCGTCCTGAACAAAGCCGAGGATGTTATCAGCCAGGGGTATTACTACCCTTACGCCAAGCGGGTGCAGCCCACCCTGAAGAAAAAATTCAAACTACCCTTGTTTAAATAGCTGAACATTATGTATGAAGAATTTTACCATTTAACCGAGCGCCCCTTTTCCCTGCTGCCGGATCCGGACTTCTTATACCTGAGTCCGCAACACAAGTTGGCCCGGGCTTACCTGGAGTATGGCATCAAGCAACGCGAGGGGTTTGTCGTCTTAACCGGGGAGGTGGGAACCGGCAAGACCACCCTGCTCAAGTCCCTGTTGCGGGCGCGGGAGAGAAATCATCGCCTCGGGGTGCTCTATCAGACTTCCAGGGCCATCGAACTCCTGGAGATGTTGTTGCAGGAATTTGAGGTGCGCGGCCATTACCCTAACCGGACGGCTAAGTTGGCCGCGTTTAACCAGTTCTTGCTCACCGCCTATGGCCGGGGCGAGCATGTGGTCCTGCTGGTGGACGAAGCTCAGAACCTGACGCCGGAGGCCCTGGAGGAAATTCGCTTATTTTCCAACCTGCAGACTGAAAAGGAACCGCTTTTGCAAGTAATCCTGGTGGGCCAACCGGGGCTGCGGGACCGGCTGCGCCATCCGGCCTTGCGGCAATTGGCCCAGCGGGTGGCGGTGCACTTTCACCTTAATCCGTTAAGCCTTGCCGAAACCAAGGAATACGTCCGCTTCCGCCTGGCCCGGGCCGGGGGCAGCGGCATCTTCACCGACTCCGCCCTGGACCGGCTTTTTGAATATACCCGGGGGGTGCCCCGGCGCCTGAACGCCTGGTGCGATTTGGCCCTGGTGGCCGGTTTCGCTGAAGGGATAAAGAATATCGACGGGGACTTTATCGATACCCTAATTGTTACCCAGGGTGGCAGCCTGGAAGGCCCTGAAGGGAAGGATAATTCTATTTCGGCAGAAGTGATGCCTTTGCCGGAGACTGCGAGGCTTGTAACGCCTGTCGATGAGGGATTGTCTGCCACCGTGGAAGAGATATTGGCCCGCCTATCTCGCTTGGAAAGAATGGTGCTGGAATTGACCAGCCAACTGGTGCCGGTTTTGAATCAATTCTTAATTAATCCTTCTATACTCAACTCTGCCCCGCCGGCGCCGGATGACAAGTTACGGGACACCGTTATTCCAGTGGAAAACCTCGACCCCGATATTTCTCCACCTCTCCGAAAATGGGGTTGGTTTAAAATATTTAAGAAATAGGATTCTTATTATACAGATAATTATTAGATTGAAAGAATTATCAACTTTGCTTAACAAATCAAGGCTTTTTCACCTTGTATTTTCCCAGATGATCAATAGAGAGAATGCACCTGCATGAAACCTTTATATAGTTGTTAAATATGTCCTTCCAAAATGCAAGGTCTCAGTTAATGAAAATCAGGGATAAATTAGGTTCGATTCCGGTAATTCTTGGCGCCTGCCTGGCAATAACCCTTCTCTGGGCTTATTGGCCGGTGTTTAATTATTTATGCAAGAAATTACTTGCTGATGATGATTACTCATTCGGCATTTTATTACCTTTAGTTAGCGGCTACATAGTCTATTTGAAATGGGCGCAACTTCGCCAGATTCCGAAACAGCCAGCTTTTATGGGACTGGCAGTTCTGGCGTTAGGATTAGCCATTTTTATTCTGGGAGAGGCTTCCACAGATCTCTATACCCCTTCCGCGTCCTTCATAGTAGTGCTGGTTGGCGTATTGCTGCTCATAGGTGGCGGGAAGCTTGTCCGTTTATTGTGGTTTCCACTATTTCTGTTATTTCTCATGATTCCTTTACCATCATTTCTGGTGCGACAGATCACCTTACCTCTGCAATTAATCTCTTCCCAGCTAGCTACGAAATTTCTACAAATGGCAGGTGTAGTTGCAGTGCGCCAGGGGAATGTTATTGACTTGGGAGTGCGGCAACTTCAAATCGTCGCGGCCTGCAGCGGCTTAAGATATATCTTGGCTCTGCTGGCTTTGGGAGTTATTTTTTGCTACTTCTATCAGCGTCGTTTCTGGAAGGTGGCCCTTCTTCTGTTATCCCTCATTCCGGCTGCGATAATCGCCAATGCCATGCGAGTTGCAGGAATGGGGGTCTTACCAATATTACAAGAAGGATTCTGGCACGCTTTCTCCGGTTGGCTCATCTTTGTATTCTGCTTCTGCTTCTTGGCTATGTTGAATTGGATTATTTCTTTTCGCCAACCAGGGATCAATGGTAACGCTATGAACGAAACGCCCGTAGGAGTAACTAGTGATGCCAGTCCTAAGTTGCCTTCCTCCGCTCTTCTGATTGTTGCAATAATTATGATCGCCATTTCGGGCTATTTTGCTCATATCGTCGGTAATATTTCTCCCGTGCCATTGCTGCGGAGCTTTAATAATTTTCCTTTAGAACTGGGGCCCTGGCAGGGAAAGAGGTCATTTATCGACCCTACTATGTTTGAAGCTACACGCGCCAATGCTTACTTGAATGCGGATTTCCAAAATTCCTCCAAGGATTCGATTTCGCTGTGGATTGCTTATTATGAAAACCAGAAGGGCGGCAGTTCGGTGCACTCTCCCTTTACTTGTCTGACGGGCGGCGGCTGGCAGGTGATTAAATCCGGGATTGCGGAGGTGGCCCCGGGGCGGCAGGTGAAGGCTATGCTGATGGATCGGGAAGGGGAAAAATATTTAGTCTATTATTGGTATCTCCAGCGGGGTCGTTGGCTTGCGAATGAGTATATCAATAAATTTTATCTCAGTTACGATGGTTTACTGCGGCGGCGGGCCGACGGTGCCCTCATCCGCCTGATCACCCCGGTATCACCAGATACCCTGGCCACTCGAGAACGCCTTTCGTCCTTCGCTCGTCTATTAATTCCGGTGCTCCCCCAATTTATTCAACAGGAATTCATTTACAGTAATGACCTATCCGGAAAATAATGTTTCTTGATGAAAAGGGGAAAGAACTTGATTAACCTTGAAGAAATTCAAAGGGAGGAAAATTTCTGGAATAAAGTGGGGGAAGGCTTGTTAAGTCAGTCTACTTTAGACGATCTAAAGGTTAATGATCCAAGAATTTTCCTTTCTAATTCGACAGTAGCCTTTTCCTATTTGATTCATCAACTTGGCAATATTGACGGTCTGCAATTGCTTGATTATGGGTGTGGTTCGGGATGGCTTGCAACATATCTCGCCCAACGTGGAGCTATTGTTCACGGGTTTGACGTTTCCGGAAAACTGGTTGAACTCGGGATAAAGCGGGCGGAAGCAAATAATGTAACACAGCGCGTGAATCTTAAGAAAATGATGGCTGAAAAGCTTGAGTATCCAGATAATTTTTTCGATGCCGTGGTAGGAATTTCGATTTTACATCACGTTGATTTAGTTTTTGCCTCCCAAGAGTTGCACCGGGTGTTAAAACCCGGGGCAAAGGCATTCTTCATTGAGCCCTTGGGGGAAAGCCGATTACAAAATGCTCTGCGGAATTATATTTTCAGAAATCATCATGGTCAGACAAGAGAAATTAATGCGGAACATCCACTGACCTATACCAACATTAAGGAATTTTCATTATTATTTAGCCATGTAGAGTGGCAGGAATTCCAACTAGTAGAAATGATCGCCCGCCTTACAGGAGAAGGGATAACAAATTTCTTAGGAGTAAGGAAGATTGATAACTTTCTGCTAAGAATGTTTCCATCATTAAAAAAATATTGTCGCCTTGTTGCAATAACTTATCAAAAATGAGCAACGTTAAACGTAATACTATTGCCAATTATTTCGGGAGGGCCTGGGATAGACTTGTCCTAATAATATGCATTCCCCTGTACTTAAAGTTCTTGGGCGTGGAAGCCTTTGGCTTGGTAGGGCTTTATACGACCATTTACGGCGTCTCCGCCATGCTAGATATGGGATTTGGCATCACCCTGAACCGGGAAATGGCCAGGCTATCAGTCAGAAAGAACAGTGCTCAAGAACAGTGGGACCTGCTTAGAACTTTAGAATCCCTATATTGGTTGTTGGCGCTGGTTGGCGGATTCTCGATTATGGTTCTCGCCCCCTTCATTGCCCACCACTGGCTCACCCCGCAACGCCTTAGCTCCGCAGAATTGGAGTCCGCCATCAAATTGATGGGGTGGGCAGTGCTCCTAAAATTACCTTTCATGCTGTATCAGGGCGGCCTTAGAGGTTTGCAAAGGCAAGTTTTGGAAAACGGTCTTCTCATGACCATAGGCACCCTGCGGGGGATAGGGGCAGTGGCGGTTCTCTTTTTTATTTCTTCTACCGTCCAGGCCTTTTTTGTTTGGCAAATTCTGGTCAATTTTGTCGCAACTACCTCAGCCCGACTGCTTCTACGGCGGTCTCTGCCCAACGCCCCTGGGAGACCACGGTTTAGTAGGGAGCTCCTGACCGCAGTCTGGCCTTTTGCTTCTGCCCAGGCAGGGAACGCCGTTTGCCTGGGTTTTTGTACACAAATAGACAAGGTGTTCCTTAGCCGCCTGGTTAACTTGGAAACTTTCGGCTTTTACACTTTGGCCTCAAGTGTGGCATACAGTCTTATTTCAATAGTTTATCCCATAAGCAATGCCGCTTTTCCGCGCTTGGTGCAGCTTACGGAGTCCGGTGACGAAACCGAACTGGCCAATTTATATCATCGGATCAGTCAATTTATTTCGGTAATCTTGCTGCCGACGGCCATTGTATTGATCTTCTTTTCTAAGGAGATCTTATTGCTCTGGACTAGAGATCCGGTGGTAGCCCGGAATAGCTGGCTACTCTTAAGCCTGCTGGCTACCGGAGTTTTGCTGAATTGCCTGGGCTTCTTGCCTGGTTATTTGCAGGCTGCGATGGGCTGGCCGCAGTTATTGTTTTACACCAATCTGTGTTTGGCGATCTTACTGGTGCCCGGGGTCTGGTTCATGGGGAGCCATTTTGGCGCCACGGGAGTAGCCCAAGCTTTCTTGATGTTGAATAGTATCTATTTGTTGTTTAATGTTCCCCTGATGCATCTCCGTTTTCTGAAAGCGGAGAAATGGCGTTGGTATGAAAAAGACGTAGCCTTGCCCTTGATAGGGGCCTTAATTGTCGGCTTAGCCGGTCGTTTTCTTTTTCCTGCCCACGCTTCTATGTTGACAATGGTGACCGTCTTGGCCGGAATTTTCTTTTTGGGCTTATTTTCTTCGGCCATGTTGGCCCCAGAAATCAGGGCAGCCTTAATTCTTTATGTGACGCGTACAACTAAACCCATTTGGCGGCATTAGCGGTTACAATGGCTCATTAAAAAGAGATCTACAATATTCAGTTCGCTCGGATGGGATCACATAAGAAATGAATCTTAGTAAGGTACATTGCTCAGAAGCTGAAGTTTATGAGAAAGAGAAAAGTAGAACGTCAACGTTATTAATTATACTTATTGGAAGTGTTCTTTTAATAGCCTATGGGATTTATAAGAACCAATTACCTTTCCCCGGAGTTATATTGGGGATGACTTTTCAGATAGGCTGCTGGTCCTTTGCCTTAATTTGTTTGACCCTGCTTTCCCCAGGAGGTGAATTAAGGTTTAGCGATCCCGCGGTCTTGGTTTTGTTATGGGCCGGGATATACTTTATTTATCCTACCATAGCTTTGATGAAAGGAGATTTCAATGTTGTAGGTAATCCTGTCTCGCTTTTCTGGCTGCAAGGATATTTTATTTTAGGATTATTATCCGGATATATCCTTTTCAGAAAACGCTCACGATTTCTGGCCGACAAGATTGACCTCGATGACTTGCCAAGCGGCTGGTTTTTCTATCTCTTCCCCTTCTTGGGGATTCTTACTGGAATAGTGATTCGTCTTGCCAGTGGCGGCAGGTTGCTCCCGGAAGTCACCTATACCGAAAATGTGTTCGCAGCCCAACAGGTAATAGATAGAACCTTCTCCGAGGGAGGATTGTCCTACCTTTGGACCCAGATACAATGTAAATTTGGCTATTATTTGTCGATCATGCAAGGAGTGGGAGCAGGTCTAATTATTGCGCATACTATTCGAACCAAGCAGAATATTTGGCGCAACATCATCATTTTAGGTTGCGGTTTTTTGATTACTCTTTTTTTTGGAGATGGCACACGCAGCACGGTCATAATGATCTATATTATTGCCTTGGTGTTTGTGGATATTTTGGTCCGCATTCCCTGGCGCGTTCTTGGCATATTAGGGATCGTAGTCATATTATTATTCGATTTTTATGGACGCTACCGGGCACACCGCGATCAGGCCTTCGGACAGGCGGTTGACATGGCTTATTCTGAACTTTATGGATCTGGAAAGAATAGAAAATTTAATGAGTTCAAATCAATAATGGTTAAGGAGGCGGTTGGTCTTAGCATTTTTGAAAAACGAAAAAGTGAAGGGTTAACTTACATTTTTTATTCTTTTTTAAATATCATTCCATCTCAACTTCTCCCAGATAAAATGAAGTTTCAAAGAACATTCCATATTTTGGCAGTGGTTATATTGGGTGAAGAACAAGTCAGAGCGGGTGCGGGGGCAGCCGGAGCCATGGTAGTAGATGGCTACCGATTGGCTGGCACCTTAGGAGTCCCTTTACTCGGTGCGATTTTAGGAGGTCTTCTGGCCCTTCTGGAAAACTGGTTAGCCAAAGAGGCGCTTCCTGGCGTGCAAGGGCCTAGGTTATTTAAGGTCTCCCTTATTGCTGGTTTTTACGCCTGGATCTTTAATGTGATCAGGGGAGATTTGGCAATCTTATTAAGTGCTTTGTTTTATTATATTATAATTCCCTGGTTTGTAATACTAATTATTATTAATCAGGAAAGCATATGGCGAAAACCAGGAAAGATTGTATTAAAACGGCAGGAGGGTCTCCCGTGAGATTGTTTTGGAAAAAGTTATTAATTTTGTTGGTTGCCATGGGAGCATTTTTGTTAACTGAGAATATCGGGAATATCGCAGATATTGAGCAGGCCAAGGCGGAATTACCAGGAGGTCCAAAGCTTATTGGCAAAACTCCTCAACGCGCGGCACAAACCACCCGGCAGGCCATCGGCCGTCAGCAGGATG
>CAZOCQ010000022.1:0-22350 GCA_964578335.1 uncultured Desulfobacca sp.
ACGCCCGACGACTTAAGTGTAAAACCATCTTGTACCCCGAATGAGGGCACGCCTACTATGCAACCCGGGTCGGGTTGAAAAATTGGTTCCCCGAAGTCCTCGACGAATTTAAAGTAGTCAGCATCTTTGATCTGATGGAGGAGTACATCAAGTCCGGCCGGATCAAACTCAATACCCATAAGTACCACGAAACCTTCACGGTCCACGATCCTTGCAATTACGTGCGCAAGTCCGTCATGCTCTATGGTGATTCGCCCAACAACGGCGAGCGTTGCCGTTGGATCGCCCAGCAGTGCATTGACCCCAGTCTCTACCGGGAAATGTGCGATGACCCCCTGAACAACCTGTGCTGCGGGGCCGGCGGCGGCGCCTGGGCCATGCCCTACGATGCCGAGCGCCTGGCCTACGGTAAGATGAAGGCGGACCAGATCAAGGCCACCGGGGCCGAGATCGTCATCGCCCCTTGCCACAACTGCCGGGACCAGATCATGAAGGGGTTAGGCAAGGAATTTAAAGAAGGCCGCATGGACATGGGCAACTACACTGAGACCCTGTACCTCTGGGAATTGGTGGCCAACTGCCTGGAGATTGAGCCTTGGAGCGAAGCGGAGCAGGCTGCGGCCAAAGAGCTGCGGGACGCCCAGTTTGAGCGGGACGGCATCGAGCTGGAAGAAGAATAAGCCCCACTTGCGCTTAAATTAACCGGCCCGGTGAGCCTGCGGTTCACCGGGCTTTTTATTGGACCGGCTGATGGCGGAGACAATCTGGCAAATCTTTGCGGAAGCGGCCCGGGAATATGACGCCTGGTTTGATGAACACCGGTTCGTCTATGAATCTGAGCTTTTGGCCTTAAGAGGAAGGATTGCTGCGGGAGGACTCGGCCTGGAGATCGGGGCGGGCAGCGGCCGGTTTGCCGTTCCCCTGGGCCTCAGCGTGGGAGTGGAGCCGGCCCCGGCCATGGCGGAGCTGGCGCGGCGCCGGGGCCTCCGGGTGGTCCGGGCCCTGGCGGAGGCCCTGCCTTTTGGCGAGGCCACCTTCGATCTGGTGGCGATGATCACGGTGCTCTGCTTCCTGGGAGACCCTTTTCAGGCCCTGGCGGAAGCGACCCGGGTGCTCAAACCCGGCGGGCAAATCCTCATCGGCATGATAGATGGCGCCAGTCCCTTGGGGCGGTCTTACGAGACCCATAAGCAAGAGAGCAAGTTCTATCGCCAGGCCCGGTTTTACCCGGTCAGCCAGGCCTTGGCCTGGCTGGAGGAATTGGCCTATGGGCAGGCGGCCACCTGCCAAACCATTTTTGGAGATTTGTCGAGCTTAGCCAGCCTGGAGCAGGTCAGAGAAGGGCATGGAGAAGGCGGGTTCGTAGTGATTTCGGCCAGAAAGACAAGATAAGACCCTTAATTCCGGGCAGCCAACCCTCTTAAATGAGCAGGCCCGGCCAACAAAAGTTTGCCGGGCTCTTTGCTTAACGGGTTCGCAGATGGTTTTTCCGCGCTTTATTGATGGCCGCAGCACCAGGCGCCCAGGGGTTGGATGGTCCCGGCCAGATAAGCCCTAACCGCCTCCACCGCCGGGCCGGTGAAATTCACCGCCAGCGGCTTGATGCCGTGGGCCTGCAAATCCAGCGCCGCCCGGCGCCCCATGCCGCCGGCCAGCACCACCTGGCAGTCCTTTAAGGTTGCCACCAGGTCATCGTGACTATGGGCGTGGGGCGCAACCTGGAGTTCATCATGGTTACATTCACCCTGGGCATGCGCGGTGCAACCGTTGGCGCGAGCCTCCGGGCCGCTGATCTGCCCATCCGAAACATTAAACACCAAAAAATAGCGGCTGCGCCCGAAATGATGGGCCAGGCCAAGGCCGTCATCCGAAGCTACTGCAATCTTCATGATTTCTCCCGTAAAAACCTAGTGTTTTTTTTTAAGTTATCTCTGCTTCTGTCCGCAGCGGCACCGACGGTTAGGGCCACCGAGACCTAAGACCCCTGCTCCTTGGCGCTCCCCCTCAACCCGGCAGAAATTGCCGCCATGGCAAGCCGGACAGGCCTCCGGCCTGCCCGCGCCGTAGGGGAGGGTCCAGCGGTGCTGGCAGTCATAACATTGAAAGACTCTGGTTGCTGACATCGATCCTTCACCTCCTTAAAGAGCAAAGCCTCGCCCGTTAACCCAATCTTCTCAAACTCAGCGCGATTGGGGATTAATATTATTATGAACATTGGTGCATTATTTTGCAAGTCAAAATACCTGATTTATGGCGGATTATGCGGAGGCAAGCCGGTAATTCTTCTTTCCCCTGCTTTATTTCTTGTTTTTTCCTCCGTTTGGCATAAATATATTCCAGGAGGTGTCTGATGAAAAAATCCTTCGGTCCCCGGACCCTGGCCTTCCCCACCCCGGTCTGGGTGGTGGGCACCTATGACGCCAACAACAAGCCCAACGTCATGACTGCGGCCTGGGGCTCCATCTGCTGCTCCAAGCCGCCCTGCATCGCGGTGTCGCTGCGCAAGGCCACCTATTCCTACGGCAATATCGTGGCCCGGGGGGCTTTTACCATCAGCGTGCCCTCCGAGGCCCACGTCAAAGAGGCGGACTATTTCGGCATCGCCTCCGGCCGGGACGTCAACAAGTTGGCCCAGTCCCGCCTCACCCCGGTGGCCAGCACCGTGGTGGACGCCCCCTACGTGGCGGAATTTCCCCTGGTGCTGGAATGCAAACTGCTGCACACCATCGAAATCGGCCTGCACACCCAGTTCATCGGGGAAATCCTGGACGTCAAGGCCGACGAGGCCGTCCTGGGGGAGAAGGGCTTCCCGGACATCGAAAAAGTGCGGCCCATCATCTTCGGCCCGGAGATTCGCACTTACCACGGCATCGGCAAGTACCTGGGCCAGGCCTTCGCCATCGGCAAGGACGTCTGAGTTCCGAGTTCCGAGTTCCGAGTTTTCATTGCGACCGGCGGGACGCCCGCCCTGGGCAACCTTGCCGGTGATAACCTTTTTGATTCAGGCCAGGAAGGTCTGACGAGACGCCCTGATGAGACCATACCTTACTGAAACTGATATCGGCATTATCCAGGAAGGCCTCCGGCGCAAGTTCGCCGAGGTGGCCGGGCAAACCGACGCTACCCAGTGCTTCGAGTACCCCACCGGCAAGGCCGGGCTGCTCCAGTTGGGCTACCCGGAGGAGCTCCTGGCGGAGCTCCCCGAGCCGGTGCTGGCCTCCTTCTGCGGGGTGGGCAACCCCTTCAGTTTAGGGGCCCTCCGGGCCGGGGAGGCGGTCCTGGACATCGGCTGCGGGGCCGGGGTGGACACCCTGATCGCCGCCCGGCTGGTGGATCCCCGGGGCCGGGCCCTAGGGATCGACGCCACTCCCGAGATGATCAACCGGGCCCGGGCCAACCTCACTTTGACCGGCCTCACCAACGTCAGGTTTGAAATCGCCGCGGCCGAGGACCTGCCTTTTGCAAACCGGGAGTTCGACGTGATCATCTCCAACGGCGTCTTTAACCTGACCATCGAGACGGAGCAGGCCCTGCGGGAAGTGCGCCGGGTCCTCAAACCCGGCGGACGCCTGATGATCGCCGACATGGTGCTGGTGGAGGAACTGCCGCCGGAACTGAAAGGCAATCTGGAAAACTGGTTCCAATGCATCGGCGGCGCCATGCCGGAAAAAGAGTTCCTGGAAATCCTGGTAAAATTGGGGTTTACCCGGGCCTCTATGGAGCGGCGCACCGGTTTCAAGAGCTCCCCCTACACCGAAGGGGCGCTGTTTTTTGGCGAAAAGGCAGGGGAACGCAAGGCCGAAGACGTCATCGAATCCCTGTTTGCCGGACTGGGATAGGGGCCACAGACTCGACCCCTCGCGGCTTTCCGGCCCAGTTCTTCGTCAGGCCAAAACACCCGCTGATTAGCCTCCCCGCCGATCCTGCCCCTGGTCCCCTGGTGCTGGCTCCGCCCCATAATGGTTGACGTATATGGGTTTTCCAGGTAGATTTTAACAATTTGCCGGCGGAGGCGGTAATTTAATGGCCTGGGGCTTATGGTTTCAATTCTGGTTGGCGGTGATCACCCTGATCGCCGGCTCGATGGTCATCGTGGTGGCTCCTTTCGACCGCGACGGCAAATTAGTCCAATGGACCACCAAATGGTGGGGCCGGACCCTGCTGCGCCTGCTCCACATCCCGGTGGAAGTGCACGGCCTGGAGCACCTGACCCCTGGCCAACCCTATGTTTACGCCGCCAACCATCGCTCCGACTTCGATATCTTCACCATGCTGGCCATCCTGCCGGGCCGGCTGATGTTCGTCGCCAAAAAATCCCTTTTTCAGATCCCGATCTTGGGCCATGCCATGATACGTATGGGCTCCGTGCCCCTGGATCGGAACAATCTCAAGCAAGCCGTCAAGACCCTGGACCGGGCCGCCGCCCGGGTAAAGGCCGGGGCCTCCATGATCATCTATCCGGAAGGCACCCGGGTCCCCACCCCGGAACTCATCCCTTTTAAGAAAGGGGTCTTCATCATGGCCTCCAAGGCCGGCCAACCCATAGTGCCGGTGAGCATCAGCGGCACTCGCTACATTAAACCCCGGGGGACTCTCCAAGTCCGGCCCGGTCCGATAAGAGTGGTGATCTCCCCTCCCCTCCATCCCCGTAATTACCGGCGCAAAGAGG
Organism: uncultured Desulfobacca sp.; assembly: GCA_964578335.1. Lineage (GTDB taxonomy): Bacteria > Desulfobacterota > Desulfobaccia > Desulfobaccales > 0-14-0-80-60-11 > JAPLJC01. The sequence goes on from CAZOCQ010000022.1 coordinate 4,670, forward strand.
ACCTGATGGCCGCGGTGTATCAGGCCATCGCCGCCCATTACGACCCCTATTTTCCCTATGGCTACGAACGAACCCGCCCCTGACTGGGTTGATCTCACCTTCCTGGGGGGAGTGGGGGAGATCGGGCTCAACATGCTGACCCTGGAGACCGCCGACCACCTGGTGGTGGTGGATGCGGGCCTCATGTTCCCCGAAGACCCCATGCTGGGGATCGACATAGTTATTCCCGACTTCTCCTATCTCCAGGAGCGCCGGGACAAACTCGCCGCCCTCATCCTGACCCACGGCCACGAGGATCATATCGGGGCCGCGCCCTTCTTTCTCAAGGAATTCGCCGCTCCGGTTTACGGCACTCCCCTGACTCTGGCCCTGCTGCGGGAGAAGCTCCGGGAGCACCGCCTGCTGAACGGCGCCGACCTGAGAGAGATTCACCCTGCTGAAGCGCTGACCCTGGGGCCTTTCGAATTCGAATTCATCCGGGTCTGCCATTCCATTGTGGACGGGGTGGGCTTTGTGGTCCATACCCCCCAAGGCTGCCTGGCGCATTCCGGTGATTTCAAGATTGACCAGACTCCGGTGGCCGGGGCCGCCATGGACCTGAACCGCTTCGCCCACTACGGCGAAAAAGGGGTGCTGGCCCTGCTCTCCGACTCCACCAACGCCGAGCGCCCGGGCTACACCATGTCCGAACGCCAAATCGGCCTCACCCTGGAGGGTCTCATCCGGGAGGCTCCGGGCCGGGTGATCGTGGCGGTCTTCGCCTCCCATATCCACCGGATGCAGCAGATCGTCAATATTGCCGCCAAGTTCGGACGCCGGGTGCTGTTCAACGGCAAATCCATGGTAACCAATTCCCAACTGGCCAAGGAACTGGGTTACCTGGAAATACCGCCGGGTCTGGAGATCAACCTGGGGGAGCTGAACCGGCTGTCGCCCTCTCAGACTATCGTCATCACCACCGGCAGCCAGGGGGAACCATTGAGCGCCCTGGCCCGCATGGCCCTGGAAGCCCACAAGCAGATCCGTATCCGGCCGGGGGACCTGGTGATCCTCTCCTCCAAGTTCATTCCGGGCAACGAACGAGCCATCACCACGGTGATCAACAACCTCTATCGCCTGGGGGCCGAAGTGGCCTATAAGGAAGTGGCCGACATTCACACCTCGGGGCATGCCTCCCAGGAGGAGCTGAAACTCCTGCTGAACCTGACCCGGCCCCGGTACTTCATCCCCATCCACGGGGAGATGCGCCACCTCATCAAGCACGGCCACCTGGCCCGGGCCGTAGGGGTGCCGCCGGAGCGCGTCCTCTTGGCCACCGACGGCGACCAGGTGCGGTTTGCCGGCGGCGAAGCGGCCCTCACCGAGAAGGTGGACACCGGGCGGGTCTTCGTGGACGGCAAGGGGGTCGGGGACGTCAGCCGCATCGTCCTCCGGGACCGGCGCCACCTGGCGGCCGACGGCCTGGTGATCGCTTACGTGGCCGTGGACCCCGGGGCCCGGCGCATCGTCACCGAACCGGAACTCATCACCCGGGGCTTCACCCTGGAAGAAGAGCAGGCGCCGCTGCTGGAACAGGCCCGCAAGATTTTTCAGGAAATCATCCTCCGGGCTTTAAGTGAACCCACCCAGGACTGGCTGGAGATCCAAACCCAGGCCGGCAAGGCCCTGCGCAAGCTCTTCTTCAAGCTCCTGGAGCGCCGCCCCATGATTCTGCCGTTGATTCTCACCCTCTAATCCCCTTTTTTTCAAAAAGTTTTGGGTTAGGATGTATTGAATCAATTTCAGATAGACTTAATTTGAACTTAATTGCATAATGCAGTTGGGCCTGTCTGCGGTTGGGCACAGAAAGGGCTTAAGATTCGGTAATAAAAACCAACCATTGAAGGAGGTTTATGATGAAAAAGGCTTTGCTGGTACTGATGGCGGTATTGCTGTTGGCTTCGATCTGTTGGGCCCAGGGAACGACTCCCAAGGGTCCGGAAGTAACCGTTACCGGAATGATGACCTGCACCTTCTGCAACCTGCCGGCCATGGGGAAGTGCACCAAGGAATGCTGCCAGGCCTGCGTTAAAGCCGGCGATCCGCCTCTGCTGTCGGATGCCAAGGGCAACCTCTATATCCTGCTCACCGGTGAGCATGAGAAACCCCTGATGACGCCCGAGCGCATGGATCTCTTGACCGAAAAGGTTACGGTCACCGGCATCTCGGTCAAACGCGGCGGCATCCAGGGCATTTATGTCAAAAAAATGGAGAAGGCGAAGTAATTAGCCGCCGATACGCAGGGCCAGACCTGGAAAAAAAAACTTCCACAGGACTGGACAGGCACAGGCATCGTGCTTATTTTAACCTCCAAGGCTAAGACCTCCTTTTCTCCCGCGGCCCCGTGGGCGGCGGGAGAAGGGGAGCAGCCAATCTTTTAGGGGGCGAGTAATCCCGGACCCTTGCAAGGGACCAGTGGCGAGTACCGCTCGCCACCCACCTAGAGGGTCACTATGAGATACCGCTTTCCGGTTTGCTCCATCAGTCTCGCTTTGGCGCTGGCCGCCCTGGCCGGCGTGGGGACGGTCCGCAGCGAGACCTCCACGCCAACCTCCAGCCACTCCCACGAAAAACTCACGGATTGGGATACCGCCTTCCTCCAGGCGCGCATCTACTTGGGCCGCCTGCCCGCCGCCATGCCCGGCAGCGAGGCCGACACCCCGGAGCGCATCGCCCTGGGCCGGAAGCTCTTCTTTGAACGCGGCCTCTCCATCAACAAGAATCAGTCCTGCGGCGATTGCCATTCCCTTGATAAAGACCGGGCCGGCGCCGACGTGACCCCCACTTCCCAGGGCGCCACGGGCATCGCCGGCAAGCGGAATACCCCCACAGTCCTGAACGCCGGCTTCCAGTTCTCCCAATTCTGGGATGGACGCGCCCCTAATCTCGACGAACAGGCCAAGGGTCCCATCCTCAACCCCATTGAAATGGCGTTAAGGACCCCTGAGGAGGTGCTCGAACGGCTCCGCCACGAAAAAGGCTACCCGGAGGCGTTCCGCCGCGCCTTTCCGGGAGAGGCTGATCCAGTCACCTTCGATAACGTGGGCAAAGCCATCGCCGCCTTCGAACGCACCCTCGTGGCCCCCGGACGCTTTGACCGGATGCTGGCCGGCCAGGCGGACGCCCTGAACGCCCAGGAAAAGCGCGGCCTCACCAAGTTCATCCAGTACCATTGCGTCGAATGTCACGGCGGGGTCACCGCCGGCGGCCAACTTTATAAAATCGTCGGTCAGAAGCACCCCTATAACGGCACGGATGATCTCGGCCGCTACGAAGTCACCAAGAAAAACGAAGATCGCTACGTCTTTAAGGTTCCTTCACTGCGCAACGTCACGCGCACCGCGCCCTTCTTCAACGCCGGCCAAATCTTCACCCTCGAAGAGGCCGTCAGCCTGATGGCCTGGCACCAACTCGACCGCCGCCTCACCCCCGAGGATCGGGTTGATCTCATCGCCTTTCTCAAGACCCTGGAAGGCGATCCGCCGCCGGTCAAAGAACCAAAGTAACGGTTGACAGAATTAACCGTGGCCCGCCGGAATCCTTGACTTTTTTCCGCGGACCTGGATAAAATAATTTCCATGAGAAGAACCGTCGCCCATCTTGGTCTGCTTCTGGCCCTCATTTTTGGTGCGGTTCTGACTCTCCCCGGCGGCTTGCTGGCCGCGGCCGGCGTTTCGGCGCCTGCTTGTCCCCATTGCCAGCAGGCGGGCCAGGGGATGGGGTCCTGCCCCTGCGGCCCAAGTCCGGCCAAGCCCGATCCAGGAAGACCCTCCGGTTTAAACTGCCCCTGTCCGTCCGGCGCTCCGGCCTGCCAAACCCCAACCGTGACCCCCGCCCCCTGCGCCCGGCAGGTTTTTGCTTTTGTGCCTCCCCAAGTCATGGTGATGACAAAGTTATTTCCCTTCACCAACTGCCCTCCGTCGCAACTCCAATACCGGCCGCTGCAAATTTGATGCAGAGGTCCGGGTTGCACCCGGCTTCCCGGCCTGGCTGAACAAGCGCGGGTTGCCTTTCCGCGGCTCGTTCCCGGGCGGCTCGGGCTTGCTTGACCCCTCGGAAGTTTTTTGCAAACTAATTGCAAGGGGTGGATGACATTATGAAAAGGGTGATTATGTTGCAAGTAATATTGGGCCGGCGCTTGCCGGCGCCAATCGGGGGATGTCCATCCTGACTTTGGAAATAATAAGCCATTTTTTGCCAAGCTTGTCCAAATTATGAACCTATGCTAATAATTCAGCAAATCTACGCAAAGGCCGAGGGGGAGATGGCTCAACGACGGCGACTTTCCTACCTGATATTGTTGGTGATCCTGAGCCTGGCCGGATTGGTTGGTCCGGCAACGCCCCTGCAGGCCCAGGGAAATGGCAATCTGCCTCCAGACCTGCAGGCCCTGGTGGTGGAGGCCCTCAAGGCCAATGCCGAAGTGAAGCAGATGCAGGCCACCTATAAGGCCTCCAAAGAGACCATCAAATCCGCCGGGGCCTTGGACGATCCGGAAATGGGCTTCGCCATGAAGGACATCCCCACCGACGTCTGGGACACCTATACCGACCCCCAGAGCCAGAAGATGTTGGAACTTCAACAGAAATTTCCCTTCTTCGGCAAACGCCGCCTGCGCTCCGAAGTGGCCTCGGAGCAGACCAACTCCGATCAACACACCTACCGGGACAAGATCAACGAGGTGCGGGCCAAGGTGGTGATAGCTTACTGGGGGTTGTCCTTGGCCTACGGCAACTTCGACCTGACCCAGCGAAGCAAGCAGGCCTGGGAGCAGGTGGTCAAGGTGGCTGAAACCCGGTACGCCGTGGGCCAGGGCCAGCAGGCCGACGTCCTCCAGGCCCAGGTGGAGTTGGGCAACTATCTGGACCGCCTCTTCCAGTGGACCCAGAAAGAACAATCCTTCCAGGCGGAGCTGAACGCCCTGCGGTCCAAGCCGCAGCAAAGCTCCATCTCTCGCCCCCAACCCCTGAAGCCCCGGCCCTTTAACCTGAAGCTGGACGATCTGCTGAGCCAGGCGGAGGCCCGCCCGCAACTCCAGGCCCTGAAGGCCCTCATCGCCAAACAGGAAAAGGCGGTGGACCTGGCCAAGAAAGAATACTTCCCGGACATGACCGTGGGCCTGGCCTACGGTTTCCGGGACACCCTGGGGCCGCCCGTTAATCTGAAGCAATCCAATATGTTCACCGGCCGGGTGATGTTCAATATGCCCATCTGGTGGGACTCCAAGATCAAGCCCAGGATCCGGGAGGAGGAGGCCAAGCAGGCGGCGGCCAGAGAGGGCCACCAGTCCGCCTCGAACCAGTTGGCCGCGGTAATCAAGGACCGCTACGCCAAGCTCCAACGCCTGGCCAAGCAGATCAGCCTGTTCGAGCAGGGGATCATTCCCCAGGCCCGCCAGGCCGCGGCGGCCTCCCTGTCCTCCTACCAGGTGGGCGCCATTCCTTACAGCCAGCTCTATCAGAGCCAGATTGCGGTTTATGGCGCGGAAATGCAGTTGCAGGAATATCTCAAGGATTTTGAAGAAAACTGGGCCGAATTGGAGTGGCTGGTGGGAGTCGAACTCCCCCGGCCGCCTGGAGGCAAGAAATGAGTCCGGCGCGCCGCGGCAAGGTTTGGTGGGGCCTGGGGACCGTCCTGATCCTGGGAGTTTTGGCAGTCGCCTATGTCTCCGGGGTCCTGCCCGGGTTTAAGGCCAAGGAAACCAGAAAGCCTCTGTGCTGGGTCTCCCCCAAGGATCCCGGTTATATCAAGGAGGCGCCGGGCAAAGACCCGGAGGGCCACGAGCTGGTGCCGGTCTATCCCACCCGGCCGGGGGCGCCCCCCGGCCCGGCCGTGGCCCCGGCCCCCCAGGCGGAGCGCCAGGCCAAGGCTTACCACTGCCCCATGCACCCCGAGGTCATCAGCAGCCAGCCGGGAAAATGCCCGAAGTGCGGCATGGACCTGGCGCCGTTCCATGAAGAACACCCTGCCGCTCCCGCCGCCAAGCCGGAGCGCCAGGTCAAGCATTGGGTCTCCCCCATGGACCCCAAGTATGTCCGGGACAAACCCGGCAAAGACCCCATGGGCATGGACCTGGTGCCGGTTTATGCGGAAGGGGTGGCCCCAGCTAAAAAAGAACGGAAGATCAAGTATTGGGTCTCCCCCATGGACCCGGGCTACGTCCGGGATAAACCGGGCAAGGCCCCCTGCGGCATGGACCTGGTGCCGGTCTATGAAGAGGAAGGAGGCGAAGCCGCCCCCGGCGTCATCGCAGTTTCTCCGCAAACCGTGCAATCCATGGGGGTGCGCACCGCCAAGGTGGAGGTCAGGCCCCTGACCCACGATACCTGGGCGGTGGGTCTGGTGACCTTTAACGAACGCAACCTGGCGATAGTCAACACCAAAGTGACCGGCTGGGTGGAGCGCCTCTACATCAACGCCACCGGCGACCCGGTGCGTAAGGGCCAGCCCCTCCTGAGCATCTACAGCCCCGACCTGGTGAGCGCCCAGGATGAATACCTCCTGGCCCTGCGCAACCTGAAAAACCTGGAAAAGAGTCCCTACCCGGAGATGGCGGACGGGGCCAAGCGGCTGGCCGCGGCCTCCCGGCGGCGCCTGGAGTATTTCGATATCAGCGCCGGCCAGATCGAGACCTTGAAGAACACCGGCCGGGTCAAGAAGCACCTGGTCCTGGCCTCGCCCGCCCGGGGCATCGTCACCAAGCGGATGGTGACCCAGGGGCAAATGGTGCAGGCCGGCATGCCTCTCCTGGAGGTGGCGGACCTTGCCACTATCTGGGTGGATGCCGATATCTATCAATATGAACTGCCCTGGATCAAGTTGGGCCAAAAGGTGGAGATGAGTCTGCAATACCTGCCCGGGGAGACCTTCCCCGGCCAAATCGAATACATTTACCCCTATCTCAAGGATATCACCCGCACCGCGCGGGTGCGGCTGCGGTTTCCCAATCCGCAGCTCAAGCTGAAACCGGAAATGTTCTCCCAGGTGCAGATCAAGTCCCCGGTCACCAAAGACGCGGTGGTGGTGCCCACCGAAGCGGTGATGGACACCGGCCTCAAACAGCACGTCTTCATCGCCCTGGGCGGGGGCAAATTCGAGCCCCGGGAAGTGAAGCTGGGGGTTTTCGGCAACGGCAACAATTACCGGGAGGTGCTCTCCGGGCTTAAGGGCGGGGAAGAGATCGTCACTTCGGCCCAATTCCTGCTGGACTCCGAATCCCGCTTCCGGGAGGCCATCCAGATGATGTTGGCCCCGCAACAGCCCGAGAAGGGCAAAGAGGCGGCGCCGGCCGCGCCCGGTGCGCCCCCGGCGCCCATGCCCCCGGGGCATAAGCATTGATCATAGTCCCTTTCTGGTTCCCAAGTCGAACTTGGAAGCCAGAGGGAGCTTTACTGAAAACCGAAAACTGAAAACCGAAAACCGCCTTTATGATCGCCAAATTCATCGAAGCCTGTGTCCGCAACCGCATCCTGGTGCTGTTAATCTGGATCCTGATTACCGCCTGGGGTCTTTACGCCACCTATAAATTGCCCATCGACGCCATCCCCGACCTCTCGGACGTCCAGGTAATCATCCGCACCGACTACTCCGAACAGGCCCCCCAGATCGTGGAAGATCAGGTCACCTACCCCCTGACCACCGCCATGCTGGCGGTGCCCAAATCCAAGGTGGTGCGGGGCTTTTCCCAGTTCGGGCTTTCTCTGGTTTACGTCATCTTCGAAGACGGCACCGACATCTACTGGGCCCGCTCCCGGGTGTTGGAGTATCTCAATTACGTCCGGGGCAAGCTCCCCGCTGCGGTCAATCCCACCCTGGGACCCGACGCCACCGGGGTGGGCTGGATTTATGAATACGTGGTGGACGACCCCACCGGCAAACACGATCTGGCCCAACTCCGGTCCATCCAGGACTGGTACCTGCGCTACCAGTTGCAGACGGTGCCCGGCGTGGTGGAGGTGGCCAGCATCGGCGGGTTTGTCAAGCAATACCAGGTGGTGGTCAACCCCAACACCCTGGCCTCCTACGGCATCCCCCTGTCCAAAGTGAAGCAGGCCATTAAGGCGTCCAACCAGGACGTGGGCGGCCGCATCTTCGAACAGTCCGAAACCGAATATATGGTCCGGGGCCTGGGGTACATCAAGACCCTGGCGGACGTGGAAAACATCGTGGTGAACGTGGACCCCAAGGGCACGCCCGTCCTCATCAAGGACGTGGCCCTGGTGCGCCTGGGGCCTGAACTGCGCCGGGGCGTGACCGAGGCCAACGGTGAAGGCGAAGTGGTGGGCGGCATCGTGGTCATGCGCTTCGGGGAAAATGCCCGGGCGGTTATCCAGGCGGTCAAGGACAAACTGGAGGACCTGAAGATGGGGCTCCCCCCCGGAGTCCGCATCGTCACGGCTTACGACCGCGCCGGCCTTATTGACCGGGCCGTGAACACCCTGAAGGAAGCCATTTACGAAGAAATAGCCATCGTCGCCCTGATCACCGTGCTCTTCCTGCTGCACCTGCGCAGCGCCTTTGTGGCCATCATCAGCCTGCCCCTGGGGGTGTTGATTTCCTTTATTCTGCAATACCAGTTCAACATTACCGCCAACATCCTGAGCCTGGCGGGCATCGCCATCGCCATCGGGGACATGGTGGACGCCTCGGTGGTCATGGTGGAGGACGCCCATAAGAAAATCGAGCACGCCCCGCCGGACGCCCCCCGGGCGCCGCTCATCATGGACGCGGCCAAGGAGGTGGGGCCGTCCCTGTTTTTCGCCCTCCTGGTCATCACCGTGTCGTTCCTGCCCATCTTCGCCCTGGAGGGGGAGTCCGGCCGGCTCTTCAAACCCCTGGCCTACACCAAGACCTTCGCCATGGCCGGGGCCTCCATCCTGGCCATCACCTTGATCCCCATCCTGATGCTCTATTTCATCCGGGGGAAAATCCGGCCTGAGGCGAAAAATCCCCTATCCCGGGCCACCATGGCCCTCTACCAGCCGGTATTACGGGTGATTCTGCGTTTTCCCCTGACCGCCATTATCATCGCCCTGTTACTGGTGGTGGCGACCATCTATCCCTTCACCAGGCTGGGCTCCGAGTTCATGCCGCCCCTGGATGAAGGGGACTTGCTCTACATGCCTACCACCTATCCGGGGATCTCCGTCACCGCAGCCAAAAACATCTTACAGCAGACGGACCGGATCATCCGCACCTTCCCGGAGGTGGAGTATGTCTTCGGCAAGGCCGGGCGGGCCGAAACCGCCACCGACCCGGCGCCGCTCTCCATGATCGAGACCACCATCCGTCTCAAGGACCCCAAATACTGGCGCCCGGGCCTGACCACCGAGGGGCTTATTAAAGAGTTGGACGCGGCAGTGAAGTTCCCCGGGCTGGCCAACTCCTGGGGCTACCCCATCAAGATCCGCATCGACATGCTCTCCACCGGCATCAAGACCCCGGTGGGGGTCAAGTTATTGGGCGACGACCTGGCGGTGCTCAACCGCCTGGGAGAAGAGGTGGAAGCCATCCTGAAGAAGGTGCCGGGAACCGCCAGCGCCTTTGCGGAGCGCACCCTGGGCGGCTATTACCTCGACTTCGAAATCAGCCGCCGGGAAGCGGCCCGCTATGGCCTCACCGTGGGGGAGGTGCAGGACGTCATCGCCAGCGCCATGGGCGGGGAAAATATTACCCAAACGGTGATGGGCCTGGAACGCTACCCCGTCAACCTCCGCTATTTTCAAGATTTTCGGGAAAACCTGCCGGCCCTGCGGCGCCTGCTCATCCCCACCCCCGGCGGGGGCCAGGTACCCATGGAGCAGGTGGCCGACATCAAGATGCACCAGGGCCCGGACATGATCAAGAGCGAAGGCGCCCGGCGCACCGCCTGGGTCTATGTGGATATTCGCGATATTGATCTGGGCACCTATATCGACAAGGCCAAGGAGGCCATCAAGGCCCATTTGAAGCTGCCGGCCGGCTATAACCTGATCTGGAGCGGCCAGTTCGAATACCTGGAGCGGGCCCGGGAAAGGCTCTCCCTGGTTATCCCCATCACCCTGGTCCTGGTCTTCATGCTCCTCTATCTCAGCACCCAGTCCCTGGTCAAGGTCTTCATCATCCTGTTGGCGGTGCCCTTCTCGCTCATCGGGGCCATCTGGCTCCTCTGGCTGCTGGATTACAATATGAGCGTCGGGGTGATCGTGGGCCTCATCGCCCTGGCCGGTCTGGACGCCGAAACGGGGGCCATCATGCTCCTCTACCTGGATATCTCCCACGACGAAGCCCAGGCCGCCGGCAGGCTCAACACCTATGCAGACCTGAAGGAAGCGGTGGAGCACGGCGCAGTGCAGCGGTTGCGGCCCAAACTGATGACCATCCTGGCCAACATCTTCGGGCTCTTCCCGGTCATGTGGGCCACCGGCACCGGCGCCGAAGTGGCCAAACGCATCGCCGCGCCCATGGTGGGCGGCGTCACCACCTCGTTCCTTCTGGAGCTCCTCATCTATCCGGCCATTTACCTCTTGTGGAAACGGCATTCGGTAAAACCGGGTAAAACGCCATGAAAATCTTAACCGCGCTGGCGTTGCTTTTGGCGGCCCTGGCCGCCGGCTGCGCCCAGGGATATTACTCCTACCGCGAGCCGCTGCCTCCACCCGCGACTTATACCCTGGGGATCGCCGGGGGCATACCGCCGTCGTTTTATGACAATGATCCGCGTTTGAGTTATTGGTACGACCGCCGCTACTGGAACCCGGACAGCGACTGAGGAAAAACCGGGGCGAAATAGCCCCGGTCTCACCGGAGGAGATTATGAAGGAAAGGATAATGTTGGTGCTGGCGTTATTATCCCTGCTGGCCGGCTGCGCCGCCGGCGCCGCTTACCAGCCGGGCCGCGAAGCTCCTTATGAACCATATATCAGCGACGTGCCGCCGTCTTTTTACAACGGCAATCCGGCCCTGAGGGATTGGTACACCGCCCCTTATTGGGATCCGAGCGTGGGGCCGTGAGGCGGGAAGGTTGGCTGGCTGGCCTCTGAACCCACGGTTTTCATCATTCTAGGGTGGGCCGTCCCCGCAAAAAACTGTCCGATTAATTAGTTCAGGGGGATGACGACTACGCCGGGTTTTGCGGCATCGCCGACTCCTGGGATGGTAAAGGACAAATTATCAAGAAGCAACAAACCCAGGTCCGGGACCGCTTTGACGCTAATCACCACCGACTTGATGCTTTTGCTGCAAAATACCAGAGGGTGTCTAAACTCTGGCAGCGTCATAAATTCGTTTCGGTCCACAAGATTGCCGGCATCATCCTTGGCATCCGCCACTACATATCTTGCGTGGTGAGATTGAAGGGAAAACTTTACCAGGAATACCGGGTTGTCGAAGGTAATGGTGAGGCCCTGGTGAAAATTATTGTCCGGATCCGTAATAACATCGATTGCATAGACATTATGATTCAGCCGCTCAGTTTCTTCGGAGACGAGCATAACGCCTCCTGCATACGCAGGCGTCAAGGTTACCCCCGCTGCCACCAGGGGTTTGTCAGTTATCTCGCGAGGAAGGTAATCGAAGTTAAGATAGGCCGCCTGGGCGGATACCACAGTTCCCCCAATGCCGAGCAGAAAAGCAAGGACTGCCAACTTGAAAATCTTTTTAGCTTGCATGACGACTCTCCCTTGGCGCCTCCCGGCGCCTGAAAATTCTACCTGCCATATATCATTCATAATAATCCAAATTTCCCGTGTCAAGCGAATCCTCTCTTTATAGGCATTGGTTTTCCAGGAAAGAGCATGTTTCGTCGAAGTTGGGGCCGGAGAGGGAAAATCCTCCTGATTAGCCTAGATTATGCGCTGGGCCGCAGCCGAATTGCGGCGGCCGCGGGCGCCCTCCAGAATCGCTCTTCGCGCCAAAACCAATAACTTGAAACTTGAAACTAATCTTGCAGCCAGTGGCGTCGGAGACGGAGCAACTGCTGGCGGCCCGATTGCCAGACCAACTCCAGGATCTCGGCATTCTTGAGGGCGGCGATGATCTCGGCCCGCCGGCCGGCGCTCAGGCGCTCCGGCCAGGCGTCTTCCCAGAAAGCCTCCCCCGCCGTAGCCGCCAGCCATTCGGCCACCTGCTCCGGCTGCAGCCGGGATCGCGCCGGCAGAGTCCGGGCCACCCGGCGTTCCAAGGCGGCTAGCCGCACCCTCAGAAAGCGCTCCGCCAGGCGAAAGCGCACCGCCGCGGACCGCTCCCCGTTATGAACCAGCAGACCGGCCTCCCGGAGTTTGTGCAAATACTCCCAGGCGGTCTTCCGGTCGAGGTCGAATGCCGCCGCCAACTCCTTCAGCCGGAACCAGCGCCCCTGGGTGCCATGCAGAAAGGCTGCCAAACGCTCCGGGGCCAGCTTGCGCTGGGGGCGGCGGGGTAAAATCCCACCCGCGGCCTGGGCCAGCCACTCTTGCAAAAGAGCGCGGCGCACCAGGTCAGGAGACGGCCCGGCGGCCATCGCCGGCCGGCCGGCCTTCCCGAGCCAGGGCGGACCCTGGTCCGACGCCGATTCCAGGGCCGGCATCAGGGGATAATAGAAGGGGAACCATTGTTCCAGGCGGCCCATCAGGAAGCGGAAGCGGTCCAGGCTGATGCGCCCGGCCAGTTGCTTGACCAATGAATGGGTAAGTTGGGACTTGATATGACGGCGCCGCAGTTGATGGTCCACCGGCAGGGGGGGCGCCTCCAGAATCACCTCCAGCAGCAGCCCGGCCACCATGGCGCGCTCCAGCTTATCTTCATCCGGGACCGGCCATCCCTGGCTGCCGGTCCGGTCCCTGGTCCGGCGTCTTGCCTGCATCCCTGGCTCCGTATCTAACTACCAGGCAGCGCCCAACAGGACTCATATTGTTTGTTATTCTGAATGGCCCGAAGCTTCGTTTGGCGGCTTTAATCTTCGCTTCGCCCAGAGTTTGCCCTGCAGGTCTTTGGAGCGCTACCCAAGATGAAACAGGGGCCGCCTTCCCCCGCCACGGTCCTTTTTTGGGGAGGACGACGACCCCCTTTCCGCCTGGGCAAATGCAACTTCTGGGCCACTCTCAATAAATGGATAACACTCTAATAATCTTGCTATATTTTTGGTAAGACAGCGCCCCTGCCCCAGGATGTCCCATATCCTGTCCCGGTACTGTCCTGCCAAATACAGGACTGAGTGATGAGGACTGAGGACTGAGCAGTTTTGAGACCACCCCGGCAAAATCTCAGTCCTCAGTCCTCAGTCCTCAGTCCTAATCTCAGCCCTCTGTCCTACCCGCCCAGGGCGGCGATGACGGCCCGGCAGAAAGCCGGCAGATCGCCGGGTTGCCGGGAGGTGATGAGGTGGCCGTCCACCACCACTTCGGCGTCCTTGAAAGCAGCCCCGGCGTTTACCAAGTCATCCCTGATGGCGAAAAAGCCGGTGACGGTCCGGCCCTGGAGGACCCCGGCGGAGGCCAGCATCCAGCCCCCATGGCAGATGGCGGCCACCACCTTGCCGGTAAGCGCCGCTTTGCGCACCAGGGCCACCATGGCCGGATGGCGGCGCATGCGGTCCGGGGCGTAGCCCCCGGGAACGATGACCGCGTCGAAGTCGTCGGCGTCCACTTCGCCCGCCAGCTTGTCCACCTCCACCGGGTAGCCGTGCTTGCCGGCGTGGCTCCGGGCCGGGCCGGGTCCCACCACGTAGGGTTCAGCCCCGGCCTCCCGCAGCCGCAACAGCGGATACCACAACTCCAGCTCTTCGTATAAATCCTCGGCCAAAATGGCGATGTGCTTGCCTGCCAAAGACTGGGCTGACGGCATGGGCAGGTCCTCCTTGCTTTCGGGTTGGGAAAATCTCTGCCAAAAAAGATAGGTGGGGTTCGGGGCAAGGGCAAGGTAAGGCAAGGGGAAATATGAGTCACGATCCTTTGAGTTAACTACTCGAAATCATTTCTATTAGAGCCTGGACCTCTCGGAGAAATTTATCGAAGGAAGGGCAACGAGCTTTTGTAAGCCCAAAATCGACCTTAGCTGCTAAGACCGGCTGGTCGTCTGTTTCGAGATATCTTCTTTCGACTGGCTCCATATTTTGGCTAAGTCGTTCTTTGGCACCTCGTATCTTTTCAGGATTTTTGGGGGCGACAGCATCTGGCTTGATACCACATACACCCCGCAAAGATTCTTTGCCGCCGAGAAACCACCCTTCCAATTCAATAGTTGCCAAAACCACCGCTACCGGAAAGTTGGTTGTTTGTTTACATCGTTCTAATAAGTCCGGTGCCAATTTAGCAGGACAATCATCCTCTGCATCCAGGAGTATTAATATTGCGCCAATATTACCACGGTCACGTATACCCTGAGTTATCGCACGCTCCAATTCGCCTGTTTTAATAACTTTATGACGCTTTACCCGAAAGGGTCTAGCAATCTGAATATGAAATGCCTCCATTTGACCTTGAATTCTGCGCAATAAGATCGGCACAGATTGCACTTCCGACTGCCCTTCAACTATAGCGAGAATTGCTGAATTCATTGTTAGCCCTAACTCTGCGACTTAAATAACTGCAATTGTTTGTTTGATTCTTTTTTAGCCGTTTCAATGTCAGGGGTTAATTCCCCTGAACGTAATAGTTCTCCAGGAGTATATAAATGTTGGCGGATTGCATCACGGCTGGATTGAGACAGCGGGGCGATCAAAGTATTATAATCTTCCATTGTTACTATTTTGATTTGAGAGTCTTTAAGGTACTTATAATCCAAGATATCTGGGCTATGCGTGGTTATTATAACCTGCCTTTCGTTTGAGGCATCCATAAGCACTTCAATGATTAGTTCCGTAACTGCAGGATGAACAGTAGCCTCTGGTTCCTCAATGGCAATGATGGAGTGGAATCCAGGTTGATAAACCGCTAGAAGTAATCCTAATATACGCAATGTTCCATCCGACATATTAAGTGCTTCAAATGTCCATGGGTATTTAGTGCCGACTTCCTGCTTAATTTGGATCGTTTCTTTTTGTCCTATAGCATGGTATTCAACTTTTTTAATGCCTCGCACTACTTTTTCGAGTAGACTGCAAAGACGTTCATACCGCCAAGTTAATTGATTATCATTTTTGAGACGCCTTAAAATAGCAGCCGCATTGCTGCCGTCAGGGGTAAGGTATTCTTCAGTACCAGATTCCTGCAATTTCCGCAATTCTGTTGGTATAATAGAATAGAATCTCATAGAAGTAAGGAAATCGTAAACAGGGCGGAATTCTTCGGTGGCGGAAGCGGCAAATAGACCAAGTCGATCTAATGATACTTTCGGTCTTATGCCAGGAATCTCTTTAATGAATTCGCCTTTTTCGATTTTAAATTCATGTTCTTTTTGGAAAAGACCATGTACCTTGCAGTGCTCAAAAGCCACTTCAAATTTCTTCTTGAACATGGCAGAAATTTTAAAGGAATACGAGGCCGATAGATTGTTCCCTAAGTCCATAATAATACCGATTTCTATATTAGTAGGATGACCCGCAGATCGGCGTCTCACAGCGCCTATTCCACCTCTTTTTCGAATTGCAGATTCTAAAGAATCTGCGAGACAATCTTTTACAAATGCAAGGGCATCGATGAAATTACTTTTTCCTGAGCCATTAGGGCCAACTAAAACAGTAAAAGGTTCCAAATTCACCAAGAGTTGGCCAATGCTCTTGTAATTTAGAATTCGCACTTGTTTAATATGTGGAACCATTCAACCTCCCACTTTTAACAATAGAAAAGAATCTCGGATTTTATGAAATGATGTCCATTTTAAAAATAGGCGAAAATGTGATGATTAATCATTCTACCATAAATCTAGTATCAGTTACCTCACCTATTTTTCTGATCGGCGTCTTGCCGCTGGGGAAGCGCCAGTAAGGGCGCTGCTTTACCAGGGGCTGGGCCAGCAGCCGGAAGAAGCGGTTGTCCTGGGGCAGTAAATAACCGGGCACCCCGATGACCACCTGGGTCTGGGGCACATTGAGTTTGAGGCTGCGGTTGAGCCGGTCCCAAAAGCTGAAGACCACCGAGTAATTGGAGTTGGTTTCCGGTCCCAGGGCCGAATGATGGATGCCGTGCATCCGGGGAGTGACGATGAGCTTGTTGAGCCGGCGCTCCAGGGCCAGGGGCAGATTGACGTTGCTGTGGTGGAACATGGTGGCGGCGTTGAAGATGAACTCGTAGAGCAGATAGGTGAAGGGGGAAAGCCCCAGGAGGCCCACCTGCAGCACCCGAACCGGGGTGGAATAGAGGACTTCCCCGAAATGGAAGCGGAAGGAAGTGGTCACGTCCATGTCCGGGTCCACGTGGTGCACGTTGTGAAAGCGCCACAACCAGGGACGAACATGGTTGACGCGGTGCCAATAATAAAAAGTGAGGTCCAGCCACAGGAACCCCAAGGCCACTTCGGCCCAGCCGGGCAGGGCCAGGAAGTGGAGCAACCCGAAGGAGTGAGTCTGCATCCAGAAGGCCAGCCCCAGGGCGGCGGGCCGCACCGTCAGGGACCCGGCGGCAAAACCGAGGGCGGTGACCGCCAAGTTCACCGGCAGCCGCTGCCCCCGGCGGCGTTTGCGCCGGCGCAGGGGATGAGCCGTCTCCCAGACCAGGAGCAGCAGGAAGACCATTACCACGCCGACGGCGGAGAGGTTGGGGATGGGAATGGGAATGGGCAAATTATTCATGCGCGCTCCTGTTTAATAGCTGGGCGAAAAGGGAAAAAGGGGAAAGGGGAAAAAGGAGAGAAAATAAGGCTCTGACAAGGTAGGGGCTCAAACTTCATCATATCCTTTTTCCCTTTTACCCTCTTCCCCTTTTCCCCCGACGACTTTTTCCCCTTTTTCCCCCAGGTTTTTAGCCATCACTTTCTCCCAGAAGGACCATGATTTCAGGCCCCGCCCCAGATGCTGGCGCAGGAAGACCTGGAAGAGGGCCAGGCTCTGATCCCGGGCCAGCCGGGGGAAGCGGAGGCGCGAAAGTTTTTCCCGGGCCATACCCTGGGCCAGGCGCAGCAGCTTCCAGGTTCCCGGACTCAGGGGCAGCAGGGGGCCGGGCGCTCCGGTCCGGCAGGCGCCGCATAAAACCCCGCCCTGGGGGACGCTGAACCAGAGGGGCGGTTCCGGCTCCTGCCCACACTTGAGACATTGCCCCAGCCGCGGCCCGTAGCCCCCCAGGGTGAGCAGTCGCAGCAGAAAAGCGGGCAGCAGCGAATCCGGGGGCAGCCCCCGGTCCAGCAAATCCAGGGCCTCTTCCAGGGTGGCGAAGATCTCGGCGGTGGCCTCCGGCGGGCCGGCCAGCAGTCCCGCCGTTTCCGCCAGCACCGCGGCGGCCCCCAGGCGGGGCAGATCCCGGCGCAGGGAGGGGAACGCCCGCACCAACTCGCCCCTTTGCAGGAACTCCAGGTCCCGGCCCGGCTTGGTTGATAACCAAAAGACCACCCGGCCCAGGGGCTCCAGGCAATGGGCAAAACGGCGGCGGCTCTTCCGGGCGTGCTTGGCGATCCCGGTGAGGCGGCCCTGCTCCGGGGTGAGGAAGTCCACCAGCAGGTCGGCCTCGCCGTATTCCCGCACGCTCAGGACAATGGCCGGGGTCTGCCGTTCAGTCATGGAAGACAGTTTTCAGTTTTCGGTTTTCGGTTTTCGG
>CAZOCQ010000023.1:0-13631 GCA_964578335.1 uncultured Desulfobacca sp.
TTAAACCTGAAACCTGCCTTAAAGCCAGCCCGCCTTCTTATACCAGGCGGCGGCGTCGGCCAGGCCGCTGAACAGGTCCAGGGCCGGCCGGAAGCCCAGCTCGGTCCGGGCCCGGGCATTGCTGCACAGCCAGCCGCTTTGCCGCAGGTCCCGCAGCTTGTCGAGACTCATTAAGGTGGGGGTGGGAGTGAATTGGGAGACCAGAGAGCCTCCCAGGGCCACCAGGCGCATCAGCCACCAGGGCACCCGCAAAGTCAGGTACCGTTTCCCCAAGACCCGGCCCGCCTGTTCGCCGATGCTGCGCCAATCGTGGTGGCCTTCGCCGCAGAGATAATAGATGCGCCCCCGGCTCCGCTCCGAGCGGGCGGCCAGCAGGACCCCGGCCACCAGATCACGGACGTGGACCAGGCTCACCTTTTGGGGGATGCGGCCCGGAATGACGTGGACACCCCGGTGGATGCCCTTGATTAACAGCAGGGTGTCCCGGTCCCGGGGGCCATAGACCGCCGGGGGGCGGATGATGGTGGCCGGGCGCTGTTGGCTGAATTCCAGCACCGCCTCTTCGGCCCGAAGCTTGGATTCGCCGTAGGCCGACACGGGCCGGGGGGGCAGGTCTTCGGTGAGGGGATAGCCTTCGCTGGGCCCGGCGGCCGCCAGGCTGGAGATGAAGACGAATTTTTGTTCTGCCGGCCCATAATGTTCACAGGCCCGCAGCAGGTTGCGGGTGGCCTCGAAGTTTCCCCGGAAATAATGGGAGCGGCGGGAGGCCCGGGTGGCGCCGGCCACGTGGAACACCACCTCGGTGTCCGCCACCGCCGGGGCCAGGGAGGCCGGGTCTTGAAAATCCCCGGTGATCAGAGTCACCGGCAGGCGTTTGAGCCAGGCCAGGTTGCTGCGGCGGCGCACCAGACACTTGACCGCGACGCCCTCGGCCAGCAGCCGGTCCACCAGGTGGCTGCCGATGAAGCCGCTGGCCCCGGTAACCAAGGCGCGCATGGGTTATCCCGCCGGGGCCGCGCCGGGAGCAGGCGTCAGCCAGGCCACCGTGAGCCATACCCCAGGCAGGCGCACCGCGGCGGCGGGGACGATCGCCGGAACGACCCGTCCCGGGAGGGACGTTTCCAGATAGCCGCGCCAGAGGGGGCCGTGCTCCCCCGGACCCGCGTATTCCACCCGAAGCCGCCGGGGGCCGAAGAAACGGTAGCCGCAGCCCCGGGCTTTGACCACCGCTTCTTTCACCGACCACAGGAGGGCCGCGGCTTCTTCCCGGTCGCCGCGGGTCAGGGATAGAGCCGCCTGCCACTCCACTGGATTAAAGACCCGTTGGAAGGGATAGGCCCCGGCGAATTCTCCGGGTGCGGCCGCGTCCAGGCCGATCCAGGAACGACCCGTTCCCAGAGCGGCCCACCAGGCCCCGGCGGCCCAACTGAAGGAAACCGCCGGACCGGGGACGCCGCCCGTCAGGAGATGCGGTTTACCCAGGTGGTCGCTCATCAGGGTAAAATCCTGGAGTCTTACATCCCGAAGGCGCTCGCCCAGGGCGGCCACCAGGCGCGCTTTTTCCCCCTGCCTGCCGGCGGACGCCGGCACGGAGGCCAGCAGGGCCGGCTCTCCAAAGGGCGAATAGAGCACCCCTCGGCCTGCCACGGAACCATGGAGATTATGGGCAGAGAGGGGAAAACCAGGATTTTCCACGATTCTTTCCCAACTCTTGGTCAGCCGTTAAACCAGCGCATCCGCAAGTCCCGCACTTGCATAATGAGCTGGCCGTCGGCGTCCACGGCCTGGGCATCCCAGGTCATGCCGTGGTCGTCTTCGCCCTGCCTCCGGGCCTCCAGAATCAGGGGCTCCTGATCCCGGCATTTCCGGCCCAGGACCAGCTCCCCGATGCCCACCGGGATCACGGTGCGCCTGTCCTCCTCGTTCCTCATCTTCAGGAAGAAACTGGTCATCTGCATCAGGCTTTCCAGAACGTAAGCGGAGTACTGGAAGGTGGCCCTTTGCAGGTGGGAAAAATCCTGGGTGGGCCGGAAGGTGCCGGAGCCCCGGACCACTCCGGGACCGGAGCCGTCCAGATGGCCCACCACCCGGTAGCGGCCTTGCATGTCGGTATGTTGGTCGTACCAGGCGAAGATTTCTTCAAGTTCGGCCGGCCGGGTGTCCAACTCCTCCAGGGCCACCGGGAATCCCGGCAGATCGAGCCAAGGCGGCGCCCCCCCCGCCCTTAAGATCACCTGGGCCTGGTAATTGAGGGCTTTGCGATCCAGCACCCGGCCCGAAGGCGAGACGATGGGGGTCTCCATGGCGAGTTCGCATACCACCTCTCCACCAGCGGACCGGAGTCCCCGGCAGGTGATGTAGGCGGTGATGGCCACGTCCTCCGGGACCTCGATGACCTCCATAAACTTGGCCTCTCTGACCCCTTGGACCCGCAGGTAGGGATAGAGGAGGCGGGAGGCCTCCATAAAGGTCTCCAGGGCCATGATGGTGGAGACCAGGGGCTGCTTCAGGAATTTGAAGGGCTTGTGGTCGGCGATCCATGGGTCCTTTTCCTGGGAGAAGGTCCGGGTGGCCCGGAGCACGTCCTCCCGGAGGGACAGTTGGAAGACCCCGTCAATCATGGGGAACTGTTCCGGAGCAAAGCTCAGGGTGGCCGCGGTCAGGCCGGACCGGGCCGGAACCGGACTGGCCGTATCCAGGCGGACGCTCTTGATCTCCGGCAGCCGGGACATGAACATGACCCAGACGTCGTCAGGAGTCCCCAGGAGCAGTTCCCGGCAGAAGAGTTTCGCCAGTTCCTCCGGCTCCAGATAGCCCACCCCCAGCTTTTCCAGGAACCGGCGCACCTCGGCGTTTTCGGCCATGCCCACCCCGCTGATGGGGGGCAGCATCAGGGCCTTGCCCAGGATGTCCGGCCGGCTCTGTTTAATCTGACTCAAGAGGGCCGACATCATGCGGTTGGCCGCGGTATAGTTGGTCTGGCCCCGGTTCCCCTGGATGGCGGCGGCGGAGGACAGAGCCACCAGGAAGCGCAAGCCGCTCTGTCGGGCGCCGTTGTACAGATTCCAGGCGCCCCGGAACTTGACGTTCAGGACGTCGGCGATCTCTTCGGCAGACAGGTCCGGCAGCAGCCGGTCCCGCACCAGGCCAGCGGCGTGCACGAGGCCGTCTATCTTGCCGTACTTGGCGACGATTTCCCGGACCGCGGCCTCCACCTGAGCCGGGTCCGAGACGTCACAGGAGAGATAAGTGACTTCCAGCCCGGCGGCCCGCAGGTCTTCTAGAGTTTGCAGGACCTGCCGGGCCTTAAAAAGCCGGGCGATCTCCCGCTTCAACTCTTCCTGGGAAATTTCCGGTTGCTGCTGCATGAGCTGCCAGCGCAGGGCCTTCTCCGCCGGCTCTTCCTCCAGGAGCAGTTTAACGAGCTCCGGGGCCAGGTCCACGGCGGTGCGCCCCAGGATGACCACCCTCGGTTTAAAGGGGGCCAGACTCTTCACCAGATAAGGAGTGATGCCGTAGCCGCCCCCGGAAAAGACCACCACGTCTTCCCGGTTCAGGGTCAGGGTGGGTTCAGCAGTCACCGCGCCTGGAGCCACCCGCCCTTCGCCGGTCAGGAGTTGTCCCTGTCGGTACCTGGTCTCGATCACCGGCTGCCGGGGATCCAGGGCCTGGCTTAGGGCCCGGGCCAGGTCGGTCTCCCGGTCCAGCCGCACGGTGCGGCACAACAGGTCGGGCTGTTCCAGGGCGGCGCTCAGGATAAGGCCCAGAAGTCCCTGGGCCAGCAGCCCGCCCTTACCGGTCTCCGACGTAGAGCAATCCAAAGCCAGGACAAATTTCTTCCGGGGCGCCGCGGTTAGGGCCTGCACCGGGGAGAAACAGCCCCGGAGCAGGTCGGTCAGGCCGGCCATCTCCCGAAGCGCCGGCTCCAGGCTGTCGTCCAGGAGAAACACCACCCCGGCCAGGGAGTCATCTTCCCGCAATAAATCCGCAGCCCGGCGGGCCTCTTCCGGCTGCCGCAGGTCGAAGCCCAACCCGTCCGCTCCCGGATCGGACTCCAGAAAAGCGCAAGGCCTGATTCTTACCCCGTATTGCCGGCTAAAATGGTCAGTGACCCGTTCTCTCCATTCGGAACCCCCGGCCGGGAAGAAAACGGCCACCGTGTCCGCCGCGGTCAACTCCAGGGGCTGGGGTTCGAAGTCCGGCAGGGGCGCCGGCTGAAAGGTCAGGCGCTTGAGGGCGTCCCCCTCCAGGACCTCCGGCGCGGCGGCCGCCGGCTCAGCCGCGGCAGCCGCCTGGCCTTCCGGCCGCGGGGCGCCCGGTTCTCCGCTCCGGCCCACCACCTCAGCAATTCGGTCGGCCAGTTCCCGGACGGTGCGGACCTCCATGAAATCCTCCAGCCGGATTTCGATGCCGAACCGGGTCTCGGCGGCGTCCATGATCACCGGCAGGCGGCTGGAGCGGATGGCCAGATCGGAGCGCAGGTCCATGTCCGGCTCAATCTCGTCCCGGTCATACCCGGTGGCCTCCATGATGAGGCGGATCACTTCTTCCACGTAGTCGGAGACCGCCGCGGGCGCGGCCGCAGCGGGGGCTGCCTCCGCCGGGGCCGCCAGCGGGAAAGCGGAGGCCATGGCCGACGACGGGGTCCCGGCAATCTGCCGGGCCTGCAGCCAGGCCTCCAGGTTTTCCTCGGAGAAACTGGGATCATGGTCCCGGCGCAGGGCCGCCAGCAGGGCCGGTTTCAGGAAGCGTCCAAAACTCTCCAGGACAAAGGCGTTGATCTCCCGTTGGACGATGCGCTCCACCGGGTCAGCCGGCCCCAGAGCCGGGGCCGGCCCGAGGGTTCGGCCCGGCGCCGCCGCCGGACGGCCCCCGTGAACCGAGGGCAGGGAGACGAACTTCAGCGGCTTGGCGGCCGGGAGATGGCCCCCGGCCACCAGTTGGGCCAGGGCGCTCAGCAGGGTCTGACTTTCCGCCTCCGCCACGCAGGTGGTGATGCACCGGGGCGCTTCCAGGGTTTCGGTGATGAGATTGCTCAGCGCCTCCCCCGGTCCCACCTCCAGGAAGACCCGGACGCCGAAATCCTGCCACAGGGTGCGGACGTTGCTGATCCACTGCACCGGGGACTCCAGGTGGGCCATGACGATGCGCTTGATTTCCGCCGGGTCGTCCGGGAAAGGCTCCTTGGTGGTGTTGGAGATCACCGGGATTTTGGGGGCATGGAAGGGCAGAGGATCGATGAACGCCTGCATTTCATCATGGATCACCCGCATGATGGGAGAATGGAAGGACATGCTCACCTTAAGCTGGGTGGCCCGGTAACCTTCGGCTTTGATCTCCTGCCGCAGCGCCTGGACGGTGGTGGTCTCCCCTCCCACCACTATCTGGTTGGGGGCGTTGTAATTGGTGATAAAGACCTCATTCCGGGCTTGCACCTTCTCTTCCACCAACTCCAGAGGCATATCGGTGGCGATCATGACGCCGGGGTCCAGGTTCAGCAGGCAGGCTTTGTCCATGCAGATGGCCCGCTGGTTCACCAACCGGAAGCCGTCCTCAAAGGAGAAGACCCCCGAGGTGGCCAGGGCGGTGAGTTCCCCCAGGCTGTGGCCGGCCATGGCCGTAGGCGCAATCCCCAGGGAGAGGAGGTACTGCACCAGGGCGAATTCCAGGGTGAAGGTGGCGGGCTGCTGCCACCGGGTTTTTTGCAGATCCTCCTCGCGGTTGTTGAACAGCAGGTCCAGCAGGTCAAAATCGGCGACGGCCGCGGCCCGGTCCATCCACTGGCGGATAATCGGGAATTTTTCGTAAAGCTCCCGGCCCATGCCGGCGTATTGGGCTCCTTGCCCGGGAAAGACCAGGGCCAGGGGTAAGGCCGCGGCGTCCTCCGGCCCCAGGAAGACGCCTTTGCGTCCCAGAACCCGCAGGGTCTTCTCCGGCAGGGGGCCGTCGCCGGACAGGGGTTCCAACTCCCGAATCCGGCTTAAGGCCTCGGCATCGGAGTCGGCCACCAGGGCCAACCGATAAGGATGACCGTCCACCGCGGTGCGGCCGCAGAAGACTTGGGCCGGCAGGGCCCCGGTCTGCGCCGCCTGCTCGGCGGGGGCGGTTTCCGAAGCGCCCGGCCTCTGCTCCGGCGGCAGCGACACCAGCACGGCGGCCTCCTCCTCCATAGACTGCTCCAGTTGCATGACATAGTTGGAGCCGCCGAAGCCGAAGGAGTTCACCTGGAGCCGCCGCGGCCGGCCGTTGGCCGCGGGCCAGTCCAGGGGTTCGGTGGCCACCAGCAGCCCGGAGCCCTCGATGCCCATTTCGGGATCGGGATTCCGGTAGTTGAGGGTGGGGGGAAAGACCCCGTCCTGCATGGCCTTAACGCCCCGGATGAGGCTGTTGAGGCCGGAGGCCCCCAGGGTGTGGCCGATCTGGGACTTGAAAGAGGACAACACGGTGCGGCCGTTGCCCCCATAAAAGCTCTGCAGGGCCTTGACCTCCTCCACGTCCCCCTGGAAAGTGGCGGTGGCGTGGCATTCCACCAGGTCCACCTCCTCCGGGCCGTAAGGCGTGTCCTCAAAAGCGGCCCGGATGGCGATCTCCTGGGTGTCCCGGGAGGACTCCACCAGCCCCAGATGGTTGTTGGAGGCCCCGGCGCCGGTTAGGTAGGCGTGCACCCGGGCGCCCCGGCGCTTCGCCGCCGACTCCGACTCGATGACGATCATGCCGCCGCCTTCCCCCAGCACCATGCCGTCCCGGGTAAGGTCAAAGGGCCGGCTGCCTTCCCAGGGGGGCCGCTCCTCCCCGGTGATGCCCGCCAGGGCCCCGAGGGCGGAGAATTCCAGGAAGTGCATGGGGGTCAGGCTTTCTTCGCCGCCCCCCACAATGGCCGCGTCGATGATGCCGTTGCGGATCATCTGGATGGCGCTGTAAAGGGCCACCAGGGAGGTGGCGCAGGCCGCGGAGACCGCGAAGCTGGGCCCCATGAAGCCGTATTTGTTGGAGATGAAGCCGCCGGCGGTGCAGTTGAGCCGGCCCAGCAGGGTGGTGTCGTCAATGGCCAGCCGGCCGGCTTTCACCTCTTTGGTGATGGCTTCGGCCAACTCCGGGGACAGGGACACCACCCGCTGAATGGATTGGAGGATCTGGCTCCAGGCCCCTCCCACCACCAGGTCCGCCAGGGTCCCGGCGGCCTCGCCGGAGTTCTGGGAGATCAGCACCCCGATGCGCTCCCGGGGAATGTCGGAGGACAGGATGCCGGACTCCCCGATGGCCTGGGCCGCCAGCCATAAAGTGAGCCTGGTGGCGTAGGTCATGGTGCGAAAGTCCTGGGGCGCAATATCCAGGTCTTTTCTGGAGATATCCAGGTGAGCGAAGGCCCCCACCTGGCAATAGGTCTTCTCCGGGGTGCGGGGCCGGGGATGATAGTAGAGCCGGTGGTCCCAGCGCTCCGGCGGCACCAGGGTGAGGCCGCTCTGCATGCCCAGGGTCGCGGCCCAGACCTCGGCAGGGGAGTTCCCCAGGGCGTTCATCAGGCTCATGCCGGTGACGGCGATGCGCTCCCGGCCGTTCCTCCGGGAAACCGGGCGGGCCGGACGAGTCGCCGCAGCCCGCTGGGAAGTCCCCAATTCGGGCCGCCTCAGCTCCAGCGGGCCTTCCGCCACCTCCCGGTGGAGTTCCGCGGCGGATTTCACCTGGGTGATGGCCCCGGCGCAGGCCCCGCTCATAAACTGGCCCTTATCCAGACAATCGGCCTCCGGCAGGGGCGGCCCGCCCGGTCCGGCGGCGCCCCGGGCCGCAATGAACAGGCTGCCCGCGGCCAGGACCTCGATCTCCCGGCGGAAAGCGGCTTCGTCCTGCCGGCCTGCCTGAAAATCCCGTTCCAGAGCGGCCAGGCGGTCCAGCAACGGGGTCTTCAGAGAGCGGACCCGCAGCCCGGAGGCTTCGCCGCTCACCACCGTGTCCCCGGGGGCGGCCTCCAGGATCAGCCGCTGATAGAGGGGAGTCAGGGCCCCGGTGGCGACGATCTCCCGGGTGGCCAGATAAGCGGTGCCCATTTGCAGGGCGTCGGCCCCCAGCATGGCGGCCATAAAGGCCGTCTCCCGGTTATAGACGCCCCCGGCCAGGATCAGCCGGCGCCCTTCCAGGAGGTGCGGCTCTTTGCGCTTCAGTTCCAGGGCGATCTGCGCCAGGGTCAGGGTGGTGTGCTGCCCCACGTGGCCGCCGGCTTCATTGCCTTCCAGGATGAGGTAGCGCACCCCGGCCGCACAGGCCAGGCGCAGCAGGTCCTCGTTGGGCGCGATGTAAATCACTTCCAGGCCCTGCTCCCGCAGCGTTTCGGCGAAGGCCGGCTCCCCCGCGGCAATGACCGCGAAGCGGGGGCGTTGTTGCCTGATCCAGGCCAACTGCTCGTCCCGGTGGGGATTTTCCGCCAGGGCGATGACATTGACGGCGTAGGGCAAATCCCCCATGACCTCCGGCAGCCGCGCCAGTTTTTGAGTCAAGACCTCCCGGTCCATGAGACCCAGGGCCACGGTGGGCAGGCCGCCGGCCTCGGCCACCGCCCGGGCGAATTCCGGCACGTCGGTGATCCAGGACATGGCCCCTTGAATGATGGGGTACTTGACGCCCATTTCCCGAGCCACGGGGCTGTGGCCCAGGAGGTCCGCCTGCTTCTGCGCCCGGGCGAGTTGCCCGGCGACCGCGGCCAGGAAGCCCTCCAGGGCCTGCCGGGTGCCGGCGCCGTAGCGGGTGGCAAAATCCTGGGCAAAGGCCGCTTCCACTCCCAAGGGTATAAGCTCATCCCGGCGGAAATGGCTCTCCTGGGGGGCCTGGGCCAGCCGGGCCGCTTCCCGGGCAAAGGCCCGGCGGGATTCCGGGGTGGCCGCGCCCGTCGCCGACTCCTGGAGCCGTTTGACCGCCTGGGAGTTGCCTTTGTTAAAGACCCGGTAGGGGGCCCCCAGGTCGAGGCCCAGCAGTTGGGTGTGATCGGGGCGCAGGCGGGCGAGTCCTTGCCGCGCCGCCTCTCCCAGGCCGGCCAGGTCCGTCAGCCAGTGGAGGCTCTCCAGCACCAGACCCTGGGCCCCGGCGGCCAAAAAGGCCGCCGCGGCTTCCGGGGTGGCCACGCCGCCCCAGATCACCAGGCCGGGGGCGGACTCCCGCCGGCGCAGGCGGTCCCGGACCGCGGCATACAGGGTGAAGCTCGATTCACTGCTGACCCAGCCGCCCGCCTCGCAGCCCTTGAGCACGAGATGGGACAGGCGGGGATACCGGTCCAGGGCTTCCAGGATGAAAGAGACCTCGGAGAGGATGGGAAAAACTTCCACCACCGCACTTAAGTCAATCAACCGCCGCAGCGCCAGGTGCGGGTCTTCCTCCAGCCACAGGGGATGGAGCTCCACCCAAAGGCCCTTGATGCCCAGTGACTCCAGCAACTCCGGAAGAGACGGGTCCGCCAGGGCCTCCGGGGCCACCTTGAGATGGACCGCTTCACTGCCGATTTCCTGCTGCCGGAGGGTGGCCCCCGCCGCGCTCAAAGTCAGGCGGGAGATATCCACCAGGGCGCTAGTCCCCGAAACCCGGGCCATCCGGGCCACTGCCGGAGAGAACTCCTCCAGCCGCCAAACCGTGGCAATGATCGAAGGGATAGGTGCCAATACCGAAACCTCTCTTAATGATTTACTTAAGCGTAGCCGTAACGTTGAAAAGTCGGCCCCCAGCGCCGGCGCACTTTCTCCATGGCGGCGGGGTCCAGCGTATAGCGGTTGCGCTGATAATTTTTCTGGGATTCCAAATAGGGGGCCGCCCGTTGCCAAAATTGCTCAAACCCCGGCAGGGCGAGGCTGGCATAGATGTTCTGCAAAGAATCCCGAGGATTACGGACGAGCTCTTCATAGCTTACTTCGCACAGTGCTCCGGCGGGAATTAAGCCCCGATCGCGTTCATACAAGGCATAAAGCTCGGTGTACCAGGATAAAATAATTTCCTCTACGGCGTCCGGATCGGGAATCTGGAGATGGGAATAACTGAAACCGGTCCGCCACAAATGCTGCATGGACAGATAGACTTCATAAGGATCGCGGTGAATGTGAATAAACTTGGCGTCGGGAAACAACTCCAAGAGCTGGCGCACCCGGCCGAGGTGCGGCGGCGACTTGAAGACGATTCGCTTGCCTTTGGAAAAAGTGAGTTTCTCCACAAAATGCAGCAACGCGGCCTTCCAGCGCTCCAGGGCTTTTTTCTCTAAACGGGCCGGGTCCAGGACGGCAAAGCCGTTGTCGCCGCTGCCGGGGAACAGCACCTGCATGTACGGAGAGACCGTGGACAGCGCCGCCAGGGCGAATTCGTCTTCATGGGGGGCCCTGGCGCCGATGGCCATGTTGTCCATCGGTCTCTTCTCCGGCGAAAAGTAGTTAAAAATGGCCATGGCCCAGGGCTGCGTATAGACAAAATGGTGCGGAAACATGACCTGATAATAAGTCGGAGTGGTGAAGTTGTCATCGCAACTGAGAAGGTTGTGCAAATGGGTGGTGCCGCTGCGCCAGCAACCGATGATAAAGATCGGGGGGGCCACGGGTTTGACGCCTTGGAGCTTATAGCCGTTGCAGCGGCGTTCGAAGCAGGCCAAAACGGAATTTAGACCGGCCATACCGCATAAATAGAGGAGCCGGTCCCAATAACGCAGGTTCACCTGAAAGCGGTTTCTTAACAAGACCCGCCAGAGGGTGCTCACATCCATGCCGGGGATGGCCTGCCAAAAAAGTTCTTTCATGGCCGAGAACAACCCTGTTGTTTCTGCCTCAGATATAATTCCATTGCTCCAGGTAAGTTAAGATGTTGGCCGTGCTTTCCGCAATGGTTTCCCGGGCCGTATGGGCAATAATCTCCGGGGCCTCGGGAGCCTCATAGGGATCGGAGACCCCCGTGAAATTCGCGATTTCTCCGGCCAGGGCCTTGGCATACAACCCCTTGGGGTCCCGGCTCCGGGCCACCTCCACCGGACAGTTGCAAAAAACTTCGATGTAACGCCCGATCAGCCGCCGGTTTTTGGCCCGGGTGGCCGCGTAAGGAGAAATGGCGCCGACAATGGCAATAATATCATGTTTATTTAACAGGTGGGAAATGAGGCCCAGGCGGCGCACCTGAATATCCCGGTCCCGTTGACTGAATCCCAAGTCCTGGTTAAAGGCGGCTCGCACCAGGTCTCCGTCCAGCAATTCTACTTGCAGACCTCGGGATTTTAAATTGGCAAAAACTCGTTGCGACAGAGTGGTTTTTCCAGACGCGGAAATCCCGGTGAACCACAATGTGAAGCTCATAAGGACACCTGTTCGACGGAATTATACAATCCCTGGGCCTAGGCTGCCAATCCCTTGCGGTATAATCTGAACCTCTTGTTCACTTGGGCGCCGCCGTCCAGATACCATTGATTGATCAAGTCATTGTCTTCCAGGTTCCAGCCTAATTCAATATACTGATAATTCTTGAACTTGGGATTTTCCATCAACAATCGGTACAAGTAGTCGAAGGCCACCAGGGGCAGTCCCTGTTGTTGATACTTTTTCCGGATCCCGAAGATCAACCCCCGCCAGCCGATGATTTCCCGCTTATAAAGGAGATACTTGAGCCAGCCCATGATCCCGATTTTGCCGTTGAACCGTTTCAGCAGAGGATTGATATCATCAATGACCATCCCCACCCCCACCGGTTCTTCGCCATCCAGCAGGAAAAAACAGAGGTCGGGGTTGATGAGGCGCACCAGGTGCCGGCCCATATCCTCGAATTCGGCGTCGGTCATGGGCACGAAGCCCCAGTTGTCGAACCAGGCCTCGTGATAGATCTCCTTCACGTAATTCAGTTCATGGCTAAAATCGCGGATGTTCATGGCCCGCATCTTAATGGCCGTCTTCCTGATGATCCGCCGGGCCAGGCGTTCCACCCAGGCCGGCGGCTGCCAGCCGCGCTCCACCCGGAAGGCCAGCAGGTCCTTTTCTTTGACGTAGCCCTGGGACTCCACCAATCCGGGATAATAGGGAGGATTATAGGTCATCAGGAACACCGGGGCTTCTTGAAACCCCTCCACCAGCAGGCCGCCTTCGTAATTGGTGGAAGGATTCAAAGGACCCCTCAAAAAGCTCATCCCCTGGCCTCTGGTCCACTCCTCCGCCGCGGTCAAGAGGGCCCCGGCGGCCTCGGGGTCGTCGGCGCACTCGAAGAACCCCCAGATGCCCATGCGCTCATCATGAAAGCGGTTGTAATTATGATCTACTATGGCGGCGATGCGGCCCACGATCTCCGCACCCCGTTGAGCCAGGAAAAGCCGGCGCTGGGCAAACTTCCAGAAAGGGTGCGCCTGGGGGTCCAGGAGTCGCGCCACCTCCTTTTTTAAAGGCGGAACCCAAAGGGGGTCCCGGGCGTAAATCTTCCAGGGCAGGTTGACAAAGGCCGCCATCTGCCCGGGCTGTTCTACGGGGATTATCTTCACCTGTTCCATAAGGCCGGTTATTTTATCGAAAAGGTTCGCCCAGGATTATGGCAAGCTTGCCTGGTTTTCAACATAACTTCCCGCAATTGCAGCATATCTTCTCCCATGCTCAAAATTTTCAAATATTTGATCAGGCGGGAGGGATTCTGACGATATACACCCTGAAGCTGTTGCCAGAATTGCCCCCGGTAGGGGGGCAACACCCCCCGCCGCCAACAGAGGCGCAGCAAGGCCAGCAGGCCGTATAACTGGTCAATAAGGTGCGGCTCCGCCGCAGGGGGGCCTTTGGGCATGGGGGCTCCCCTATCTTTGGCCAAGGCCGCCCGGGTCGGTCTGGTTCGGAGAATGGAGCGGTAGGCCCGTTGCAGGAAATTCCGCGGCTCATATAGCTGTTCCCACAGGTCAAAGTATTCCGCCATGATCTCGGCTTCCGGGCGGGTGGGCGCATAACTGAGGGTCTTATCCGCCAGGTCGCTGTAAAAAAGCTCCTCCCGCAGGCGTCCTTCCTGCTTCAGGCGCTGCCAGAGCTTGGTGCTGGGCAAGGGCACCAGGAAATTGAGCATGACCAGGGGGATGGCGGTCTCCTCCACGAAGGCGCTGATGCGCGGCCCGGTCCCCGGTTTTTCGCCGTCCAGACCGACGATGAAGCTGCCCAGGATCCCCAGGCCGTTGGCGATAATGGCATTGATTGATTCCGCCAGGGAATGACCCAGGTTTTGATACTTATGGGCCGCGGCCAGGGCCTCTTCCTCCGGCGTCTCCACTCCGATGAAGACCGTGCCGAAGTTGGCCTGGGTCATCAGGTCAATCATCTCCAGGTCCTGCCCCAGGTTAACCGAGGTCTGCCCCCAGAAGCAGAAAGGCTGGCCGTGCTCCTTCATCCAGGGGATCAAACCGTGCAGCAATTCCCGGGCATGGGCGCCATCGCCGATGAAGTTGTCGTCACAGATGAAGATCTCTCCCCGCCAGCCCAGGCGGTAAATGGTCTCCAACTCCGCCAGGAACTGGGAGCTGTCCTTGAAACGGGTCTTGCGGCCGAACAGGCTGGAGACATTGCAAAATTCACAGGCATAGGGGCAACCCCGGGAAGTCTGGACCCCCAAAATGACATAATCCTGCAACTTGAGCAGATCATAGCGCGGAATCGGTGAAGTGGCGA
>CAZOCQ010000023.1:13641-22241 GCA_964578335.1 uncultured Desulfobacca sp.
CTGGTTTCTTATCCTGATTCCGAACCAGGCCCCGGCGCCCTTCTTTAAGGGCCGCCAGGAAGAGGGGCAGGGTGTTTTCCGCTTCCCCCTGGACCAGATAATCGCAGCCCGTCTCCAGGACCTCGTCCGGGTCCGAACTGGCGTACGGACCCCCCACCACCACGATTTTCCCTCGCTGCTTGGCTTCTCGCACCAGGTCTGCCAAAGCCAGGCGATGCACCACCATCCCGGAAATCATCGCCATCTCGGCCCAGTCCCAGTCCTGGGGGGTGAGCCGCTCAATTTCCAAATCCACCAGGCGCACTTCCCATTCCGGGGGGAGCATCGCCGCCACCGTAATCAGCCCCAAAGGCGGGTATAGGGCCTTCTTGCCGCTCAACCGGCACAATTGCGGCATTTTCCAATACATCATCGGAGCTTCCGGTTGAATCAGCAAAACTCTCATATTTTCCCCAGTCTGGGCGCAACGGTGATAGCTGGAGCGGTGCTATAAAACGGGGCAGGCTGCCTTTAATGCGGTATCAAAAAAGGTCATTCCAGGAACACAGCCTGGTTCAATCATTAATCATAACAAAAAGAGCCGGGAAAAAAGCTAATTTCTCCCAGTTTGTTAAAAATAACCGTCAAATCTGCACCGCCTGTCAGGATTGGCGCAGCAAAAAAGGCAGGGGCATGACTGCCCCTGCCTATGATATCATATTTTGCCGCCGGTCAACTCAGACCTGGTTTATCGTTACCACTCAATCCCCCGCCGGGCCTTGACCCCGGCCTCATAGTAGTGCTTCACCGGCCGCATCTCGGTGACCAGGTCGGCCAGGGCCACTATCTCGGGGGGAGCCTGGCGGCCGGTGAGCACCACCTCCACCCCAGGCGGCCTCCGGCGCAGGACCTCCAGGGCCTCTTCCAGGGGGATGAGGTTGAAGGTCAAAGCCAGGTTGATTTCATCCAGGATCACCAGGTCGTGGTCGCCGGCGGCCAGCACCTCCCGGGCCAGGGACCAGCCCTCCCGCACCAGAGCCAGGTCCTCCGGGGCCGGGGCCCGCAGGTTCACCAGGCCGGGGCGGCCAAAGTAGCGCAGGGTCAGCTCCGGGGCCAACCGGGCCGCGGCGCAGGACTCGCCGGTCTGCCGCCCCTTCATGAATTGGATGATAAAGACCTTAAACCCTTGCCCTACGGCCCGCAGGGCCAACCCCAGGGCGCAGGTGGTCTTGCCCTTGCCGTCTCCGGTGTAAACCTGGATTTGCCCCTTGCTTAAGCGATTCTTTGACATAGGAATAGGTTGATTTCACGCCAAGTCGCCAAGACGCCTTGAGGCTGGCGACGGGAGACCGGGGACCGGAGATTTTTCTCCAGTCCTCCGTCCCATTCTGCCTGGTCGGTCTCGTCCATCCTTGGTTTGGCTGAAAGCTGAAAGCTATAAGCTAAACCCTATCATTTCGCCAGCGCGAACTTGCCGTCCTTCACCTCCACGATGACCATGGAGTCCACTCCCAGGCCGTTGTGGTCCTCGGGGGTAATATTATAAATCCCGGAGACCCCCACGTAGCCCTTGGTCTGCTCGATGGCGTCCCGCAGTTTCTTGGGGTCGGTGCCCGCCTGCTTCATGGCGTTGGTGACGATGTAGATGGCGTCCCAGGCGTAACCCGAATGGGTGTTGAGGGGGAACTGCTTATCGAAATGATACTGGTCCTTATATAGCTTGATAAAATCCTGGATGACCTTCTTCTGCGGGTCGTTGTCCGCCAGTTCGCCGGCCGCCATCAGCTTGGTGGCGGGCATCCCGTCCCCTTCGGCGGCCTTGCCGGCCAGCTGGATATATTCCGGCCCCGGCTGGCCGTGGCATTGGAACAACGGAATCTTGATGCCCAACTGGGCCTTGTTTTTAGCCACGATGGCCCCCGCCGGGCCGATGGTCCAGCAGATGATGGCCTGGGGGTTGGCGTTCTTGATCTTGGTGAGCTGCGGGGTCATGTCGGTGTCCTTGGGGCCGAAGGATTCCTCGGCCACCAAGGTGATGCCGAACTCCGGGGCCAGCTTCTTCAGCCAGACGGCCCCGTCCTTGCCGAAGGGGTCCGAAGCGGTGAGCAGGGCCACCTTGGTCATCTTCTTGTCTTTCAGATAGCCGTAGAGCTTCTGCACCGCGGTGGAAGAGCGTTGCGGCGACTTAAAGATGTAGGTGAACGGCCCGGTCTGCTGCATGATGGGCGGGTCGCCGCCCACCGTCATAAAAATCGGCACCCCGGCCTCTTCCACGATCTTCTTCACCTGCATGCCTTCGCCGGTGGAGGTGGGCCCGATGATGGCCGCCACCTTGTCGGAGTGAATGAATTTTTTGGCGATGGTGGCCGCCTTGGCCGGGTCGGACTCGGTGTCCCCCATCACCAGGACAATGGGCCGGCCGTTGATGCCGCCGGCCTTGTTGATCTGATCCACCACCATTTCCGCCACCAGCTTGGTGGGGGTGCCGATGGGGGCATTGGGTCCGGAAAGGGCGAAGAAGGCCCCGATCTTGATGGGTTCCTGCTTTTCCGCCGCCGGGGCCGCCACCGCCAAGGCGGCGACCAGGGCCACCGTCAGCATGATTGCCAGTTTGCCTTTCATAAGTCTTGTCCTCCTCTATAATTCCGAAGCGAATTATTCACCTTTACCACAGAGGCGCAAAGGACACAAAGGAAAGAAGAAAAAAAGTGACCAGTGATCAGGGGTCAGTGTAATTAAAGGTAATTAAAGGGACATCATACTTAATTCCGACATAAATAAAGGATAAATAAAGGGACATCATACTTAATTCCTAATTAAGTATGGTGTCCCATTATTTTCTGTCAATTCCTAATTAAGTATGGTGTCCCTTTATTTTCGAAAATTACCACCATAATCACAAAAGAACAAATGGTATGTGGTCCTTATATCACCGAATCCTCAATCCTGTTGTCAAAGACCCGCTTGCTCTTGCGCTCGGTGCGGGGCAGGTCGCCGTAACCCAGCACCTCCACCTCCGGGGTCACCAGGAGCTTGCGCTTCAGGCGATAGACCACCTCCCGCCCCAATTCATCAATGCGGCCCGGCTCCACCCCGGCGCCCCGCTCCACCTTGAGGAGCATGTGGTCCCGACCCTGGTCGTCCCGGGTCAGGTGAATCTGATATTCCGAGCCCAGGCCGGGAATCTCCGAGAGAATCCGGTCAATGCCGGAGGGGTAGATGTTCACCGCCCGGAACTTGAACATGTCGTCGGTGCGGCCGCTGATCCGGGAGTGGCGCGGCAGGATGGTCCCGCAGGTGCAGGGTCCGGGGATGATGCGGGTGATGTCCCGGGTGCGGTAGCGGATCAGCGGCGCCGCCTCCTTGGTGAGGGTGGTCACCACCATCTCGCCCCAGTCGCCGTCCGGCACCGGCGTCAGCGTCTCCGGGTCCAGAATCTCCAGCAGGTAGTAGTCGGACCAGTAGTGGATGCAGTCGTGGTCCGGGCATTCGATGCCGGTGCCGGGGCCGTAAAGCTCGGTCATGCCGACGATGTCGAAGAGCTCCACCCCGCCGAAAAGCTCCGAAATCTTGCGGCGCATGGAGACCGAGGAGCGCTCCGAGCCGTAGATCACCTTCTGGAGGTTGATCTTGTCGGCGATGCCCCGCTTGTGGACCTCTTCGGCCATCAACAGGCCCATGGAGGCGGTGCAGCAGAGCACCGTGCTCTGCAAATCCACCAGGAACTCGCAGTGCATGTCCACGTTGCCCGGCCCCACCGGCACGGCCAGGGCCCCCAACTGCTCCACCCCCGCCTGGAAGCCCGCCCCCGCGGTCCAGACCCCGTAACCCACGGCGATCTGCACCCGGTCCAGGGGCGTGACCCCGGCCATTTCGTAGCAGCGGGCGAAAAAGCGCCGCCAGTCGTCCAGGTCCTGCTGGGTGTAGCCCAGGATCTTGCGCTTGCCGGTGGTGCCGCTGGAGGCGTGGATGCGCACAATCTGCTCGAAGGGCACCGCCCGGAAGGGGAAGGGGTAGCCGTCCCGCAGGTCCTCGCCGGTGGTCAGGGGGAGTTTTTGCAGGTCGGACAGGGCGCGGATGGCGTCGGGTCCGACGCCGGCTTCATCCAGGCGGGCCCGGTAAAAGCTGGAGCCTTCATAGGCGTGACGCACCGTCCATTGCAGGCCCCGAAGCTGATGGGCCTTAAGTTCATCTTCCGTCTTAAAGGGCGGCATAAAGGTCTGCTTGCTCAAATTCGGCTTCTCCAGTCTGATATTGGTGAGTCCCGCGGCCCCCAGCCGGGAGGCCGCCGGGTTGTTTTCCGAGCCCGCCCCCAGGAAGGCCCGGCGCAGTTCCGGGTCCACCAGCAGGGCGGAGCTGTCGCCCTGGCCGACGATCCGGCCGTTGGCCAATAGATAGGCGGACCGGGAGGCGGCCAGGGCCCGGGCGGCGTTCTGCTCCACCAGCAGAGTGGTGACCCCGGCCCGGGACAACTGATGAATAATATCGAAGACCTCGTCGGCGATCAAGGGGGCCAGCCCCAGGCTGGGTTCGTCCAGCAACAAGAGGCGGGGGCGGGCCATCAAGGCCCGGCCCATGGCCACCATCTGCTGTTCGCCGCCGGAGAGGGTGTTGGTGCGCTGGTTGATGCGTTCTTTTAATTTTGGGAAGCGGGCGCAGACCTCGTCAATGCGGCGGTTCATTTCCTGGCGGCCGGGATGCAAAGCCAGAGCGCCCAGTTCCAGGTTTTCCCGCACCGTCAGGTCGCCGAACATCTCCCGGCCCTCGGGGCACAGGGCCACGCCCCGGGCGGCCATGGCCGCGGGGGAGTTTCCGGTGACGTCCTCCCCGTCCAGCCAAATTTTCCCGCCGGAGGGCGGCGCCAGCCCCATAACGGCCTTGAGCAGACTGGTCTTCCCGGCCCCGTTGGCCCCCACCAGGGCCACGGTCTCCCCCAACCCCACCGCCAAATCGACGCCGAAGAGGGCTTGGGCCGCGCCATAATGGACGGTGAGGTTGGAGATGCGGAGCAAGGTTGCCTTGCTATCACCCATAATATTTATACGGAGCGACTTAATTAACCGTGCTGAGCATTCTCTCTGGCCCTCTGCGCCTCTGCGAGAAACCTTTTTATCTCGCAGAGACGCAGAGAGCGCAGATTAATAATGCACAATATTTATGTCGCCATGTTAAATTAGATGATTTCCTAAAAAGGTCCAGCCCGTTAAGACTTTACTCATGACAGTTTGCCGTTGCCGGGTTTTTTACCACCAAGACACCAAGGACACCAAGAATTCACCAAGGGCTTCTTGGTGCGAACTTGGCGCCCTTGGTGCCTTGGTGGTTCCTTACTATCTGATGAAGTCCCGATCAGGTCTCAGCCACCACTCTGATCATGGGATGGGGCGCGCGTCGCTCAGACGCTGCACATCCTCTTCGGACTCAATCCCGGCTTCCGCAGCCTTCAGGCGGGCGTAACGCGTCAACTTCTGCCACTTTTTTTCGGAGATATAGCGGCGCAGCGCCTCTCGAATCAGTTCGCTGCGGGTGCGTTTTCTTCCTGGGCCAGCCTCTCCGCCTCTGCCAACAACTCCGGCAAGATCGAAATAGAAATCAATTTGGTGGTTCTCATCCTGGGACCTCGGGGCGGGTTTTAGACCCGCCCCGAGGTTTGTCCTGCCAAGATCACAATTCTTGCCTATTTCTTTTGAGGTTCGCCCTTGCTTGGGGCGGCGGGCTGGGCCGGGGCCGCAGGCTTACCGGGGGCCGCGGGTGGGGCCGGAGCCGGGGCCTGGCCTGGGGTGGCCTCGACCTTTCCGGGGACCGGAACCGGGCCCGGGATGGCCCCTGGGCTCGCGGCGGCTTTGGCCGGGTCCAGGGCGTCAATCAGCATCTGATTCACCGGAACCCCCAGGGCCTTGGCCTTCTCCACGTCCTGCCGAGCCTTGTCCAGGTCGCCTTTCATCAGGTAAGCCACGGCCCGGTTGTTGTAAGCCTTGCCGTACTTGGGGTCCAATTCTATCAGGCGGCTGAAATCCTTGACGGCCGCCTCCTGGTTCCCTTTATTGCAGTAGGCGATACCGCGGTTGTTGAGGGCCTGGATCGAATTGGGGGCGAGACTGAGAGCCGAATTGAAGCTGGCGATGGCCTCGTCAAATTTCTTGTCCTTCAGAAACACCTTGCCTTCATTGACATGGTCCTCGGCTTTTTTTCCGCCGCCGCCGGTGCAGGCCAGCAGGGCAAAGCACAGCAGCAACAAGCAAAGGGACCATACTAATAGTCGGTGAAATCCGGAGACGCGCATTTTTTCTCCTCTTGGAAACAGGTTGATTATCATGAAGCCAAGCCCAAGATATTACCAAATTAGGCTCGGGTCAAGGCCGGTACGGGCAAATGGTTTGGGCTTAAGCGGCAATTTCTCCCGAGGTCACCCGGACCACCCGGCCCGGGGCCGTCTCCACCAATAAGGCCCCATCCGGGGCCACCTCCAGGGCCAGCCCGCAGATGGTCGCCGGTCCCTGGCGCACCGTCACCCGCTGCCCCAGGGTGACGGCCAGGCGGCGCCATTCTGCCAGAATCCCGGCAAACTCCCGGGCCAGGAAGCGTTCGTAGAGGGCTTCGAATTCCTCCAGCCAGGCCCGCAGCAACTCTACCCGGGAATGGCGCCGGCCGGTGGCCAGGAACAGGGAAGTGGCGATCTGCTCCAGTTCCGGCGGAAAGGAGGGGTTGTTGACATTGAGGCCCAGTCCCACCACCAGGTGCCGGATCTGGTCGCTTTCCGTCTCCATTTCGGTGAGAATGCCCCCCACCTTCTTGTCGGCCAGCAGCAGGTCGTTGGGCCACTTGATGCCGGGGGCCGTCCCGGTGACCCGGATCAGGGCCCGGGCCGCGGCCACCGCGGTGGTCAGGGTGATCTGGGCCATCTCCGTGGGCGGCAGCGGCGGCCGCAGGAGCAAAGAGACATAAAGGCCCGCGCCCGGCGGGGAGTCCCACTGGCGCCCCAGCCGGCCCCGGCCCCGGGTTTGGGACTCCGCCGCCACCAGGGTCCCTTCGGGGGCTCCCCGGGCCGCCAGCTCCTTGGCCAGGTCGTTGGTGGAGGCCAGCTCTGCGAAGTGGTGCACCGGCCCGGCGAGGCGACGGGTCTTAAGGCCCAGGGCGATCTCCTCGGGCAGAAGCTTGTCGGGGGCCGACAGCAGCCGATAGCCCCGGCGGGGTGAGCCTTCGATGTCGTAGCCCAGGCCCTTGAGGCGGTTGATGCGCTTCCAGACCGCGGCCCGGCTCAGGCCCAGCCGGGCCGCCAGGGCCTCCCCGGAGAGGGGCGCGGCAGACTGGCGCAGGGCCTGTAAGACCGCAGTTAAGGGGTTTTCAGGAACGCCCACAGTTTCCTTTGGCTTTTTGGGTTTCACTTTCAGTTCAAAGTCCATCAAGGTTCAAAGTTATTTTCTCGCAAAGACGCAAAGTCGCCAAGAAAAGGCGCAAAAAAATGTTTGCGCCTCTCGCAGCCTCCACAGGCTGGAAGCCTGCGCTACCGAACCTATGGCTGCCAGGTTTGTTCAATATTTTGCATCTGGTCCAGGGTGAAACGCAGCACTTTAACCACGTGCATGACGTTTTCGATTTCATCCAGGGACAGTTGGCGGCCCTGGCGGGATTTCAGGTACTTGGCCAGCACCTGGTAGCCGCCGAGGTGAAAGTTCCAGACGTCCTCCGGCACCGGAGCGAAATACTGGTCGGCATTGATCCACAACCGCTGCTCCTTGGGGTTATAGATCGGTTTTTCCACCAGGAAACCGCCCTTGGTCACTTCCACCCGGGGTTCGGCGGGAACCTCTTTCAGCAAATGCGCGTCCACCAAGGCCCAGCCCAGGCCGGATAATTTTTCGAATAGCCCCCGGTCGTCCACGAAGGGAATCCGGGGAAAGTCTATTTTCAGGAATTCGGCGTACTTGCGGCGGTAAGTGGGGCTGTGCAGCACCGCGTAGATGTAACCCAGGATTTCTTCGGGAGTGTAATGCCGGCCGTATTTTAAGTCAATGAAGGCCCGGAACCTGGGGGAGAAGTTTTCGCGGCGCTGCTCATAGGAGGCCTGAAATTCCTCAACGAACAAATGGTTATTCTGATTTTGGTTGGGATTATTGTTTTTGGGGTTTCCGGCGTTGTTGTAAAGGTAGAGGGGGAAGAGATAATTTACCTCTTTCAAAGACACCGTGTGATGTTGAATGATTTGGTCACTGATAAATACATGCTCCCACCCTCCGCTAATCTCTTGGCCGCGAGAGCAGCAAATCCCCACATTATTTCCGGATAGCATATGCCTCATGATCTGTTTAACAGTGCGCCAGACCACGGCATCGTCATAAATAATATAACGCAGGTCAAATGGCCTGTAAGCTACAGATAAAATTTTTTTCTCAATATCATTATTACTATATTCTTGAAATTTATCCCACCCTTTCAATATATCCCAACCCATCTTTCTGTTGACTGAAAATAATCTATAAAGTTCTTTGCTGCGTTCACTGTTTCGAAAACTTATAAAACGCTTTTGTAAGGTATTTTTATCGAAATCTATCACAAAGCCGTCATGCGCAGTTGTTATGCCTACGCCATTAATCGGGAAAATATCCGTAATTTTCCACCCC
>CAZOCQ010000024.1:0-21766 GCA_964578335.1 uncultured Desulfobacca sp.
GGGCCGGAAAGGGCAAAGTATTGAGGGATGAGGGGTCCTATGATATCATATCGTGCGGGGAAGTGGGTGCTCGAATGGTTAAGCTATCTGAATTGCGGCAAATTTTGGACCGGCAGGAGGAGGCCTGGCTGTCGCCTTACGCCACCCGGTCCGTCCAGGCCATTCGGCGGTCCTTTGAGGAATCCATCGCCC
Source organism: uncultured Desulfobacca sp. (assembly GCA_964578335.1). Lineage (GTDB taxonomy): Bacteria > Desulfobacterota > Desulfobaccia > Desulfobaccales > 0-14-0-80-60-11 > JAPLJC01. The sequence continues at coordinate 193 of CAZOCQ010000024.1, forward strand.
AGGGCCATCGCCAGGACTTCGCGGTGGACGCCGACCGCATCCTCCACTCCCGGGCTTATACCCGCTATATCGACAAGACCCAGGTCTTCTATCTCATCGATCACGAACACATCAGCCATCGGGTGCTGCACGTACAGCTCCTCTCCAAGATCGCCCGCACCATCGGCAAATTTCTGCGGCTGAACGAAGACCTGCTGGAGGCCATCGCCCTGGGGCACGACATCGGCCACCCGCCCTTCGGCCACGACGGCGAGCGCATCCTCTCGGCTTTATGCGAGGCCCACGGCATCGGTCCCTTTCTGCACAGCATCCAGGGGGTGCGCTTTCTGGACCGGCTGGAGAAAAACGGCCGGGGCCTCAACCTCTCTCTCCAGGTGCTGGACGGCATCCTCTGTCACGACGGGGAGACCCATCTGGAGCGGCTGTCGCCCCAGGGGGACAAGACCTTCGCCGAGCTGGAAGAAGATATCCACCGGAAGCTGGCCGACCCTGAGGTCTCCTTGAAGCCCATGACCCTCGAGGGCTGCGTGGTGCGCCTGGCGGACACCGTCAGCTATATCGGCCGAGACCTGGAAGACGCCATCACCCTGAAGCTGGTGCGCCGGGAGGAGCTGCCCAATGAGGTGGCGGCCCGCCTGGGTTCCACCAACGGAAAAATCATCTACACCCTGGTGACGGACCTCATCACCCACAGCTTCGACAAGAATTACGTGGGCTACAGCCCCGACGTGGGGGCCCTGTTGAAACGGCTCAAGGAATTCAACTACGAGCGCATTTATAACAACCCCCGCATCAAGGCCGAGACCCACAAGATCGAGGGTCTGTTTGGGCGCCTGTTTGAACGCTTTTTGGCGGACGTCACCGAGACCCGGCGGGAATCCCCCATCTGGACCGACTTCCTGGCCTCCATGGACCCGGCCTACCTGGAGAGGCACCGGCCGGCGGAGGTCGTCCGGGATTTCCTGGCCTCCATGACCGACGCCTATTTCCTGCGCACCTCCCAGGAACTCTTCTTTCCGCAGTCTTTGCGGGCCGGGTGGGCTTGAGGCGCCATGCTGGTCATGACCTTCAACCTCCGGTTCGCCACGCCCCTGGACGGCCCCAACGAATGGCAATATCGCCGGGACCTGGTGGTTGAGGTCATCCAAAGGCGCGGCCCGGACCTGCTGGCCACCCAGGAAGGCACCGTGCCCATGCTCCGTTTCTTGGAAGCGGCGCTCACGGAATACCGGCCGTTGACGGCCCATCGCCGGGTGGACGAAACCTGCCAGTATCCCACCATCTTTTACCGGGCGGGAGGCTTTCAGGTCCTCCACAGCGCCGAATTCTGGCTTTCTCAGACTCCCGAGGCGCACCGCAGCCTCAGTTGGGGCAGCGCCTTTCCCCGTCTGGCCACTTATGGGCTCTTTAAGGAAGAAGGCCGGGCGGAGTCCTTTTACTTCATCAACACCCACCTGGACCACGTCTCGGCGGAGGCCCGCCTCCAGGGGGCCAGGATGATCCGGGATTTTTTTGCGCCCCTGGGCCGGCCCCTGATCCTGGCCGGGGACTTCAACGAACCGCCGGAGTCTCCGGTTTATCGGGAGTTAGTCAGGGACGCCGGCCCTTGGCTCGACACCTGGCGGAGCCTGCATCCGCCGGGGGAGGAAGCCACTACCCAGCATCAATTCGACGGCGCCCCCCGGGGGGCCAGAATCGACTGGATCCTGGCGACCCCGGAATTTCGGGTGCGCCGGGTGGACATTGTCTGCGATAATCAGGATAATCGTTATCCTTCCGATCATTTCCCATATGAAGCAGAGGTGGATTTTTGAAATGGCGCGTCTGGTTTTTTTAACTTTATTCATGCTCCTGCTTTTGGTTCCGGTGGCGACACCGGAGGCCGCCACCCCCGAAACGCCGTCGGCGCCGCCCCTTTACCGGCAGGTGGTGGGCGGGGAAGAGGTCTGCGAGGTTCCGCCTAAGACCAGCCTGGGCATTCTGGCCGCGGAAAAAGGGCTCAAGTGGACGGTGGTCGCCAGGCACAACGGCCTGAAAAAACCCTATAAAATCAAAAAGGGCATGGTGCTGAACCTCAACACCCGCCACATCGTGCCGGCGGAGGTGGACAACGGCATGGTCATCAACCTGCCGGAGTTGCTGATGTATCATTTCGTCAACGGGGTCTGCCAGCGGCGCTATTCCCTGGCGGTGGGCAAACCCAGTTGGCCGACCCCCACCGGCAACTACAAGATCATCGAGAAGCGCAAGAACCCCACCTGGAACGTGCCGCCGTCCATCCAGGAGGAGATGGAGGAACAGGGCCTGGAGGTGGTGGAGAAGGTGCCGCCGGGCCCCAAGAATCCCCTGGGCAAGTACTTCATGGGGACCTCCGCCTCCGGGGTGGGCATCCATGCCACCAACCGCCCCTGGAGCGTGGGATCTTACGTCTCCCACGGCTGTATGCGCATGCTGCCCGACGAGATTGCCGCCCTCTTTCCCCAGGTGGCGGTGGGCACTCCGGTGAAGATCATCTACCGGCCCCTGAAACTGGCGGCGACCCCCGAGGGGCGCATCTATCTGGAGGCCCATCCCAACATTTACCACTGGGAACTGAATGCCAAGGAATGGGTCCGGGACATGGCGGATTATTATCAAATCGGCGACCGCATTGACTGGGAGAAAGTGCCGGCCATCCTGAAGGCCAAGGAGGGCATCGCCCAGGACGTCACCAAGGGTGCGCCGCGGCCTTTGCCCGCCGGCTCCCCGGGGGCTCCCGCCGCCCCTCAAGAGGTCCGGCTTTCCCCTTTACAGGTCCCCCAGACCCCGATAGAATAGGCTCAACACCTGTAGGAGCGGCGCGAGAGCCGCCCCTACAATACCGACTCCGATGCAAGAAAACTCGAAACTCGAAACTCATAACTCGAAACTCAAGGCCATCCGGGAAGAAAACCGTAACTTGAGATACCTCCGCTTCCTGGTGGACCTGGCCCTGGCCGAAATCCGGGCCGGCAGCTTCACCCTGGCCCAGGCCCGGCAAGTGGTGGAAAACATCCGCAGTCAGGCCTTGCAGCTCTTTCCGGGCAAGGAAACCGCCTTTGAATGGATCTACCGGCCCCGGTTTCGCCGGGCCCTCACCGAAACCTTCAGACTCCACTAACCAAAGGATCTGTTTATGACCAAACCTCGCTTGGCGTCATTGGTATTCACCCTTTGCCTGATTCTCGGATTTGTCGGCGCGGCTCTGGCCCAAACTCAAACCCAAACCCCGCCGACGACCCCAAAGCCGGCCTGCGGCCCGGATCACAAGATCCTTTACAAGCGGGCTGTGACCCTGCTGGACAACGCCGAAAAGAAGCTCAACGCCCAGTACACCGCGGAAGCCAAGGCCATGGCCAAGGAGGCCAAGTCCCTGTTCGCCATTTTGCAGAAGGAGTGCGGCCAGGAGCAAAAGGAGCGGGCTTTGACTCCCAAGGAGGAGCAGCAGGAAGCCATCAACCAGAAATTGTGCGCCGATGAGCAGGCGGCCGCCGACCGCCTGATGAAATCCGCCGAGGAAAAAGAGAAAAAGAGCGCCCAACTGGAAGCCACCCAGCAGGAGCTCTCCATCAAATATCAGCGGGAAGCCAAGGCGGAGTACGAGCAGGCCCAGAAACGCAGCATCAAGGCCATGATTTACTCCATGCGCACCCAGCAGATGCTCTTCGGTTGGCTGGGTAAATAACCTTGCCCTTGAAGATCTTCACCGAAGCCGTGGGGCCTTATCGGGTTTTCACCTATCTGGTGGCCTGTCCGGATGGTAAAGAGGCGCTGCTCATTGATCCGGGCGGCCCGGCCCCGGTCCTGGAGAAGCGCTTGAGCCAAAACGGCTGGCGGCTGCGCTGGATCGTCAACACCCACGGGCACGCCGACCATGTGGCCGGCAATGATCTCTGGGCCGCGGCCACCGGCGCCCCCATCGTCATCCACCGGCTGGACTGGGAATTCTTCTCTTCCCCGGAGATGCAGGCCGAGGCCCGGCGGGAGGGCTTCCCGCCCCTGACCCGGGCCGACCTGCTGGTGGAAGACGGCCAGCGCCTGCCCTTAGGCAGCCAGGAAGCCGCCGTCCTCCACACCCCCGGGCACACCCCCGGCGCCATCTGCCTCTATTTTCCGGGTCATCTCTTCACCGGCGACACCCTGTTCGTGGGGGCCGCGGGCCGCACCGACCTGCCCGGGGGCTCCCTGGACCGGCTGATCGCCTCCCTGGAGAGCCGCCTCATGCCCCTGCCCGACGACACCCGCATCTGGCCCGGCCACGACTACGGCGAGGCCCCCAGCTCCACCCTGGGCCAGGAAAAGCAGACCAACCCCTACCTCACCGATTTTTTCTAACCGCCTGGGGCTTTAATCCTTTAGGCCCAATGCTGTTCACTTAAGCATTATTCAGTGTAATTATTTTGTAGGGGCGGGGTTCTCCCGCCCAATTGATGGAGCATCCCAAACGAGGGCGGGGAGACCCCGCCCCTACAGGACGCTTAAGTGAACCGCATTGCCTTTAGGCCGGAGTCGCCTTCCGAGAGAACAGAGGGCTTGCATCCGGCCCGGTCAGGCCCTACTTATATGCTATGACCACCCAGGATCAACCGGCCCGGCGGCGCCCTCCGACGGGACTCTTTGCCCGGCTGTTGGACAGTCTCCGGGATGTCTTCACCCTGGTGTTGGATGAACAGCGCCGCATCGTTTACGCCAACGCCTCCTTCCTGGAGCATTTCAACCTCGAATGGGAGGCGGTTTTCGGCCGTAGCTGCCTCCAATTGGGGAACCCCTTCACCAGCGCCGCCGGCGAGGAGGCGGGCTTTTGTCCCCTGGAGCTCGGCCCCGACTTCCCCATGAGGCACATCCTCACCCGGGAGGCGCAGGACCAGAGGTTTGTTTACGAAGGCACCTTCTACCATCTGGTGGACGGCCAGGAGGCCGCCTGGACGCTGTGCACCTTCCGGGACGTCACCCGGATGTTCAGCCTGGAGTCCCAGGTGCGCCGCTTGGACGAGCTGGAGCACATGTTGCTGCAAGCCTCCATGGACGGCATCATCGTCAACGACATGCTGGGCCATATTCTCATCTTTAACGAAGGCGCCTCCCGCATCCTGGGTTACCGGCCCGAAGAAGTCATCGGGGTCATGAAGGCGGCGGACTTTTATCCGGCCAACCAGGCCCACCGCATCAAGCAGCTCATTTACTGTCCGGGCCATGGCGGGGCCGGCGCTCTGGAAAATTATGAAACCCTGGCCCGCCACAAAGACGGCAGCCTGGTCCCCATCTGGCTGTCGGCCCGCCTCCTGCGGGATAGAGGCCGGGAGATCGGCATCGTCGGTTATTTCCGGGACCTGCGGGAACGCAAGCGCCTGGAGGAGGAGTTGGTGCGCCAGGAGCGCCTGGCCACCCTGGGCAAGATGGTGGCCCACGTCAGCCACGAGATTAAAAATCCCCTGGCCGCCATCGGCGGCTTTGCCCGGCAGGGCGAGCGCCAGGAGGAGCTGCCGGAAGGGGTCCGGCGCAAGCTCGGGTTCATCCGCCAGGAGGTGCAGCGCCTGGAGAAGTTCCTCGCCGATTTGAGCGGCTTTACCCGCATCGCCCAGACCCACCCGGTGGCGGGAGACCTCCCGGCCCTCATCCGGGAGGTGGCTGAATTCATGGAGGATGATTTCACCGCCAAAAGGGTGGATTTTGTCCTCCAGGCGCCGGAGCCCATCCCGCCGTTTCCCTTTGATCCCGACCAGCTCCGCCGGGTTCTGCTCAATCTTCTGAAAAACTCCCTGGAGGCCATGCCCCAGGGTGGCAAGGTCACCGTCAGCGCCGCGGTCCGGAACCGTCACCTGATCCTGGCCATCCAGGACACCGGCCTGGGGATCGCGCCGGAACACCTGAAATCCCTCTTTACCCCGTTTTTTTCCACCAAGGAAGGGGGCTCCGGCCTCGGACTCACCATCTGCCGGGGGATCATCGAACAGCACCGGGGGCAGATCGAGTTCGCCAGTGAAGTGGGCCGCGGCGCCACGGTCACCATCCGCCTGCCCCTGCAAGCCTCCTGACCTGCCGGTTTTTCAGGGGGGAATTTTTTTACCGCCCTGCCCTCGTTACAGCCAAGTTTCCTTTAAGTAATTAAGTGATCGGCCCGACAATTAAATAGAGGAGGCCGGCCGCCGCCTGGGCGGAGCCGGTTCAGTGGATTTGCTCCCGAAAAAAGCTGCGACGCCAGGCAGAGAGACCTGCAAGTCGCGCCGGACCTTGGCCGTGGGGGGGTAATGAAGGAGCTGTTGCCGCCGGAAATTCCAGCAACCGGTGACTTGGGCCAGAGGGAAACCCCGGCCCCGGAGCCCCCCGCCGCGCCGGTCCCGCCCTTCTCCCCGGAGGCTTGGCCAGCGCCCCGGCTTCCCGGCGCCCAGGTTCTCCTGGAGCGCAGTCTGCGGGAACTGGTCCGCTTCTATCGCCACTCCGGTTGCGGCCGGCTCTGCCTGGGGCTGGCCCACCGCCTGAATAACCCCCTGCAAGTCTTATTCTTTCAACTGGAGCTCTTGGAGCAAAAATCGCGGGAAGAATTAAAGATTCTGCCGGAAATGCCGCCCCCCGCCGGGGATAGGTTGCAGGTCTTGCACCAATATCGGGAACGGAAGCTCCAGCAGTTTCGCCGGGAGTTGGAGAGGATCCAGGCTCTGGTGCGCCACCTTGTCCGGCAGGGCGCCCACGAGGACGGCGAAGACCGCCTCCAGATGGACTTGAATGAGGTTTGCCGCCGGGAGTTGGAGCTTTACCTGTCCCAGCCCTTTTTCAAACACCGGGTGGAGAAGCAATTTCACTTCCAGGAGGGACTGCCGCCCCTTTACGGCTATTATATTGACTTCAGCCAGTGCTTTCGCAACCTGTTGGACAACGCCTTGGAGGCCCTGGAGGGCGCGGCCCGGCCCCGTCTGGTGGTGGCCAGCGCGCTGGAAGACGGCCGGCGCCTCCTCCGTCTGGGCGATAACGGCGGCGGCATTCCCCCGGAGATCAGGCCCCGCATCTTTGAGCCCTTTTTCACCACCAAGGGGGATCTCCGGCACGACCGGGCCGGCCTGGGGTTATTCATGGCCCGGCGCCTGCTGGCGCCCTATGGCGGCGAGATTACCGTGGACAGCTACGGCGGCGAGACCTGGGTGACGGTGGCCCTGCCGGTGGAATAGCTTTCAGCTTTCAGCTTTTAGCTTTCAGCGCAAACCTATCCTGGCTCTCGGCTGGTCTTGGGACGAGCCATTCATGGGACTTCTGCTTACCTAAAACCCTGAAAATGCAAAACCGCCGGCCTGGCGTTTTCCCGCCGGGTGCGTCTTATACCAAGTTGCTTTCAAACAGGTAATTTCTCGTGGCACAGATTGCTGATGCCCAAGCGCAGGCTGAAGCCTGCGGCTACATTTTATTACCTTTATGATCGCAACTTGGTATTACGCACCATTTCCGGCGCATGAAACGCACCCTACGAAGGACATTCAGAACATCTCCTCATGGACCTGCGGCCCACCCGCAAAGCCTGAAAGGAATTGGTGGCACAGGTTTTCAACCTGTGCCAGAACAGCCGGGGGCGGCTGTTCTACACAAGATTAAGCAACTTTTACGTCAGTTCCTCATGGGCTACTGGCCCACCCGTAAATCATGAAAAAGTTTGGTAGAGCGGGCCTCCGCGCCCGCCAAACCTAAGGTGCAGGCTGGAAGCCTGCGCTACCAATAAAGACTTTTCGTGACAGACAGGACAAGGATAGGTCAAAAACCTGACAAACGGGCGATCCGGTCCATGAGGGCGGCGGTGAGGGCCGAGGCCTGGCGCGGTCGGGCGGCGTAGAGGGCGGGGCCCAGGGTAACTTCCACCCGGTAGCCCCGGGCCAGGGGCCGGTAGGCCACTCCCACCGGCACGAAGGGCAGCAGCCCCAGGCCGTTGCGGTTTTGCAGCTTTAAGAGGAGTTGGATGAGACGGTGTTTACCCGGACCAACCGCGTCCCGGAAATAGGTGCCTTCCGGGAACAGCACCACGTAGGCCCGCTCTTCCAGCAGGGGCGCCAGGCGCTTGAAGGAAGACAGGGTGGCCCGGGGGTTCTGGCGGTCCACCGGCACCCCGCCCAGGGCGCCCAACATTTCCCGGATGAGCGGGCGCTGAAAGAGCTCCACTTTGGCGATGTAATGCAGCGGCGGCGGCAAGGCGTTGCCGACCAGGGGAATGTCTTCCCAGCGCTGGTGTTTGGGGCAGATGATGGCCGGTCCCCGGGCCGGCAGGTGTTCCAGACCCCGGACCTCCAAGGTGAACCGCCCCCTCAGGGTCTGCCACAACAGCCAGCGCCCGAAGCGGTAGAAGGTGGGGGACAAAGAGCGATACATGCAGAATTTCCTTGCTGACGGAGGATGATTCCCGCCCGCCAACTCCATTTGATGTTACAATATCAAAGGCCGGAAGCGGAAGTCAATCAGGGACGGCAGACGCCTGAGGCGGAAGGAGGGGGCATGATCTACCTGGACTACAACGCCACCACCCCGGTGGCCCCGGAGGTGGCGCAGGCCATACAGCCTTTCCTGGGGCCGGAGTTCGGCAACCCGAGTTGCGATTACCCCTTGGGGCTGCGAGCCCGGGAGGCGATGCAGCAATCCCGCCAAGAGGTGGCGGCCTTGCTGAATTGCGCCCCGGAGGAGATCGTCTTCACCAGCGGGGCCACCGAAGCCAACAATATGGTCCTCAAGGGCGTCGCCTGGAACCGCGGCTCCGGCCGGATCATCACCGCGGCCACCGAGCACCCTTCGGTGCTGAATCCTTGTCTGTACCTGGAAGCCCCCAGATTCAAACTCACCGTCCTGCCGGTGGACGGACAGGGTCTGGTGGACCCGGAGGCGGTGCGCCGGGCCTTGACCCCCGACACCATCCTCATCAGCATCATGCACGCCAACAACGAAACCGGGGCCTTGGCCCCCATGAAGGAAATCGCCGCCATCGCCCGGCAGGCCGGGGTGCCGCTGCACACCGACGCGGCCCAGAGCCTCGGCAAGGTCAAAGTGGACGTGGAGGAATTGGGGGTGGATTTCCTCACCGTGGCGGGGCACAAGTTTTACGCCCCCAAGGGCGTGGGGGCCCTCTACGTGCGCCGGGGCCGGAAGCTGACCCCCTTGCTGGAGGGCGCCTCCCAGGAGTCCGGACGTCGGGCCGGCACCGAGAACCTGCCCTATATGGCCGCCCTGGGCGCGGCCTGCCGCTTGGCGGGGGAAGGGCTGGCGGCGGACCTCCCCGCCCGCCTCCAAAGCCTGCGAGACCTACTGCACGAGCGGCTGCGGGCCGGCTTCCCCGGCCTGGTCCTGAACGGCCCGGAGGCGGCGCGGCTGCCCAGCACCCTGAACGTCTCCTTTGTGGGAATTTCCGGGCACGACTTGATGGCCGGGGTCCCGGAGGTGGCCGCCTCCCTGGGCGCCGCCTGCCACGCCGGCGGCCGGGAGACCGTCTCCCCGGTGCTGGCGGCCATGGGGGTTTCCCCCGAGGCGGCCCGGGGCGCGGTGCGCTTCAGCGTCGGCCGGCCCACCACCCGGGCCGAAGTGGAAAAGGCCGCCGCCCTGCTGCTGGCGCAGGCTCAAGCCCTGATATCGAGTTAAAATATTTCGCATTTACCTTTGGTTTAATGTAGCCGCAAGCTTTAGCTTGCGCAGGCTGAAGCCTGCGGCTACATTAAAACTGCCATGCGACAATAATCCCATCATTAGCAGACAACCTGATAAATTAAAGAGCACCATGACTGCAAAAGAAGCCTACGACTGGCTGCGGCAGCACAGCCTGGAAACCGCCCACCTAAGTTCCCTGGGGCGGTTGCTGGGCTGGGACCAGCGCACCATGATCCCCCCCAAGGGCCAGAATCACCGCCACGCCCAGTTCGCCGTGCTGGCCAAGTGGATTCATCAACGGGCCACCGATCCCCGGGTGGGGGAGATGCTGGCCGCGGTGGAGGGCACGGACCTGGTCCGGGACCCGCTGGCCGCGGAGGCGGTCAACGTCAGGGAATGGCGCCGGGATTATGACCGGGCCACCAAGATCCCCCAGGACCTGGCCGTGGCCCTGGCCCAGGCCGCTTCCGAAGGCGAGACCGCCTGGGAGCGCACCCGGCCCGAGAGCGACTGGCAAACCTTCCAGCCTTATCTGGCGCGCCTGGTGGACCTGAAGCGCCAGGAGGCCGAGGCCCTGGGCTACGCCGGGGAGCCTTACGACGCCCTGCTGGACGATTACGAGCCGGGGGAGACCGCCGCCGGCCTGGCCCCCCTGCTGGCCGAACTGCGGGACGCCCTCATCCGCCTGCTGGAGGCCATCCAGGGCAGCTCCCGCCGCCCGGACCGGGAGCTGCTGCGCCGGCATTTTCCCCGGGCCGACCAGGAACGCTTCGCCCGCCGGGCCGCCGAGGGGATAGGCTACGACTTCCAGGCCGGCCGCCTGGACCCCACCGCCCACCCCTTTTCCACCAGCATCGGGCCGGGGGACGCCCGCATCACCACGCGCTACGATGAAAACAGCTTCAGCATGGCCTTTTTCGGCGTCCTGCACGAAGCCGGGCACGCCCTCTATAACCAGGGGCTGCCGGCGGAGCATTGGGGCAGCCCCCGGGGCCGGACCGTCTCCCTGGGCATCCACGAATCCCAGTCCCGGCTGTGGGAAAACCTGGTGGGCCGCTCCCTGGGCTTCTGGCGCTATTTTTACCCGGAAGCGCAGCAGACCTTTGCCGCCTTGCAGGGCGCGCCCCTGGAGGACTTTCATCGGGCCATCAACGAAGTGAGGCCGGACCTGATCCGCACCGAGGCCGACGAAGTCACTTACAACCTGCACATCCTGCTGCGCTTCGAATTGGAGCGGGCCCTGGTCCGGGGCGACCTTCAGGTGGCGGACCTGCCCGGCGCCTGGAACGACAAGATGCGGGCCTTTCTGGGCCTGGCGCCCCCCGACCACAGCCAGGGGGTGATGCAGGACGTCCACTGGTCCGCCGGCCACCTGGGCTATTTCCCCACCTACACCCTGGGGAACCTTTATGCGGCCCAGTTTTTCGCCCGGGCCGCAAGGGACCTGGGCGACCTGGAGGCGGACTTCGTCCGGGGCGACTTTGCCCCGCTCCTTAATTGGTTGCGGAAAAAAATCCACTCCCAGGGCAACCGCTACCGGGCCCGGGAGTTGGTGCAGGCCGTAACCGGGGAGGCTCCGAACCCCGCTTACCTGATCGGCTATCTGACCGAGAAATTCGGGGCGCTTTATGACCTGTAATGAGAAGGAGCCCGGTAGCCAGTAAAAAGCAAGTGATATGAAACGGAATCATCATCCGTGGTTTTTTCTCGAAACTCGAAACTCATTGGGAGGACTTATGGACGAGCAACCTCTAGAAACCGGGCAGCCCCAAGAACCGCCGACCCGCGGCCAGATCGGCCTCCGGTTGCTGTACACTCTACTGTTTGCCGCCATCTTCGGCATCCTGAAATTTCTCGTCCTGGTGACCACCGCGTTCCAGTTTGTCCTGCTCCTGGTTACCCTGAAGCACAGCGAACCGGTGCGCACCTTCGCCAACCGGGTGGTGTCCTACGCTTATAAGGTGTGGCGCTACATCACCTTAAACAGCAGCGAGCGGCCTTTTCCCTTTGCGGAATTTCCGGCGGAACTGGAGCCTCCGGAAGCGGAAATCAGCTTTCGTTAGCTTCGCCTGGCTGCCATGCTGCACTTCAAGACCTGCCTGGCCCTGACGCTACTCTGGCTGGTGATGGGCGGCGGCCCCGCCGCGGCCGCGGCCGACGCCGTCAGCGCCAAGCAGTTCCCCGCCGGCTATTTTTACCGCTTCCATAAGGCGCCCCTGGCCGAAAAAAAGCGGGTCCTGGAGCAGTTGGAGGCCACCCTGCAGAAGCTCAACCAGGAGGGCCTGGGCCTCATCGTCAAGGGCGCGGCCATTGACCGGCCGGACCCGAGCCAGGCAACCTACCCGCGCCTCGCCATTCTGGATGAAAGCGGCCTCCTCGTCCGCGCCCGGAATGTTCCCAACCTCTATTACGGCTACCGGGGGCCGGGGCCCCTCAATCCCAATATCTATCTAGTCGTCAAGAAGGTTCGGCTGGATGTGCCGGAGAGCTACATTCGCTACGGTTTTGTAGTGGAGGGGGATTTTGTGGCCTACGCCGACAAATTCGTCCACGCCATCCTGGAGAACCTGGAGGGGGCCGCCGGCCGGGAAAAGGCGCCGGAGACTGGAAGGCCGGCCAAGTAAGGGGTAAGTCCCCCTTTGAAAAAGGGGGACTTGGTTGATATTCAGGCGGCGTCCTTCTTACTGGTACTGGATGTAAATCGGCTTCGGGTTGAGCTTCAGCACCTCCTGCGGCGTCATTAAGGGATCGCCCTTCTTGGTGTCGTTGTGATAGAAGAGCTTGAAGCCGGTGTACTCCACCGGCTCTTTGACGATGTAATCCTTGTAGGAATCCCGCTTCAGCCAGGGGGCGCCCCAACCGTCCATGTTCATGACGATCTGCACCTCGGAGCTGGGCTTGATCTGCCTGGCGTTGGTAACCATCTTGCGGGTGAAGCGGTGCACGATAAAGACCTTGGGCGGCAGATTGTACTTTTTCACCAACCCTTGCAGGTAGCCGGCGGCATAGTTGATGTCCGCGGCGTCATAGGTGCCGATCTTGGTCCCGGGCTTTTTGCCGCTGTTGCCCATGTTGAACTCCGGGTCCATCCCCAGGTGGACGTCCGGATTCTTCAGGATCCATTCGAAGCGCGGCAGAATGTCCCGGATGTTGGAATGGCCGGTCTGGATGTCGAGGAAAAGGATGCCGTTTATTTCTTTGGCCCAGCCGTAAACCTCGTTGACCAGGGCGTCCGGATGGATCATCCGGTACTTGCCGGCCTTGCCCGCCTCTCCCTGGGCCACCACCGCCACCAGGTGCAGGGCGGGCTGGACCGGCAACGAGGGATCAGCCTTCTCCCAGTTGGCCACTTCCACCTTCAGGCGCCGCAGCATCTCGTCCTTGGGGTATTCGCCCAGAGCCCCCATCTTCTTGGATTTGGGGTTGCCGTAGTAAGCCACGATGCGTTTCTGCGGCAGGATCGACCCCGGCAGGATAGGCGGGGTTTGCACCGGCCAGCCGCACTGCTTGGCATATTCCGGGTCCTCGCCGGCATTGTATTTGCCCGGGGGCGCGATTTTTCCCGGCGGGGCGGCCTGTTGCCATTTGGGCGTCTTGCCGTGCTTCTTGCCCTTGGCCGCTTTCTTGCCTTTAGCCGGCGGCGCCGCGGCGGGGGCAGGAGCATCGGGGGCCGCGGATTCGGCGGCGGCTGGACCCGACGGCGCCGAGGCAGCCGGCGGGGCGGGGGCTGGCGAAGCGGCCGGGGGCGCGGCGGCGTCAGGGGCAGTAGGGGCCGCCGGGGTGGTCGTGGCGGCAGGGGCCGCGGCGGCGCTGGGGGCGGTTTTAGCCGCCGCCGCGTCGCCGGTCTGGGCCAGGCTAAGGCCAGGCAGGATCAATAATGCCGTAAGGAAAACGGGCAGCAGGGACGTAATTATCCGGGTAGTAAGGCGAAAATACGGTGAGGTCACGAAGCACTCCTTGAATGAAATGGGCGGATTCAGCAGGGCTCGCCGAAGCTCTTCCAGGCTGCCGCGATTGGTTTCGCTTTTCCCAGCCAAAACCTTTGAAGTGCGCCATTATAACCTTAATCAGGAGGCAAAGCCACTTTTGCCTTGACCGGAAGGGTGAAATTTGTTACGCAGGTAGGGACCCCGCGCCTTGTTCTCCTGCTGTCAAAGATTCCCTTGAATTTTTTTGGCCAAATACTCGCAAAAGAGAGGCCCGATGTTTCTCCAGGGAGTATGGTTCATCATCGCCGGGCTTCTCCTGCTGCTGGGCCATACTGCCGCGCTGGCCGACTCCTACCTGCGGGTCCAGAAAAAAGGGGTGACTTACTATTATTTCAGCGACCGGGAATTTCCGCGCGCCAGGCGGGCGGAACTGGATCCCGCCGCCTGCCGCCGGGTTCTCCTGACCCCCGGGCGCGGCCCCGCTCTCTGGGAGGGAGAGACTTTCAGCCCCGGCCCCCTGCCGCCCCCTGCTCTGCCGGGAAGGGCTGATACTGCCCCCCTGGTCACTCCCCCGGGAGCCCAGGTGCAAATTTGGGCGAGCGCCCGTTATTTCATGGGACTGCTGACCAAGTTAGGATACCGTAATCCTCTGCCGTCGCCGGCCTCCTATTCAGGTCCCGATGGGGTGGAACGCCGCCTCAGTGCCCCCCAACTCCCGGAGCCGGCGCCCCTGGCCGTCGAGGAAAGCGAACATTTTCTCCCTAAGGCCATTCAACCCCGGACCGCCTGGAGCCAGATACCATTAACTTATGGCGGCGCCAGCCAGCTGCTTTACTGCTTCCCGGTGGCCGGGCCTTATTCCTTCCGGGACTCCTTCGGCGATTACCGCAGCGGGGGGCGGCTGCATCGGGCGGTGGATATCTTCGCGCCGGAGGGGACCCCGGTTTATGCCGTCACCGCCGGGGTCATCCGCACCCTGACCGTTTACCGGGGAGGCGGTATTACCCTCATCATGCAGGGCCGGGACGGCCGCGGCTATGGTTACATGCACCTGCTGGGCTACGCCCCCGGCATCGCGGAGGGCAAACCGGTGCAACCGGGAGAACTGCTGGGTTACGTGGGGCGCACCGGGCTCCTGACCTCTCCCGCCCACCTCCATTTTCAGGTTTATGCCGACCATGGCTTGGGCTCGGACCACCTCCTGAACCCCTATCCCCTGCTGGTCCAGTTATGCCAGGGCCGCGGGGTCACCGATTCCTACCAGCACCACCTGGCTTCCCTGGCCGAACCGCAAACCAGCGCCAACCAAATTCAAGTTTACCGGCGCCGCATCCCCACCGTCAACCTGGACCGCAGCAGCCGGCGTAACGGCAAAGACCCTTCGGTCCTGGTAATCAGAAATTTTTGAATTGAGCTTTACTTGCGCTCCTGCCCCGGGTTGACAGCCGACCTTTTCTTCCCGCCGCCGCGGTCTTTTAAGCGTTCACATCCTTCCAGCGTTTGGCGAAGTGGATAAAGACGAACATGGCCGCGGCGGCCAGTATCCCGGCGACGGCGAAGGGCTTCCAGACCCAACTGGGATCGTAGGTGTCCCATAAAAGCCGGGTCACCTGTTCCGGCGTCTGCCCCAGCACCTCGGTCAGCCGGGCGAAGGCCTGGGAACGATGAGGGAGTTCCCGGACCTGGAGCACTTCGGAGAGGTAGCGAAGGGCCAGATTGGCCTTTTCGCCGTACCATTCATAGAGCCGCCCTCCCAGGTAGGAGCCGTAGCCCCACCCGATGGCGTAGGGGATGCTGGCGTAGCCCATGTAGAGGGCCTTTTTGTCCGGCGGGGCGATCACCGACAGATACTCCCGCATCTTGGGGGAACACATCATTTCACCCGCAGTGAAGCAGCAGATGCCGGCCAGGCAGACAAAAATGGACCGGCTGGAACCCACCACATAAATCCCCAGACTCACAAAAATAAAGCCCAAAAAGATGGAGGTCAGCCGGCGCATCACCCGGTTGGCGTACCAGGAAAAAGGGGCGACCAGGAAAATGATCAGAAAGGGGTTGAGATTGATCACCCATTCCTGGGCGATCTGGGGGCCCCGGGAGAGGTTCCGGGAGAGCATGAACTGCGGCAGGTGGCGGGCCAGAGCGGTGCTGTCGGTCCAGTCCACGATGAAGTTGGGCAGCATGTCCCAGAGCTGTTCCAGCACGGCCCAGAAAACCGAAACAATTACAATAAAGAGGAGGAGCCTGACGTTTAAAATTTCCCTGACCGTGGTCAGGGCCACCTGCCGGAGCCCGGTGGTCCGGTCGGCCCCGGATTCCACTTCTTGATAAGTCAACAGCCAGAGCAGGTTGAGATTGACCAGGAAGGCGCAGCCATAGAAAACCGTCGGCCAGGAATAGCCGTGCAGAAAATGGGCCACCGGCGGCCCCAGGAAGGCCCCGACGTTGACCACCATGTAGAAAAAACCCCAGCCCACCCCGGAGGTTTTTTCCGTCAGGGTCTTGACGAAGGTCCCCTGAATGGGCGGCTTGAAGACTGCGGTGCCCGCGGCCAACAGTAGGCAGCCGGTAAAAAACGGCCAAAAGGTACGCTGGGTGCCCATCAGCAGATAGCCCAGGGTCTTTAAAAAGATGGCCAGCACGATCTGCCGCTTGTAGCCGTAGCGGTCGGCGAAACCGCCGGTGACCACCGGCAGGATGGACTGCACCAGGGCCCACCACAGGAAGATGAAGCCTTTGTCGCTTTGGCTGAAGTGTAGTCCGCCGATCTCGTCGGCCTGGGCGATGTAAATAGGGATGACCAGCCGCACCCCGTAATAGGCCAGGCGCTCGATGGTCTCCATGATGTTGACCGCCCAGAAGGGCCAGGTCAGGCCCTTGGTCTGGGTCCAGAAGGTGGAGGCGTCCGGTTCACCCATATAGTTCTATTCAGCGACGAGAGGCTTCGGGTTTGTTGTGGTGAGTATAATGGAAAGAAGGAATTTCGTTGAAGAAAAATCTCCGCGGAAATGAAATCCTGCCGACCATCTGGGCATCACATGGCTAACCAATTGGATTTGTTGAGAAGACGCCATGCTTTGGTTCGCCTGAATTATCTTGAAAAAATATGATCCATGATGACAAATCCAAAAAAATGCCTATTCTTGCAGCAACGAGGCAGCCGGCGGAGTTGGTTCACCGCAGACCGGTTCGTAACCCTAAACCAGGAGGTGCAAAATGGATTTTTTCGGCAAAGGACAGCCCCTTACGCGTCAAGGACTCATGGCGGCCCTTGACCTGCTGGAAATGGGTCCGACCGACGCCGCCTATATCTGGACCGTGGTTGAGGTGGAAACCGCCAGCGTCACCCAGGGCTTCGGCTTCCGGGCGGAGCGCCGGCCGCAAATGTTGTTCGAGCGCCACAAGTTCAGAAAATTTACTGACGGGGCCTACAATGAAGAGGCCCCGGACATCTCCGGGCCGGCCGGCGGCTACGGGACCTTTGCGAGTCAATATAACCGGATAGAGAAGGCCCTGGCCCTGTGCGAGCGGGACGGGCTGGGGGTGGAGCCGGCCCTGCAGGCGGCCTCCTGGGGCATGGGACAGGTAATGGGTTTCAACCACGACATCGCCGGATTCGACAACTCCGCGGCCATGGTGGAGGCCATGAAAATCGGCGAAGACGCCCAACTGGCCGCCATGGCCAATTTTCTCGTGGCCAACGATTTGGCCAGAAGACTACGGCAACATGATTGGGCCGGTTTTGCCCGAGTCTATAACGGCGCCAATTACGCCCAGAACCAATACGACATTAAGCTGGCCCAGCAGTACCAGCGGTTCTCCAGCGGCTCCCTGCCCAATCTGGAGGTGCGCACCGCCCAGGCGGCCCTGCTCTATCTCGGCTACAGTCCGGGAAAGATTGACGGGGTGATGGGAAATCGCACCCGGGCTGCCCTGGCCGCTTTTCGCATCGCCGCCGGCCTCCCCGCCGGCCAGGACCTGGACGGGGAGACTTATCAGGCCCTGTGCGCCAAGGCCGCCATTGACCCCTGACCGCTAAGCTTTAGTCACAGTCAACCTAAAATATCAAGGGCCCCGCGCTCACTTTAGAACCCCCGGGGGACCGCCTGGCGCGTCCCTGATAAAAAGCGAGGCAGGGGAAAAATGCGTTTCCATGGTGCCCCCGGGCCGAAGATGAGATACAATAGGCGCACCGCGCCTGTAGCTCAGTTGGACAGAGCAACGGACTTCTAATCCGTGGGTCGCAGGTTCGAATCCTGCCAGGCGCGCCAATGATTTCAAATGGTTAAGCTTTGTTGATCAGCTATTTTTCCCGCCTTGGTCAACGTTTTGGTCCACACTTTGCCTTTGGCCATCCAGCCAGGCCGTGTATCGGGCCATGGATCAAGTCATCTTCGGACGGAGCCATGTAATGGACGTCCATCCTTTCAGGCTATGCCCTAACATTAGACCCCGGTGCACATGGTCAACACCCGCGTTGACCATGTTGGTTTTCACCGTGCGCCGGATTGGCATTTCCTCTAAAACCCGCTTGACATGGTGGCTGATGGGAATCACCTTGGCCCGGGACTCTTTCGCCAACTTTGCCGGCAACCGAATGGTCCCCGCCTCCCGGTCAACATTCTGCCAGTTCAAGTTCCGCAACTCCCCCAGCCTCATGCCGGTGTTGTAGGCCACTGTGATCATCGCTTTGAGGTGGAGTGGGGCCTCCCGTAAGAGCCGCATAAATTCAGCCACGCTCAGCGCCCGCCTCCGGGCGCTGGCTGCCTTCTTGAGCTTGCGTTTCAGCCGTCGGAAAGCCTTGACAGTGGAGCCGTTCACCAGGTCATTGTCAAAGGCCCGGTTAATCATGGTCTTGGCTACGGAGATTTCTTATGTCGATGGACAAGCTGGCATTGGGCAACGCCGTTGATATTCTCCACTTTTGATGACGCCGAATCGGTACCTCAACATGGAGTTTCTAAAGGAGCACAAGAAACTGCGGTTGAGCCTGGCCGCGTGAGGACGCCGCTCCGGGCCGCCTCCGACGAGCAATTTGAGGCCCATTCTCGGCGGCCCTCCGCGGCTTCGCCTACAAAACTCGGGAGAAACTAAAAACCTGTATGCCTAAACCAATTTGCAGAACTTGACATACACAACTGGAAAATTTCTTGATTATATTCAGTTAACCGGATATAAAGATATCTACATAGGGAAATTGTTTGCATCCCGAATAAACCTTGAATGATAGGGAGATTTAATCCTATGTCTCAGGATTGTTGTCAGCCCACAATTACCACCATGATTTTGGCCTGCTCGGGAGGCTCCAACGTGGGGCAGTTGTCCAACCAGGCCGCCATAGAGCTCACCCAGGAGGGTTTCGGCAAGCTCTCCTGCCTGGCGGGGGTGGGGGCGCATCTGAGCGGCTTTGTCCAGTCGGCTCGGGATATCGATAATCTGGTGGTCATTGACGGCTGCGAGGTCGGCTGCGCCAAAGGCGTGCTGGAACAGGCAGAAGTGCCTCTCCGTGGTTACCTGGTGATCACCGCTCTGGGCCTCGACAAAAACAAAGACTTGAATCTCAAACGGGAAGAAATTGACCGGGTCAAAGAGGCGGTGCGCCGGCTTTAGGCACGCCGATTTTCTGAGGAGGCCGGAATTTATCAGCGACCGGCTCGCGGTGGTAAAATGTCTATGAATATCCTCATCAAACTGGGTGTTCCGCTGGTGGTTATGGCTTTTTTGCTTACCGCCCCGATTGGTGCTCTGGATGCAGGTCCTTTGGCTATTAAAGACGTCACCCCGGAATGGTATTTCCCCGGATGGCTGGGCGCCAGTCCACATTCGCCCTCTTTCCAGGTCCGTGACACCACCAATAAATACGGGCGTTATGCCAAGACGACCAAGGTCATCACCCTTAAGGACCTGATCAAATTTCACGGACATTTCTGCGGCGGGTTGGTGGAAAGCGCCGGGGCTTTGCGGCTGGCCTTCGACCGGCTTTTCCCCGACGGCGTCATCGACCGCACCGATCTGCGTATCATCTCCAATAACTCCGCCTGCGGCGGCGATGTGGCGGCCTACCTCACCGGGGCCAGACTGCGGTTTGCCAGCCATCACATCAATAACGCCCTCAAGGAGAGCGAATTCATCGTCCAAAAGGTTTCCACCGGCGAAACCGTGCGGGTGCGCGTCAGGCCGGAGGCCTACCCTACGGAAGTCAGGACCCAAATGAAAAAGATTGAATCAGGCAAATTCACTCCCCAGGACCTTGATCTTTTCCAGGAACTCCAGTGGAATTATGCCCGCCGCCTGGTAACCAAACCCCTGCAAGAGTCGTTTGCGGTGGAAAAGGTAAGCGGTTACCAATGGCCTGAGCCCATTTGTCGGGACTTGGGGAAGAGAAAAGATAACGATTACAAGAATTCTCCCGAGAAATAAAGATGTCAGACAAGAGCGAAATGCCCCCGGTGGTTTTGACCATGACCCCGGATGAGTTTCAGCAGATGGAGAGCGCGGTGCTGGACGGCGACGCGGGCGAGGCCTTGCGCCTCCTCAAGAAATTTGTCAAACGCCTGAAGGAGCAGAAAAACCGGGGGTTGAAGTCGCACCTGGGCTAGCGAAACCGCGGTTCGCCGGCTCTAGGGGTGCCGGTTCCCGGTCCGGCCTTCCCACCAGTAGAGCCACCCCAGCACCCCCAAGAGCACGGCGTCTTCCAGGAGCGCCCCCCAGCCCACCTGCCGCTCCATAAAGAGGCCGCAGCCGCAGTCGATTTTCAGGCCCCGGGCCATGGTGAGGAGCAGCACGGCGACGAACAGCAGCGATTGGCCCAGGATCAGCAGGAGCCCACTGCGCCGCAAAACAGCTCCAACCGGGAACGGGTTGGCAAACCGCCGGCTTCCCAGGAGGCATCCCAGGGCCAGGGAAAACCCGGAAACCAGCTCCACCCAGGGCAGGGTGGCGGCCACCACTCCCACCAGGGCTGAGGGCAGCAGTTGGTACGCCAGGATGGCCTCGGCGAACTCATAGGGGGCCAGGGTCTTTTGGACGCCTGTATAGACGAAAACCCCGGCCAGGGCCAGACCTAGCGCCAACGCAGCGAACCGCATAGCTGAGACTGACAAATCTCCCCCCTTTGTTTCACTTATCGGCCGATGTCCGCCGGGTAGCCGGCTTCGTCCCAGGCCCGGAAGCCCCCGGTGAAGGCCGACACCCGGGTAAACCCGGCCTCCCGCAGCTTTTTGGCCAGTTTGAGGGCGTCGTCGCAGCTCTCCTGGCTGCAATAGACCACCAGTTCCCGCCTCTTATCCAATTTCAGCAATTCGGAAGCCGAAAGCTCGGCCCAGGTTTCCGGCGGCACATTCAGCGCTCCCTGGACGTGCAATTCCTGATATTCTGCGGCCGGGCGGGCGTCCACGAAGAGGGCTTGCTTTTCCTGCCAGGTTTGATAGGCCTGCGCCAAATCCAACGTCTTTACTCCCTGGAACTGCGCCTCCCGGCGTTCCTGGCGCTTCTGATCAAGCAGCGCGGTCAGGTTGCCCCGAAAGGAGGCCCGCACCAGGGGCCAGTGGAACATGAAGCCCAGCAGCACCGCCAGGATTATCAGACCGGCAGCCCAGGATATTTCCTGACGCGCCGTCACTCGATTTATCATCATATCCGATCTTCTTTTCATCTTAATTGCCCTTCGCTTTGCGGCCGCAAACCGGCATTCCGGCGCTGGAAGAGCACATAAAGACACGGCATCAGAAAGAGGGCCACGAACAGGCCCAGGGCCAGGCCGCCGATGGCCCCGGCGGCCATGGGCTGAAGCATTTCGCCGCCTTCCTCCAGGTTCAGGGCCAGGGGGATAAAGCCGAAGATGATGGCCAGGGCGATCATCATCCGGGGCCGGAGGCGGATTTTGGCGGCTTCAATCACCGCCTCCAGCGGCGTCAATGTTAACTTTTGCCGCAGCTCTTCGGCGAAGGTGAGGAGCAGCACCCCTTCATTGACGGTGGCGGCCACCACGATGAGCACGCCGATGATCACCGTGGCGCCCA
>CAZOCQ010000025.1:0-12130 GCA_964578335.1 uncultured Desulfobacca sp.
GCCTAACCCATTGAAATTATTGGGGTGAGCGACGGGACTTGAACCCGCGACCGCCAGGGCCACAACCTGGAGCTCTGCCGACTGAGCTACGCCCACCATCCAACTTAATTATGTAACACAGGAAACGCCGCCTGACAAGGCCGCACCGTGGCCTTCGGGGGAAATTTCCCCCGGAAGTTGCCCTGCTCATCCCGGGCCGTCCCAGTCATTCCCAGGCAAATCAAACTCATCCGGCTGTCCGTCCTTTGGAAAACCTTTACAACGTTAACCGGAGATTATAACTTAAGACATCACCCCACCCCGAGGAGGGCCTATGCTGCCAGCCAGATTCTGGGAAAGCCTGGAGGACCGCAAAGTCCAGTGCCATTTGTGCGCCCATGAGTGCAAGATTGACCCGGAAAAACGGGGCCTCTGCCACGTGCGGCAAAATCGGGACGGCGAGCTCTTCAGTCTCAACTACGGCAAAATCATCGCCGAGCACATCGATCCCATCGAAAAGAAGCCGCTTTTCCACTTCCTGCCCGGCACCCGCTCCTACTCCATCGCCACGGTGGGCTGCAATTTCATGTGCCTCCACTGTCAAAACTACGACATTTCCCAGTATCCCCGGCTTCACGGCGGCCTGATTCGGGGGGAGGAACGGGAGCCGGAGGCCATCGTGGCCTACGCCCTGGCCTCCCATTCGGCCAGCATCTCTTATACCTACACCGAGCCCACCATCTTCATGGAATACGCCCAGGACGTGGGAAAACTGGCCCGGGAGCAGGGCCTGAAAAACGTCTTTGTCTCCAACGGCTTTATGACCGAGGCCTCGGCCACCGCCCTGGCGGAATTCATTGACGGCGACAACGTTGACCTGAAGAGCATGCGGGACGATTTTTACCGCAAGGTCTGCAAGGCCCGGCTCCAGCCGGTGCTGGACACCATCGCCCGGCTCAAGAAACTGGGGGTCTGGCTGGAGGTCACCACCCTGGTCATCCCCGGCCAAAACGACTCCCCCGAGGAACTCACCGAAATCGCCCAGTTCATTAAGGGCGTGGGCCCGGACATCCCCTGGCACGTCACCGCCTTCCATCCCACTTTCAAGATGATGGACCGGCCCGCCACCCCGGCCGCCACCTTGCGTAAGGCCCGGGAGATCGGGCTGAAGGAGGGCCTGCGCTACGTTTACACCGGCAACATTCCCGGCGAAGGCGGGGAGAGCACTTACTGTTACAGCTGCCAGGAGGTCCTCATCGAGCGCCTGGGCTACAGCATCCGGCGCTATCACCTGCAGGACGGCAAGTGCCCCAAGTGCCGGACCCCCATTGACGGGGTGTGGAAGTGAGAGCTTGCCGCGAGCGGCGGTCCGCGGTCGGCTTGCCGCCGGAGCCCTAAAGCCAAGGAGCAGAGATGGCGGTTACGGACAGACTATTTACGACTCGCC
Organism: uncultured Desulfobacca sp.; assembly: GCA_964578335.1. Lineage (GTDB taxonomy): Bacteria > Desulfobacterota > Desulfobaccia > Desulfobaccales > 0-14-0-80-60-11 > JAPLJC01. The sequence continues at coordinate 1,427 of CAZOCQ010000025.1, forward strand.
GCTCTTTGCTCACGGAAAAAATCGCGCCGATGCTGGCCTACTCCAGCAAGCCCTTCGACTCGGTTAAGCATCTATTCGAAATCAAGTGGGACGGCAGCCGCTGCCTGCTGTTTCTCCAGGACGGGCGGATACGCCTGCAAAACCGGCGGCTCCAGGATATTACCGGCAGGTATCCCGAACTCGGGGGATTGGCCGAAAAATTCAGGATCAACAACGCCATCTTGGACGGAGAACTGGTGGTTCTGTCCGAAGGCCAGGCCGATTTTCGCCGGTTGCAGCAGCGGGAGCAACTCAGCGATCCTTTCAAGATTGACCTCATGTCCCGGCGGCTGCCGGCCACCTATATCGCCTTTGACCTGCTCTTCCTCAACGACCGGAGGTATCTGGAAGTCCCTTTGCGGGAGAGAAAACGGGTCCTGCGCACCATCCTGCCGGACTCCGACCTGGTGGTGGAATCCCGGTTCATCGAGGGGCAGGGCAAGGCCTTTTTCCAGGAGGCGGTGTCCCAGGGGCTGGAGGGGATTATGGCCAAGGCCCTGGCCAGTCCTTATCTTATCGGGCAACGTTCCCGGCATTGGCTCAAGATCAAACCCCGGGGCGCCATGGAGTGCTACGTGGTGGGCTATTCCCCGGGCCGCGGGGGCCGGGGAGAGACTTTTGGCTCCCTGGCCTTGGCCAGCCGAGAGCCCCGGGGCTGGCTCTATCGGGGCCTGGTGGGCAGCGGGTTTTCCGAGGCGGAGCTGCAGTCCCTCAGCCGTCAATTGGGGGCCCTGAGGGTGGAAAATCCACCGGCGCCCCTGAATGAGACGGTTAAGGGCATCCACTGGGTGCGCCCCCAACTCCGCTGCCGGGTGAGTTTTCACGAGATCACCCCCCGGGGCCATTTCCGGGCTCCGGCCTTTGAGGGGCTGCTGCCGTGAAAAAGCTTTTCGATCAGCGGGAAATCTCCCGGCTCCTGGGCATCTCGGAAGGGCAAATCCGCTCCTGGGACCGGAAGGGCCTGATTCCTCACCGGCAAAAAACCCGGGGCGCCCTCTGGTTTGATTTCCAGGCCCTGGTGGCCTTCCGGACCGTTAGCCGCCTGCGCCGCCAGGGGATTTCCCTGGGCAAAATCAGCAAATGTGTGGCCAAGTTGCGCCAACTGATGCCGGACCTCAAGCAGCCCCTGGCGGAGGTCCGGGTCACCGTACAGCAGGACCGGCTCATCCTGGGCAAGAACCGGGTGAAGTTTACCCCCGAGGGGCAACGGTGCCTCGACTTCGAGGGCCTGGAGCGGCGGCCCGTGCCCCTGCCCACTGAGGCCTCTGAGGACCTGTTCTTTCAGGCCCTGGAGGACGAAGAGGCCGGCCGGCTCTCGGAGGCCCGGCGGAAATATGAGACCTTCTTGGCGGCCCGGCCGGATCACGCCGATGCCCTGGTGAACCTGGGGAACCTGCTCTACCTGGCCGGCGCCGAGGAGGCCGCAGCGGCCCGTTACCTGGCGGCCCTGGGGAATAACCCCGACCACGTGGAGGCCAATTATAATCTGGCCAATCTCCTGGAAAGCCGCGGGGAACTGGCCAGCGCCGCCCTCTTTTACCGAAAGGCCGTCCTCGAAGACCCCGAGTTCGCCGACGCCCATTTCAACCTGGCCATGGTCCTGGAGGGCATCGGAGATCTTTCCGGGGCCAAGAACCACTGGAAGCAGTACCTGGAGTTGAACCCCGCCAGCCAGTGGGCCGACTACATTAAGAGAAGACTGGAGGAGAATCCTGGCGCTTGAGGTGAGTCATGATCAAATTGAAAAGGGCCTACCGGCAGGCCGCGGCGGCTGACGGCTTCCGGGCCTTGGTGGAGCGCCTCTGGCCCCGGGGCCTGAGCAAGGCGGAGGGGGCCCTGGACCTCTGGCTCAAGGAGGTGGCCCCCAGTCCGGGACTGCGCAAGTGGTTCGGCCACGACCCCAAGAAATGGGAGGAGTTCTGCCGGCGCTATTGGGCTGAACTGGAGGCAAAAGGCGAACTGGTTGAGCTGCTCCGGGCCAAGGCCCGGCAGGGCGACCTCACCCTGGTCTATGGTTCCCGGGAAGAGACCTATAACGCCGCCATGGCCCTAAAGCTTTATCTGGAAGGGCAGGGCGCCGGCTGACTGACAGGGTTCAAGTTCAAAGTAAGTGGAGGGGTTCATGCATAAGCTTGGCTGGTCAGCCCTGCTGATGGCCCTTTCCCTGATGCTCAACATCCCCTTAATTGCAGGAGGTGCAACCATGCAGCTCTCATCCCCAGCCTTCAGCGACGGCGGTAAGATTCCCCAGCCATATGTCATGCCGGGAGCCGGCGGCCAAAACCTGTCACTTCCCCTGACTTGGTCCGGGGCCCCGGCGGGCGCCAAATCCTTCGCCCTGTCCATGGTTGATCCCCACCCGGTGGCCCGGAACTGGGTGCATTGGCTGGTGGTGGACCTCCCCGGCGACGCCGTCTCCCTGGCGGAAGGCGCCTCGGGCCGGAAGATGCCGCCGGGGGCGGTGGAGTTGGAGAATTCCTGGGGGCGGCTGGGTTACGGCGGCCCCCAGCCCCCCAAAGGCTCCGGCGACCATCCTTACGTGGTCACTCTTTATGCCTTGAGCGTGCCGCGGCTCCAGGTCCAGGCCGGGGGCGGTCTGGCGGGATTCCAACGGGCGCTGGAGGGCAAGGTGCTGGCCCGCGCCACCATCACGGGTTACTACGGCAGGTAGCAGAACTGAGCCCTTAGGGCTTCCGGGGGCGGCCAGGAACGGCCGCTTCCTTTTTTTCCGGGAGCTGCAGGGCCTTGACCCGTTCTTTGGCTTCTTTAATCTCTTTTTCCGCTTCCGGAGCGGCAAATTTGAGGAAGGCCTTATAAGCCTCCAAAGCCTCCTCCTTTTTCCCGGCCTTCTCTAAAATTGCAGCCTTCTGATAGTAGGCCGCCGCCGCCGCGGGATTGATTTCCAGGGCCCGGTTGAAGTCCGCCAGGGCTCGATCCAGGTCTCCCTTTTTGACGTAAACCAGCCCGCGATCATAATAAGCGGAGCCTTTTTTGGGGGCGAGAAGCAGGACCTGGTTTAAATCGGTTAAGGCCCGGTCCCATTCCTGCCGCTGCAGATAGATGGAGGCCCGCTTGCTGTAAGCCTCGGCGTCCTTGGGGTTGATCTCCATGGCGCGGCTGAAATCGGCAATGGCCGCCTCATATTCTCCCTGGGCCAGATGAATTACGCCCCGGTTATAGTAGGCGCCGGCCTCACCGGGGTCTAATTCCAGGACCTTGCTGAGGTCCTCCAGGGCCCGTTTCGTCTCCCCCCTTTTCATAAAGAGCAGGCCGCGGTTTAGATAAGCCGGCCCATATTGGGGGTTGGCCTTCAAGGCCCGGTCATAGTCAGTCAGAGCCGCGCTTTCCGCCCCTTTTTGTTCATCGGCCTTGCCCCGGACCGTAAAACCTTCCGCCGACTGGGGATTATAATCCAGGGTGCGGTTGGCGTCGGCGATGGCCCGGTCCCATTCCTTCTTCTGCAGATAGGCCTGCCCGCGGTAATTATAGGCCGGGGGGAGATCAGGATTAAGTTCCAGGGCGGCGCTCAAGTCGGAGATGGCTCGGTCCAGCTCGCCTTTCTGATAATAGGCCAGACCCCGATGCAGGAAGGCCGGCGCCAGTTTGTCCTTGAACTTCAGGGCCTCAGTGAAATCGGCGATGGCCCGGTCCGCCTCTTTTCGCTGACTATAAACCAGGCCGCGGTTGAAGTAGGCTTCCGCAAACTTGGGGTTGAGTTTCAGCGCCTGGTCGAAATCGGCAATGGCTCGCCCCGGATCGCCCTGCTTAACAAAGGCCAGGCCTCGATTCAGATAACCCGGTGCATCTTTGGGGGCAGATTCTTTTTTATCGTCCCTGGAGCAGGCCAAGAGGCACAAGACCAAAAATAGCGCCAGAACCGCGGTCTTCCAAAGTTTCATCCAATCCTCCACTTATCAGAACCCACTGACCAGCTAAACCGATGCAAACCAACCTTTCTTCCGCTCTAACCCGGCAGCCCCCGAAAGACAAAGACAAAATCCGCCTCATTGAGGCTGATGACAATATTTCCGCCCCGGGATTCGGCATAGGCCAGCCAGGAGGGCTTGTCCTCCCGGCAACAGGGGACCTGGGGGGAGAATGTGCCCCGGCCTCGGTCGAACCAGGCCAGGAGCAGGGGCTCGCCGCAGACCTCCCCGGCCCTTTGGCGGGCCAGATTTTGGGCCTGCTGAAAATCGAGCCGCTCCTCCACCCGGAGCTCGATGGGGTCCTTCAACATCTCCCGATTGAGGGGCAGGCATGGCGTCATGGCAGTCTCTTGGGGCCGGGCCGGTAATTTTCTTACTGATCTTAGCAAGATGAATCGGCTGATTCAAGGGGCAACTCGTCCGCGGCAATATTTTTCGCCGCCCCTAGCCTTTGCTTTTGCCGGCGGTTGCAGGTAGAATGGGCCGTAGCGGGAGCGAGGCGGCCCGCCGGAGGTGGAGGAAGGGATGAATCTCAAACGCCAGCATATCGTCGGAGTATTGGCCATTTTGGCGGTGGTGGGCCTGTCGCTTTATGCCTGGGTCTGGTGGGAGAGCCGGACTCCCGCAAACCTCCTGCGCCTGCAAGGGCACCTGGAGGCCACCGAGACCGACCTCTCCTTCAAGGTGCCCGGGATTATTGAGTACATCTTCTTCCAGGAGGGGGAATGGGTCAGCAGCGGCCAGACGGTGGCCGGTCTGGAGGCCAAGGATCTGAAGGAGGAAGTGGACCGGGCCCAGGCCAACGTGGCCGCGGCCCAGGCCAATCTCGCCAAAATGGAAACCGGCTATCGCCCTCAGGAGATCAAAGAAGCCCTGGCCCAGGTGGGCAAGACCAAGGCCGACCTGGACAACAAAAAGATCGAATATGAGCGTTACGAAAACCTCTTGCGGCGCAAGGTGGTGGCGGCCCAGACCCGGGACAAGTTCCAGGCCGATTACCTCATGGCCAGGGAGGCCCACGAGAGCGCCCGGCAGGAATACAGTCTGCGCCGGGAGGGCTACCGCAAGGAAGACATTGACAAGGCCCGGGAAGATTATAAGTCGGCGGCGGCCTCCCTGGAACTGGCCCGAACCCGCCTGGGTTACGCCACCATCTCTTCCCCGGTGAACGCCGTGGTCCTGGTCCGCCCCATGGAGCCGGGCATGACCGCGGCGGTGGGCTCTCCGGTGCTCACCCTGGGCGACCTGGACAACATCTATTTCCAAGGTTATATCCCCGAAAAGGACCTGGCCAAGGTCAAGTTCGGCCAGAAGGCCTACGTCACCACCGACGCCTACCCCGGCAAACAATACCCCGCCTGGGTCTCCTTCATCAATTCCAAGGCCGAATTCACCCCCAAGACGGTGGAGACCTACAAGGAGCGGGTCACCCTGGTGTACCGCACCAAGATCCGGGCCCAAAACCTCAACTACGACCTGAAGCCGGGCATGCCGGCGGAAGCGGTAATCCTGCTTGACAGCCAGCCGGACCAGCCAGAGCGCCGGCAGTAACCCGGCCATCCGGGTCCAGGGCCTGACCCGGCGTTTCGGCGGCCTGACCGCGGTGGATCATCTCGACCTGGAGGTGGCCGTAGGGGAGGCCTTCGCCCTGGTGGGCCCGGACGCCGCCGGCAAGACCACCGCCATGCGCCTGCTGGTGGGCATCATGGACCCGGATGAAGGCCGGGCCGAAGTACTGGGGTGCGACACCGTCAAGGACGCCGAGCGCCTCAAGGAGCTGATAGGCTACATGCCCCAGCGCTTCGGCCTTTACGATGATCTCACGGTGGCGGAAAACATCGCCTTTTACGCCGACATCTACCAGGTCCCGCACTCCGAGCGAGACCGGCGGATGCCGGAGTTGCTGGGCTTTGCCAACCTCACTCCCTTCACCGGCCGGTTGGCCCGCAATCTTTCCGGCGGCATGCGCCAGAAACTGGGGCTGGTCTGCGCCCTGATCCACACCCCCCGAATACTTTTCCTGGATGAGCCTACCTTCGGAGTGGACCCGGTCTCCCGCCGGGAGTTCTGGGAGATCCTCTACCGCCTCTTGGGAGGCGGTCTCACCATCTTCCTGACCACCGCCTATCTGGACGAGGCCGAACGGGCCCACCGGGTGGGCTTGCTCCACCAGGGCCGGCTCCTGGTGGTGGACACCCCCAAGGCCATCAAGAGTTCCTTTGTCGGCGAACTGCTGGAGGCCAGGGCCTCGGACCTCTGGGCGGCCCGGAAGATTCTGGGGAACCACCCCCTGGTGCAGCAGTGCCTCACCATGGGGGAACGGCTGATGCTTACCGTGGCCAGCGCCGAACAGGCTGTGGCGCCCCTGACCCAGGCCCTGGAGGCCGGCGGCCTCAGCGAAGTCTCCATCTCCCCGGCCGAGCCCAACCTGGAAGAGCTATTCGTCCAGATCGTGCGGCGGCGGCAGAGCTGAAAGCCCGCCGCTTGACTCCTGCTCCCCACCAGGCTAAGTTTTACGACTAACCAGTCTATATTTTAGAAAAAATTAATTATTTACAAAAGCTGATGCAGGTCTATAATATCGTCAGTTGACGGGAGTTGACGGCTCTTTAGCTGAAGCGCGCTCCTTGTCTGGTGCAATCTCCACAAGTTAGGGGTAATTAAAATGATCGTAAGAATCTCAGTTCTGCTGTTTTCCTTGGCGCTCCTGTTAGGGATGAGCGGGGTCCAGGCGCAGGCTGCTTCGACCCCCAGTTACCTGGGGCAGACTTCCTGGTCAGTCACCATCACCCAAAACACCTCCGACCCCGGCCTGGTGGGCCAATCATTCCCCGTAACCGGCGGGATCACCCGCTTGGGCGACAACTATTACCTGTTCCAGGGCTATGTAGCTCCGCCCGACGACAATCCCTTTGTGCTTTCCGGCGGGGGAGTCCTGCTCAACGGGCAATTGATTTTGACCCTGAACACCTCCCAGAACCATACGGACACCTGGCGCGACGGCGGCCTGATGCAGGTTAACGTCAGCCAGGACACTTTAAATGGCAGCCTCTACGAAATCGGACATGACTACAATACCGGGTCAGGCCAGTATGACCAGCGCTTCACCGCCGCCACCCTGGCCCGCACCGGGCCGATGATTGCTTTGACTTCGGCTCCGGGCGCGGCCACTTCACTATTATTGCTGGAATAAATTTTAAGAAGGAGGGTTTTAAAGGCAATGGTTAGGTTGGCAATCACGTGGGCAACTTTCGTGACCCTGGTGTTTCCCTGCTGGTCTTCGGTAGCGCTGGGGGGTCCCCTGTTTCCCTTGCAGATGCATGGGTATTATCTCTATGAGGGAACCGACGGCGCCGGCCATGCCTGGCAGAACAAGATGCACGTGGTGGCCCAAAATATCACGGTAAACGGGCAGACCTACTTCCACGTGCGCAATAACAACCACAACCCCTACTCGGGCGATCCTGATCCCAGGGACTTTTTGTTCCGTTCCACCGACACCCAGGGGATCGTGTTCACTCCCGGGGGCGAATTGATCCAGTTCCAAACGGGCGCTCCGGGGTTTAGCTGGAGCTATACCCTGGACGGGGTGCTGGTCCAGAAGGACATTCTCAGCATCCAGTCCGTCACCGTTCCTTATGGCGGTCCTTATACGGCTTTTGAAATGAGGACCCTTGAGGGCGGTATGCCCCCGGATTACGCTTACCTGGTGCCGGACCTGGGCCTGATCAAAGAAGTGGATGAGGCGGTCAATTATCCTCCTGTAACCCTGGTCTTGAGCCAGATCGGACTTGAGCCCGTGTCCCTGTTCCCCATGAAAACCGGGATGCGCCTCACCTATAACGCCAATGACGTCAAAGGCCACACCTGGCAGACGACCTTGCAGGTCATGGAGCAGGTCAACCTGGGCGGCCAGACCTATTTTCACGTACGCCAGACCAATTATGACCCCTATGACCCCAACGGCGGAGAAAACCTGAGCGATGATTTCTATGTCAGGTCCACGGACAGTCAGGTCTTGGCTTATAACGGCGCCGGCGGCGAGGATCTGATCTATCAGGCGGCCGGCCCGGGCACTACCTGGGAAGGCGACGAGAAAACGATGGTGATTACCGACATTTCCCAGGTCGAGGCCCTGGGCGGGTCTTATCTGGCTTACGTCACCCAGCAGACCGAAGGCGCCAACCCCCCGATGTTTGAGTTTGTGGTGCCGGGCATGGGCGTGGTGCAGATGATTGATTACTGGACCAACCCGGCCGACCGGGCGCCGTTTACCTTTGTCCTGGCCAAAATTGAACAACTGGGAGCCGGCTTCACCCAGGCCCTGAACCTGCTGCTGTTGCAATGAGGCAAGGCCCTTTTGAGGGGCGATGCGGCTCAAGTTTGAGGAGCCCCGGTCGCCCAATTAAATAAAATAGTTTATTAAACCAGCGCCACGTCCTGTCCCAGGACGTGGCGCATTTTCGCGTTTGCGGGGGTTCCGGAATCATGGTAAGAAACCCCTCAGTATGTCAAGCGAACCGGCCATCATCGTAAAAAACCTCTCCCGCCATTTCGGGAAATTCATCGCGGTGGACCACATCAGCTTCGAGGTGCACCGGGGAGAAATCTTCGGCTTTTTGGGGCCCAATGGGGCGGGCAAATCCACCACCATCCGCATGCTCAACGGCCTGCTGCTCCCCAGCAGCGGCGAAGGCCGGGTGGGCGGCTTCGACATCATCCGGGAAAACGCCCAGATCAAGGACCACATCGGCTATATGTCCCAGCGCTTTTCCCTCTATGAGGACCTCTCCGCCGAGGAAAACCTGGACTTCTTTGGCGGAGTTTACGGCCTGGCGGACGACCGCCTCCGTCAGCGGATCACCGAGGTCCTGGGCCTGGTGGGTCTGGAGGACCGTCGCCGCGATCTGACCCGCACCTTGCCCTTGGGTCTGAAGCAGCGCCTGGCCCTGGCCTCGGCCATCATCCACGAGCCCTCCATCCTCTTCCTGGACGAACCCACCAGCGGGGTGGACCCCATCTCCCGGCGCAATTTCTGGGACCTGATCTACGCCATGGCCCGGCGGGGGGTGACCATCCTGGTGACCACCCACTACCTGGAGGAGGCCGAATTCTGCGACCGGCTGGTGCTCATCTATCAGGGGCGCATCATTGCCCAGGGCGCCCCCCGGCAATTGAAGCAGGAAGTGCAGGAGACCATTCTGGCGGTGCAACCCGACGACCTGGACGGCGCCCTGCAGCTCATCAAGCAGTTGCCCCAGGTGGCCGAGGCCGCAGTCTTCGGCGATGGCCTCCACGTGGCCTCCTCCCGGCCCGACGCAATCGAAGCGGAAATTGAGCAGGTTCTGAAAACCCACCGGATCACCCTGCGGCGCCGGATCGAGCGGGTGCGGCCCAGCCTGGAGGACGCCTTCATCTCCCTGGTGCAGCGGGAAAGCAGTGAGCAGTAGTCAAAATATAGGGCGGGCTGTGCCCGCCGAATGATGGCGGCCACAGGCCGCCCTATAACTCGAAACTATGAACTTGCATCGCACCTGGGCCATTTTTCGCAAGGAGCTGATCCATATCAAGCGGGACCCCATCAGTCTCCTGCAGGTCATCCTGCTGCCGGTGATCCTGCTGCTGCTCTATGGCTACGCCCTCACTTTCGATATCAAGCACGTCACCCTGGTCATCTACGATCAGGAGCGCAGTCAGTTGAGCGAAGATTTTATTAACCGGTTCCGGGGCACCGAGTATTTCAAGATTGTGCACCTCACCAACAGTTATAACGAGATGCGGGACCTGATCACCGCCCGCCGGGTCCAGGCGGGAATCCTGATTCCCTACGATTTCAGCAGATCTTACCAAACCGGCCAGACCGCCAAGGTCCAGGCGGTGGTGGACGGCACCGACTCCAACACCGCCAACATCGTCCTGGGTTACATCCAGATCGTGGCCTCAGCTTACAATGAAAAGCTCCTGGTGCAACGTGTGCAGGCCAAGGGAGCGGCCAAGGCGGACCCTCCGGTGGACAGCCAGATGCGCTTTTGGTTTAACGAGGAACTGGAGTCCCGCAACTATATCGTCCCGGGCCTCATCGCGGTCATTATGACTGTGGTGGGAGCGCTGCTCACCGCCCTCACCGTGGTGCGGGAAGTGGAGCGGGGCAGCATGGAGGGTTTGCTGGCCACTCCCCTGAAAAAGACCGAACTCCTCCTGGGCAAGCTGGGCCCCTACTTTCTCATCGGCATGCTGGATATGGGCATCGTCATGGTTATGGGCCACTTTCTCTTCCAGGTGCCGCTGCGGGGCAGCCTGGTGCTGCTCGTGGTCCTGTCGGCGGTTTTTCTCATCGCCACCCTGGGTCAGGGGCTGCTCATCTCAGTGAAGGCCGAAAACCAGTTGCAGGCCTTCCAGATGGCCATGCTCACCACTTTTCTGCCGGCCTTTTTGCTGTCGGGCTTCGTCTTCTCCATCTACCTGATGCCGCTGCCGCTGCGCCTCGTCTCCCTGATCGTGCCGGCCCGCTACGTAGTGACCATCTCCAAGGGCATCTATCTCAAGGGCATTGGGCTCCAGGTGCTGTGGCCCAACGCCTTGATGCTGGCGGGCTCGGCCAGTCTGTTTATTCTGCTGGCCATCCGGAAGTTTGAGAAGAAGATCAGGTAGGAGTGAGCAGTAAGCAGTAAGCGATGAGTAGTGAGCGGTCTCTCTTCCCAAGTTACACTTGGGAACGAGTCTGTATTAACCAAAAACC
>CAZOCQ010000025.1:12230-21588 GCA_964578335.1 uncultured Desulfobacca sp.
AGCGGTCTCTCTTCCCAAGTTACACTTGGGAACGAGTCTGTATTAACCAAAAACCGAAAACCGAAAACCAAAAACCAAAAACCAAAAACTGGAAACTGGAAACTGGTAACTGGGCACTGACCACTGACCACTATGTTCCGACGCATCCGCCACATCATCCGCAAGGAGTTCATCCAGGTCTGGCGCGATAAGAAGCTGCGCTTTTTTCTCATTGTGCCGCCCCTGGTGCAACTCATCGTTTACGGTTATGTGGTCAATTTCGACATCAAGCACGTGGCCACGGCCATCTTTGACGAAAACCGCACCATGGAGAGCCGGGAGCTCATCAACCGCGTCCGCTCCACCGACTGGTTCGACATCAAGTATTACCTCAACAGCCAGCAGGAGTTGCTTGACCTCATCAACCGGGGCGAGATCACCATGGCCCTCTGGATCCAGTGGGACTTCGCCCAGCAAATGCGCCGGGGGAAATCCGGCCGGCTCCAGGTGATCGTGGACGCCACCGACTCCAACGCCGCCCTCATCGTCACCCGCTACGCCAGTACGGTCATCGGGGATTATTCCCAGGAACAGATGCAGGCCCGCTTTCAACAGAAAGGTGCGGCCTGGGCCGGGAAGCTGGACACCCCCTTACGGCTCGAGCCCCGGGCCTGGTTCAACCCCAACCTGATATCCCGCCACTCCATGGTGCCCGGGGTCATCGCCATGGTGGTGCTGCTGCTCTCCCTGATGCTCACCGCCCTGTCGGTGGTGCGGGAAAAGGAGATCGGCACCCTGGAACAGATCCTGGTGACTCCCATCCGGCCCCTCGAACTGCTGCTGGGCAAGACCATCCCTTTTGTGCTCATCTCCCTGGCGGACGTCATCCTGGTGACCCTGGTGGGGGTGCTGTGGTTCGAGGTGCCCTTCCGGGGGTCCATCCTGGTGCTGCTCCTGGGGACCATCTGCTTCCTCTTTAATTCCGTGGGGCTGGGACTGCTCATCTCCACCATCTCTTCCACCCAGCAGCAGGCCATGATGGCCGGGAACCTCTTTCTGACCCCGGCCATTCTGCTCTCCGGCCTCATTTTCCCCATCGCCAACATGCCGTTGTTCTTCCAATATCTTACCCTGGTCAACCCCCTGATGTACTTCGTCATCGTGTCTCAGGGCATCTTTCTCAAAGGCGCCGGCCTGGCCCTGCTGTGGCCCCAGATGCTCTCCATGACCGGCCTGGGCCTCGTCATGCTCACCCTGGCGGTGCTGCGCTTCAAGCAGCACGTGGCCTAAGAAAATATAGTTCTTCTCCGCCATCGGCGCCAGCCTCCACAATGTGTCGGGCAACACCGGCCGCATCTTTATCCGGCTGATTCCCCGGAGCCAGCGGCCGCCGGCGGAAGAGATCATCCAGCAACTGCGGCCCAGGTTGGCCGCGATTACGGGAATCCGGGTTTATCCCCAGATTCTGCCCACCATCCGCATCGGCGGCATGCTCACCTCCGGGACATTTTCAGGCAGTCCGCAGCCAGTTCTAAGGCCATTCCCGGCCGCCAAATCCGGTGAAATTAACCTCGGCCAAATTATACCTAAACAGTATAAATTGCAGAAAAAAAAGTCTGGCCAGGGCAGCCTGGAACTGTAAACAAACACAAAAAAAGCAAATTAATCTGCTAGTTGAATCAAAAGGCTTGGCCCGCTTGTTGCATTTAGCAACCTTCAATAAAGAACTGGATGAACGTTTTTATGACCAGATTAATGGCAAGAAGGACGTTCACCTTTATTACGGAGGATTGCCTATGAGTAAAGCGAAAAAGCGGAGGGTGCCGGCGTTGGCCGTGACCCTGGCCTTCCTTTTGGCCCAGGGACCGACTCCGGTCTATGCCCAGAGCTCGGGGGCGGATAGCCAAAATCAGGCTTCGGCCTCTAGTTCTAAAATAGGCAAACAGAAAGACAAAAAGAAAGGCAAAGACAAAGGCCAAGGCGGCGGCACCGGCGGGACAGGGGGCACCGGCGGCACCGGGGGCTCCACCAACAGCAACTATCAGATCTTCGCCTTTAACGACCTGGGGATGCACTGCTATGACTCGGACTTTTCGGTGGCGGCGGTGCTGCCGCCTTTCAACGTGCTCCGGGCGCAAGTGCTGATTAAGGGGCAGACTCCTCAATTTCTGGACAGCAGCAAGATCAATCTGACCTACGAGGCGGTGGCCGATCCCACCGGGTCCATTAACAAGTCCAGTATCGGCAAGAGCAACTTCTGGACCTATGTCAAATTGTTGTTCGGAGCCTCCCTGGCCGCGGATACCGGCATCCTGGGACAAAAGATGCCGGGCGCGGCCAATACCCCCCAGCCTTTTGCCAGTCCCTTCGACGCCGCCATGCACTGGTTCGGGGCCGAAGGCATCCCCATCACCGCCTTTGATGACGCCAACAAGCGCAACACCATGTCCTTGATGCGGGTGAGCGCCAAGGACAAAAGCACCGGCGCGGCATTGAGTTACTTGGACACGGTGGTGCCGGCCTCGGATGAGATGAATTGCGCCAGTTGCCACGTCACCGGCGGGGTGGCGGCCAACCAGGCCACCGGCGGCAAATACGGCATCGGGGCCTGGAGCACCAACTCCAATAACGGCATCCAGGTGAAGGAGAACGTCCTGATTCTCCACGACGGCAGCCATAAGACCACCCTGATGGCCGACAAACCGGTGCTCTGCGCTTCGTGCCACTATTCTCCGGCCCTGGACCTGGACCACACCGGTCCCCAAGGGGACCAGGCGGGCAAGCCCTATCTGTCCCAGGCCATGCACCAGCGCCACGGCAAGACAGTCAGCGGCGCTCTGCCGGACGCCAGCCATCCGGCCATTATCTCGGGCAACTCCATGGACGCCTGCTACCTGTGTCATCCGGGGGCCACCACCAAATGCGTCCGGGGGGCCATGGCCACCGCCGGACTCAACTGCCAGAGTTGCCACGGCGGGATGTTGGCGGTGGGCGGCTACTATAAGCAGACCAACGGCAAGCAGCGGGTGCCCTGGAACGATCTGCCCAAGTGCCAGTCGTGCCATACCGGCGACGCCGTAAGTCACCAGGGGAGCAGCCTGATCCTGACCCAGGCTTACTCGTCCAATGATCCGGCCGCCACCCCGCTGTTGGCCACCAACAAGCGGTTCGCCGAAGGCGACGCCACCCTCTACCGGTTCAGCCTGGGGCATAACGGCGTGGCTTGTGAATCGTGCCACGGCAGTCCCCACGCCGAGTGGCCCACCAGGGCCGGGACCAACGACAATATCACGGCCACCCAGATCCAGGGCCACTCCGGGGTCATCAGCGAGTGCGCCGCCTGCCACGGCGCCGGGCTGCCCCGCACCACCAACGGGCCGCACGGCCTGCACAACGTCAATGACCCCAACTGGTATGACGGCGGGCATGAGAGCTTCGCCAAGGGTGGCGGCTGCAAGGCCTGTCACGGCACGGACGGCCTGGGCACGGCGCTCTCCAAGGCCAAGGCCGACCGGAGCTTCACCGTGAAAAACCAGACCCGCACGGTGTCCCTGGGGACACCGGTCACCTGCACCCTCTGCCATGGCAATAAAATCTAAAATGGCGGTGGAGTCAGCCTAAACCAAAGGCGGCGTCCGGCCAGTTCCGTGAGCCGGCCGATCGCCGCCGAACTCGATAGCAACGGTTAAAAAATTTTTACTGGCGCGGGAGCGAGTAGAAGATATTGGGACTGGTTGGGGGCGTAAGGTGGATGAAATTGGGGATAACGGTTAAGTTCCAATATATACTGGGTTTTATGGAATTCAGGGGTATGGCGGAATAACCAAAACAACCGCGCCCGCGCCCCTATCCCCTAATTTGACGAATTAGCGGCGCTGCAGGATTAATTAATGGAGATGACTTATAAATTACCGTTTACGGCCAATAATCTTGCCTTGGGTAAAATTATTTATACGCCATATATGCTTTACACAAAATACGGTTTGGCTTTAATATAGTGAATTTAATCGCCCCGGTCTATGGTTAAAAATACCTAAATCGCCCTAGGTAAAACTACCTATATGCCGGACCGGGGGCTCAGCTTCCCCAACCTCGCTTCATAAGCGCGCCTCGTGGGGACAGCCTCCGTGACCGCCGCGGGTAATAACAGGCTGGAAGCCTGCGTTATCGTTAACCACTTTTCAAGGAGGAAGGAGAATTCACCATGAATCGACGAGAACTGTTGGCGGCCGGATTCCTCCGGTTGGCCCGGGGGTTTCCTGGCTGGGCGGCCGGCCGGAGCCTGAGTCTGGCTAGTGGCCGGGAGGCGCCTCTCCGCCGGGAGGCCCTGAGTTTCCCCCGTAAGAGTTCGGCGCCGGCCAATCCGGCCCCCAAACCCATTAAGGAGGACTGAAAGATGGCCATCACCCGCCGCGATTTTCTCAAATACTGCAGCCTGTCGGCTGTGGCCCTGGGGCTGTCCGGCGCCGAGCTGTGGCGCCTGGAGGAGGCGCTGGCCAATCCCTCCGGTCCCACGGTCCTGTGGCTGCAAGGGTCCAGTTGCACCGGCTGCTCCATATCCTTTCTGAACCGCATCTCCACCACGGCCCCCACCACCGCGGCCGACGTCCTGATCAACAGCATCAACCTCGCCTATCACCCCAACCTCATGGCCCTGGCGGGCCAATCCGCCGCTGAGGCGGCTGAGCAGGCCTATGACGCCGGGGGCTACATCCTGGCAGTGGAAGGGGGCGTGCCCACCGCCTTCGGCGGCCGGGCCTGCTGGGCCTGGACCTTTAATGGGGTGGACGTCACTTTTCAGCAGGCGGTGAGCGATCTGGCCTCCCGGGCCGCCAAAATCCTCTGCATCGGCGCCTGCGCCGCCTATGGCGGCATCCCGGCGGCCGGAACCAATCCCACTCAGGTGAAGAGCGTTAAGACAGTGACCGGCAAGGCCACCATCAACATCGCCGGCTGCCCGCCGCATCCCGACTGGATCGTCTATGTGGTGGCCCAGTTGCTGGCGGGGAATTCCATTCCCCTGGACGCCGCCGGCCGGCCCACCGCCATCTTTGGACAGACCATCCACAGCCAGTGTCCCCGGAACGATTCTCCGGAAAGCTGCCTGTCTGCGCAGGGCTGTCTGGGCCCCGGCACTCACGGCAACTGCCCCACCAACCTCTGGAACAATCGGGTCAACTGGTGCGTCAACGCCAACGCGCCCTGTTATGCCTGCACCGAACCCAGCTTTCCCGGCGCCGCCTCGCTTTATTCCGTGGTGTACAACCCCCACGGAGGAACCGATCTCAATTGTGCGGCCTGCCATAGAAATAATGATTAGGAGGCGAGCTTTCGCTCGTATTCAAGGAGGATCGGTTGTATGCCGACGATAACCGCCATCGATCCGGTCACCAGGTTGGAGGGGCACCTCAAGATCCAGGTGACCGTGGATACGGTGAACGGCGTCCAGCAAGTCATTGACGCCAGAGCCACCGGCACCCTGTTCCGGGGCTTTGAAAACATCCTGTTGAATCGCCATCCCGCCGACGCCCAACATATCACCCAGAGGATTTGCGGGGTCTGCCCCATCTCCCACGGCCAGGCCGCGGTCCTGGCCCTGGATGCGGCCTACGGGGTAACCGCGCCGAATAACGCCAGGATCATGCGCAACCTGGTGTTGGGGGCCAATCTGATTGACTCCCACATTCTCCATTTCTACCATTTGTCGGCGCCGGACTACCTGGACGGCCCCAACATGGCCCCCTGGCAGCCCAGTTGGAGCGTGGACAAGCGCTTCGACGCCGCCCAGACCGCCACTCTGGTGAACCACTACGTCACCGCCCTGGATGTGCGGCGGCAGGCCCACGAAGCCGGGGCGATTTTTGGCGGGCGGCTGCCGCACTCTCCCACCTTCATCCCCGGCGGCTTCACCACCAGGCCCACCTCCACCGCGATATCCAAGTTCAAGACTTATTTGAACCAGATAATTTCTTTCATCACCAACACTTACCTCCCTGACGCCCAGGCCCTGGCCGCGGTTTATTCCGACTACCAGGAGATCGGCCGGGGCTACGGCAACCTGCTGGCCTACGGCTGTTTTGAACTAAATACCTCGGGGAGCAGCAAGCTGCTCAAACGGGGCCGGGTGGAGAACGCCGCCACCGTGGTGCAGCCGGTGGACGTCCAGGCCATCACCGAACACCTGAACCATTCCTGGTATGCCGCCTCCGCCACCATGATCGCGGTGGACGATGAACTCACCATACCCCTCACCGTCAACCAAAACCCGGCAGCCGGGGTCACCACACCGGTGGACCCGGAGACCAAAACCAGCGCCTATTCCTGGCTGAAGGCGCCGCGCTACGGCAACCAGCCTTATGAGGCCGGGCCCCTGGCCCGCCTGTGGGTCAACGGCGACTACCGGAGCGGCGTCTCGGTGATGGACCGGCACCTGGCCCGGGCCCAGGAGGCCCTGAAGGTGGCCCAGGCCATGCTCACCTGGGTGGACGGGCTGTCCACCAGCGGGTCGGTTTCGGTGACCGCCACGGTGCCCGACCAGGCCAGCGCCATCGGCCTCACCGAGGCCCCCCGGGGCGCCCTGGGCCATTGGCTGCAGATCAGCAACGGCAAGATTTCCCGCTACCAGATCGTCACCCCCACCTGCTGGAACGCCTCCCCCCGGGACAACTCCGGCAAGCGGGGCCCCATCGAAGAGGCCCTCATCGGCGCCCCGGTGCAGGACCTCAACCAGCCGGTGGAGGTGGTGCGGGTGATCCACTCCTTCGACCCCTGCCTCTCCTGCGCGGTCCACGTCATGCGGCCCGAGGCGGGGAAGAAGATCTTCACCCTGGCCCATTATCACGGCGGCGAGGAGATTCACACTCACGATCACGATCATGGCAATGGCCCTCATAGCCACAGGCATGACCATGACCAGAGCCCCGGGTAGTAGTGGTAGGGGCGGCTCTCGAGCCGCTCGATGCCTCGGTTCTTCAGGAAAGAAATGCTGGTAAAAAGGAAATCCAGGCCACCCCGCCTTCTCATCGCCGGGCTGGGGAACCTGCTGCTCATGGACGACGGGGTGGGGGTGCACGCCGTCCGGGAGCTGCAAAAGACGCCGCCCCCGGGGGCCTTGGTGGCGGAGGTGGGCAGTGCGGTGCTGAACGCCCTGCATCTGCTGGAGTGGGCCGATAAGGTCCTGGCCCTGGACGCCCTGCAGGCCGGCGGCCCTCCGGGAACGATCTACGCCTGCGGCAGCGGCGATGTGGACCGGGGCGGCCTCCAGGCTTCGCTGCATGAACTCAATTTCCTGGCGGCTTTGGACTTTCTTAAAAGCAAATCCAGGCCTGAGATCGTTATTTTCGGGGTGGAGCCGGAGAGGATCGACTACGGCCTGGAACTGACCCCGCCGGTGGCCGCGGCCCTGCCGCGGCTCACCGCCGCGGTCCGGGAGCAGGTGCGCAGGTGGCAAAGAAAAAGATAACCACCAAGGCGCCAAGACACCAAGGACACCAAGAAATACAGGACTTGGGGCTATTGGCCCCAAGTCCTTTTATGTTTAGGAAGGGGCTTGACAGTTTCCGTGATTGCGTATATACATTGGATATATTTAAATCTACTGGAGACTCTTATGCCTGCGGTCAGAAAATGGGGCAATAGCCTGGCCCTTCGCATTCCGGCCCCTATTGCCCGGCAGTTGAAGCTCGCGGAAAACACCCCGGTGGAATACACCATCATGGATGGCAGTCTGGTGGTCTCACCGGTTATTGAGCGCCGGCCGTATTCCCTGGATCAACTTTTAGACAGAATCACACCGGAGAATATCCACGGGGAGACGCAGGTGGGCGCGGCGGCCGGTAAGGAAATTTGGTGAGCGCCGAATATATCCCCGAGCGGGGGGACGTGGTCTGGCTGGACTTTCAGCCCCAGGCCGGCCATGAGCAGGCCGGCCGGCGTCCGGCGGTGGTGCTGTCGCCGGGATCATACAACGGCAAGGTGGGCCTGGCCCTGCTGTGCCCCGTCACCACGCGCATCAAAGGCTACCCCTTCGAGGTGGCGCTGCCGGCTGATTGCGGGGTCATGGGGGTGATTCTGGCCGACCACGTGAAAAGCCTGGACTGGCGGGCCTGCCGGGCCGAATTCGTCTGCCGCCTGCCGGCCCCTATCATAGCCGAGATCCTGGGCAAATTGGCCGCGCTGATTTCTTGAGGCTAGAAAAAAAAGCGAATGCAGGCAACCATGCAGCCGCAAGCCCCTGGCCCTCCCCCAAGAACTTCTTTATCAGCAGAATCAGCAGATGCGCGGCAGCAGGTCGCCGGAGGGCGGGTCCAGGAGGCGGCTGGTGCCGATGCTGGTGCGCACCGTGACCCGGCCGGGGGGGCCGTCCCCCACCTGGCCGATGATTCGGGCCTGGGCCCCGTAGCGGCTGGCCTTGACCAACTCCAAGGTTCGGGCGGCGTCTTCCGCGGCCACAATAATCAGCATCTTGCCTTCGTTGGCCACCTGGAAGACCTCCAGCCCCAGGGCTTCGCAGGCCGCGGCCACCGCCGGCTTCACCGGGATCAGGGCCTCTTCCACCGTTATGGACACCCCGGACTGGCGGGCGATTTCGTTCAGCGCCCCGGCGATGCCCCCCCGGGTGGGGTCCCGCATGGCGTGCACCGCGCAGCCCGCCCCCAAAAGCGGCAGCACCAGTTCGGTTAAGGGCGCGGCGTCGCTGCGCAGGGCCTCGCCGCCTTCCAGGAGCTGCTCCCGGGCCAGCATCACGGTGGCCCCATGATCCCCCACCGAGCCGCTGAGGATGATCTGATCCCCCGGCAGCGCCGCGGCCCCGGAGACCCCGGGGCGCAATACCAGCCCCAGGCCGGCGGTGGTGATGAAGACCCGGTCCGCCGAGCCTTTGGGCACCACCTTGGTGTCGCCGGTGATGATATTCACCCCGGCTTCGGCCGCGGTAAGCTGCATGGAGGCGGCAATGGCCTCTAAAACGCCGATCTCCAGACCTTCCTCCAGGATGAAGGAGGCCGACAGCGCCAGGGGCCGGGCCGCGGCGGTGAGCAGGTCGTTGACCGTGCCCGCCACCGCCAGGCGGCCGATGTCGCCGCCGGGAAAAAAGAGCGGGTCCACCACGAAGGAATCGGTGGTGAAGGCCAGTTGGTGCGAGCCGAGGAGCAGGGTGGCGCTGTCGTCGCCGCGGAAGTCTTGGCCGCCGTAGCGGGAGAGGAAGACCTGTTCAATAAGCAGGCCCATCTCTTTGCCGCCGGCGCCGTGACTGAGCAAGATGTGCTTCATCTGGTTAGTTCAAAGTTCAAAGTTGATGAGATTGTAAAAAGTCCCCAGGACATTAATTTTTCCCCGATTATAAGTTGTTATGAAATTTGGGAACCTTTTTCCACCACCA
>CAZOCQ010000026.1:0-21029 GCA_964578335.1 uncultured Desulfobacca sp.
CAATGATTCGGGATTATAAGTTGACAGGATTTCAGATGCAATGTAATTTTCCTCAGTTAGCAAGCGCAGGTTCAAGACGCTGAGGCTGACGCCTAATCACAGATGAAACTATCTCAAGCAGGATTCGCTATATTCAGGTCCACCGGCTTTTTGGAGCCTGCCTCGGTCTTAACCCGGCGAGATAAGTTGATCGCCGCCGGCCTGGTGGTGCTGTTTCTGATCATGGGATATGTGCGGATGGTTCCCCAGGTCTGCGGCGCCTACCACGATGACGCCCTCTATGTGATCACCGCCAAGGCTCTGGCCCAGGGCTTGGGTTACAAATTGATCAATCTGCCCCAGGCGCCGCTGCAGACCAAATATCCCATCCTCTACCCCGGGTTGCTGGCGCTGGTTTGGAAACTGTGGCCCAATTTTCCGGATAACCTGTGGCTGATGAAAGGGCTGACCGTGCTTGGCGGGGCCGCCACCATGGGCCTGACATATCTTTTCCTGCTGCGCTTTAATTATTTCCCCCGGGGCGTGGCCTTGTCCGCCGCTCTGCTCTGCGCCACCTGTCCCTTTTTTCTCTATTTCGCCTCCAATACGCTGTCGGAAATTCCCTTTGCCTTGCTGACGGTGGCGGCCATGTGGGCTATGGAAGCCCAAATAAGAGCACCGGCTTGGAGCCGAAACCGCCAGTTCTGGTCTGGGGTCTTGCTGGCCCTGCCTTTTTTATGCCGCATCATCGGGGCCTCCCTGGTGCTGGCCGGGGTGGTCGTGCTCTATTATTGGCGCCGGCCTCTCCGTTGGGTGATCTTGGGGGCCGCGGTAGTCGTGTTGCCCTGGCTGTTATGGATGCTGGCGGGACTGGGAGCCTGGAACCGGGACCCCGTCTCGGGATACTATACCGATTATTTGGGTTGGTGGAGCAGCACCGGCCCGGGGCTGCTGGGGAAGGCCATTCTCGGCAACCTGCCCAATATCATCTGGTCCCTTGCCATTCTCTCGCTGGAAGGCTTGGACCAGTTACTCACTGCCGCCCAGCTAAGCGCTTGGCCCCTGCTGGCCTTATTGATCGGCTTGATTCCTTTGATAGTCGTAATCAGGCAATTAACCAAAGGCCAAATCCTGCCTTATTACCTCATGTTTTATTGGGCCATAGTCTTCTTGTGGCCCTGGCCGCCCATCCGCTTTATCATCCCCATCCTGCCCTTGGTGCTCGGTTATCTTTGCTTCGGCCTCTGGGCCCTGGCGAGAAATCTGCCGCGGCCGGCGCTGTTTCGCCGCCTGGCCTTGGTGGTCGTCAGCGTCCTGGTCCTGACCAACCTGTTTTTACTCTACCGCGGCCACGCCGTGTCTCAGCAAACCGGATACCCCTTCGTTAATTTGCCCGCCCATCCCGCCTCCTGGTCGGAGCATGAAAAGCTGTTTCACTGGCTGCGGAGCCACACCGAGCCCCAGGATATCCTCGCCTCCTGGGAAGGTCCCATGGTTTACCTATACACCGGTCGCCGGGCTATCCGGCCTTGCCGGATCACCCCGGCGCCGCTGATGGGCTACGGGGACGAAGGTCTCTCTTTCGGCACGGTGGCTGAACTGCGGCGCACCCTGGACGCTTACCGGGTCCGCTATCTGGTAAAAATCCCGGTGTACGCCTTCGACGAAAAGGAAATTGACCGGCTGATAGACGGCTTGACCCAACAATACCCCGGCCGGGTCAAGCCGGTGTACGCGGGGCGGGACCCGCGCTTTGCCGTTTTGGAGGTGGCCCCAGAAAAATGACGGGGCCATCATTGCAGATGCAAGGACAATAATGTTAAAGGTCATTAAGGAAAACTGGCCGTTATGGGCCGCGGTTATTATCCTTTGGGCCACCCTGGCGGCCCTGTTGTTGATCAGCATTAATCAGAACGAAGGGCATTTTATTTACGCCCAGGACGACGCCTATATCCATCTGGCCATCGCCAAAAATTTCGCCGAATATGGCGTTTGGGGCGTAACCAGGCATGAATTTTCCTCTTCGGCTTCCTCTTTGTTATGGATTCTGGTGTTATCGTTCCTGGATTTAATTATCGGCGACCGCCAACTTACCCCCTTAATTCTTAATATTCTTTTCGCAACCTTAACACTTTATGCTGCTTATTTTATTTTTCGCCGAGAAAGGCTGCCCCAAACCTATACCTTTATTATTTTGTTGGCCATAATATTTTTGACTCCTTTGGCTAATGTAGTATTTACCGGCATGGAACATGTATTGCAGATTCTCATTACCTTGATTTTTGTTTACACTGCCGCCCAAGCTCTCTCTATAGAATCGCCCCGTCGAACGGAACCATATTTTTTGCTGGCCCTAGGATTATCCCCTCTGGTAACCATGATCCGTTACGAAGGTCTTTTTTTAATCGCCATCATTGCTTGTTTATTTCTCTGCCGCCGCCGGTGGCTTAGCGCCTTGCTCATAGTTTTCGCCGCCTTCCTGCCTTTAATGCTCTATGGCCTGATTTCCCTGTCCCAGGGCTGGTTTTGGCTGCCCAATTCGGTGTTATTAAAAGGCCACGAACCTGCGCAATGGACCAACCTGGTAAGCCTGATGCACTTCTTCGGCAGGCGCCTTGCCTCCATAACCGATGCCGAGCACGTCCTGTTGCCGGTTATTATTGCGATAACCATTTATTTATTCAGGTCCCGGCAAGGCCGGGATTTTTGGGAGCCCGGCCAACTCATGATAATCGTCTTCGCCGGCGCCGCCTTTGCTCACCTGTTCTTCGCCTCCATCGGCTCCTTTTTCCGCTATGAGGCCTACCTGGTCGTCCTGGGTATTTTTATTATTGCCCTGACCGGTTTCGACTTATTAAAAGATCCCCTGAGGCTGGAGGGACTAAGGATATTCCGAACTCCGAAATATGCCGTATTGGCGGGGTTTATCACTATTACTACCTTGTTTCTGGCCCACAGAGGGCTGTTCGCCCTGGAAAATTTCCCCTCAGGTCCCCGCAATATTTATGAGCAGCAATTTCAGATGAGCCGGTTTTTGCATGAATATTACCAGGGCAAGACGGTGATAGTTAATGACATCGGCATGGTGAATTACTTTAACGACTTACACTGTCTGGATATCTGGGGATTAGCCAATCTTGACATTGCCAAGTTAAAAAAATCCCATAACTTTAATAGAAATTCTCTTACTGATTTTTTAAAATCCAAGAAAATTGAGGTTGCAATTATTTATGATTGTTGGTTTAAAGACGTTATCCCGGCGACCTGGAGACTGGTGGGCCAATGGACCATCAAAGACAGACTGGTTTGCACCGATGAAACCGTGTCTTTTTACGCCCCCGATCCGGAGGCGGCAAGCCGCTTAATCGCCCATCTCAGGCAATTTGCCCCCAAAGCGCCTAAATCCATATTGCAAACCGGGCCTTACACCGAATCTGAGACTTCGCAACCCTGAGCAGCCTGATTAATTCAATGAACCGATTTAAAGCTTACCTCACTCTGGCCCGGCCCCATCAATATCTGAAGAACGGCTTTATTTTCTTTCCCCTGTTTTTCGGCCATAGACTTTATGACCTGGAGGCCCTGGGACTGGCCTGTTCCGCCTTTCTGGCCTTTTGCGCCGCGGCCAGCAGCGCCTATGTTTTTAACGACATCTGCGACCGGGAAGCCGATCGCCGGCATCCCGTCAAGAGGTGGCGCCCGCTGGCCAGCGGCGCCCTGGACCTGGGGGGCGCGGTCTGCTTTTTGCTCCTGCTCCTGAGCCTGTCAGTGGTCCTCTCCCTCTGGCTGCTGCCCCGTAGTTTTATCATCATTCTGGGGGCTTACCTGCTTCTCAACCTGTTCTATTCCTGGAAATTAAAGCACCTGGCCATCCTCGATGTGGTCTGCATCGGCCTGGGTTTCGTCTTGCGCATCTTTGCCGGCGGCGTGGCCGTCAATATCTGGCCCAGCCATTGGCTGGTGATGATGACCTTCCTGCTGGCGCTGTTCCTGGCCCTGGCCAAGCGCCGGGACGACCTGCTGCTGGCGGCTTGCGGCGACAAGACCAGAAAGTGCCTGGACGGCTACAGCCTGGAATTTGTCTCCCTGAGCATGGGCATTATGGCCGCGGTCATTATTGTGAGCTACACCCTTTATACCGTCTCCCCGGAAGTCATGATTAAACACCAGGCCCCCGATCTTTATCTTACTACTTTGTGGGTTATCATCGGGTTATTGCGCTACTTGCAGGTGACCTTTGTCTTTCAGGAAAGCGGCTCTCCCACCCACGTATTGATAAAAGACT
Source organism: uncultured Desulfobacca sp. (assembly GCA_964578335.1). Taxonomy (GTDB): domain Bacteria; phylum Desulfobacterota; class Desulfobaccia; order Desulfobaccales; family 0-14-0-80-60-11; genus JAPLJC01. The sequence goes on from CAZOCQ010000026.1 coordinate 4,265, forward strand.
TATTTCTGCAAATAGTCCTGCTGCTTTGGATCGGCAGTTTTTATCTGTTGTTGTATAAGCTGGGTTATTGAGCAATCTCTCGGAGAGTTCATGCATCTCACCGGCTGGGGGAGATACCCCCGCATCGAGGCCCAGGGCTGCTATTTCGAGGACCGGCGCGGCCTGCGGGAGTGCCTGGCGCAAAGCCCGGAGCTGATTATCCACGCCCTGGGCCGCAGTTATGGAGACAGTGCGCTCAACCAGCGGGTGGTTTTCTCCCGCCGGTTCAACAACCTCCTGGATTTCCAGCCGGACACCGGGATGGTCGCCTGCGAAAGCGGCGTCAGTCTGGCCGAGCTCATCGAAGCCTTTCTGCCCCGGGGGTGGTTCCCGGCCACCACGCCGGGCACCAAATTCATCACCATCGGCGGGGCGGTGGCCAGCGACGTGCACGGCAAAGACCACCATCGCCGGGGCTGCTTCAGCCGGGGGGTGAGCTCCTTTGATTTGATGCTGGCGGACGGCAAGGTGGTCCGTTGCAGCCGCCAAAAGCATAAAGAACTCTTTCTGGCCACCTGCGGCGGCATGGGATTGACCGGGGTGATCCTGGCGGTCACCCTCCAGCTGCAAAGACTGGGCAGCGCCTATATCCGGGAGACCACCATCCGGGCCGCCAACTTGCGGGAGGTCTTCGAGCTTTTCGAGGCCCAGCAACAGGCGCCCTATTCCGTGGCCTGGATTGATTGCCTGGCTACGGGCGAGCACCTGGGCCGGTCCCTGCTGATGCTGGGGGAACCTGTGAATGACGGGCGCCTGGAACTGCCCCAGGCCCGGAAGCAGCTCGCCATTCCGGTGGAACTGCCCGGCTGGTGCCTGAATCAATACGCCATCAAATTGTTCAACCATTTATATTATCAGCGCATTCCCGCCGCCGGGTTGGGGCGCACCGTCCACCTGGAGGAATTCTTCTATCCCCTGGACCGCATCGCCCATTGGAACCGGCTATATGGCCCCCAGGGGTTTACCCAGTATCAGCTGGTCCTGCCCAAGGCCGCCAGTTTCCAGGGGTTGCAGGAGATTCTGACCAGGGTTTCCCGGGCCGGGGTGGGCTCCTTCCTGGGGGTGCTCAAATTATTCGGCCCGGAGAATGACAATTATCTTTCCTTTCCCCTGGAAGGATATACACTGGCCCTGGATTTCAAGATTAACCGGGAGCTCTTCCCCCTGCTGGAGGAGTTGGACCGGATCGTGGTGCACCACGGCGGCCGTCTCTATCTGACCAAAGACGTGCGCATGTCCCCGGAGGTCTTCCGGCGGGGTTATCCCCGCTGGGAGAAGTTCCTGGCGCTCCGGGAGAAACTGGGCCTGAAAAATAAATTCAACTCCCTGCAATCTAAACGACTGGCGGTCTGAACCATGAACCTGTTGATTTTAGGCGCTAATTCCGATATGGGGCTGGCCTTGGCGGCCAAATTCGCCCAGGCGGAGCGGGCCGATCTTTGGCTCGCTTCCCGGGACCTGGAGCGGCTGGAGAAAAAATGCCGGGACCTGGAAATCCGCTTCCAGGTGAAGGCCCGGCCCCTTTATTTTGACGCCCTGGATTATGCCTCCCACCGGGAATTTTATCAGCGGCTTGAGCCCAAGCCGGACCTGGCGCTCTTGACCTTCGGCCACCTGGGAGAGCAACTGGAGGCCCAGAAAGATTTCAGCGAAGCCCGGAAGATCATGGACACCAATCTCCTGGCCGCGGTCAGCATTCTCGAAGTGGTGGCCGCCGATTTTGAAACACGGGGCCGGGGGACCATCATCGCCCTGAGCTCGGTGGCGGGTGAACGGGGCCGCCAGAGCAATTATCTCTACGGCGCCGCCAAAGGGGGCTTGACCGTCTATTTGAGCGGCCTGCGGGCCCGCCTGTTTAAGCAGCAAGTCCGGGTGCTCACGGTATTGCCGGGGTTTGTGCGCACCAAAATGACCGAGTCGCTGGAACTGCCCGGAATATTGACGGCCGAGCCGGCCGAAGTGGCCGAAGATGTCTATAAAGCTTATAAACAGGGGAAAGACGTCGTTTATTCCAAGTGGTTCTGGCGTTATATCATGCAAGTGATCCGGCTCATCCCCGAAACGATCTTCAAGCGCCTGAAGCTTTAATACGGTTTTCGGTTTTCGGTTTTCGGTTGAACCTCGTGCAAAATGCTTATCTCTCCTCGCAAACTGGCCTTAACGTCGAGGCAAAGATTCACCACAGAGGCACAGAGAACACAGAGGATTCACAGAGATTAAATAGAAAATACAATAGATTAGTTCGAGACCGGGCAGAATCTTTCTCTGTGTTTTCTCCGTGTCCTCTGTGCCTCTGTGGTTAAAATTTCTGTTCTTATTCGTTCTAGATCAACAAAGAACACCTAGCAAGGATTCCAGCCTCCTTCCAGCCGCCTACTTTCTTTCCGACCTGGTTTCTTGCCTTTTAATTTCCGCTGCCTATCTTGAAATATGGCGATGGGGGCGGCGGCGCCGGCCTGATTTCCTGCCAATAATACCCCAGCCGCCAATCCACCAGCCAAACGTAGCGAACCTGGTGTTCGCCAGCTCATACCAAGTTGCGATCATAAAGGTAATAAAAATGTAGCCGCAGGCTTCAGCCTGCGCTTGGGCATCAGCAATCTGTGCCACGAGAAATTGCCTGTTTGAAAGCAACTTGGTATCATGCGGGGCGCATACAAGATTCGCCCACAACAAAATTATCCTTTGGGTGCGACCCGGCAGAACAATTGGAGATGCAGCATGGGAAAGAAAGAGGAAAGGACCTTTACCCGACAGGAACTGGCCGACTACCTGGCCGTCTTGAGCGAACAGGTGCGCCGCGGCGGTCTGGAAGCCGGCGGCCGCCGCTGGCCGGTGCCTGACCGGTTGTCCGCCAGGATCGGGATCAAGGAAGAAGACGGCGCCGTGGCCGTCAAGATGAGCTGGCAGTGGTCCATCCGGGAAGCCCCGCAGGGCGTCAGGGAGAAGCCGTCCTTTCCCCCGGCTCAGGCCCCGGCCCCTGCTCAGCCTGCTTCTTTCAAGGACCTCAAAGTCAGGCTGGGCGCCACTTTCAAAAATTTGCAGCGGCGCCTGGGAGAGGGGCAACTCCCGGACCCCCGGTTAATGGCGGACTTGGTGGAAGGTTCCCGCCGCCTGGCGGAATTCGCCCCCCCGGAATGGCGGCAGTCGATGTCGGAATATCTGACTCACCTGGAAAATTTGCAGCGCGCCGTGGAAAGCCGGCTGCTGGAGGAGGCCCGCCGGGAAGCCCAAAATCTGGCCGGATGCATGACCTCCTGCCACAAGGAATTCAAGTAACAGTCCCCCTTAAAACTTATTTCAAAACCATTGACTGCCCTCACCCTCATTCAGCCCCGCGTTTCAGGGCCAGGGCCACGGCCCGGGCTTCTTCCATGACCTCCCGCAGGGGCGCCCCCTGTTCCAGGGCCAGGCGTTTGCAGTCCTCATATTCCGGGGAGACCTGGACGACGCGGTCCCCCAGTTGCGCCACTTTGAAGCGCACCGGCCCGTAGCGGGTCGGCGCCTCCCGGATGGTCCGAGCCGCCTTGAGCCGCTGCTCCAGCCGCCATCGGAGGCCGATGGTGGTGGTCTCCTCCAGCAGAAAGGCGGCGAACTTCTCCACCGCCGCCGGGGCGCAAATGAGCGAGAGCAGGGTGCCGGGGCGGTTCTTTTTCATCTGCGCGGGCGTCAGAAAGACCTCCAAAGCCCCCAGGCTCAGCATCTTCTGGATGAGGTAGTCGTAGAGCTGGGGGTTCATGTCATCAATGTTGGTTTCCAGGACCGCCACCTGTTCGGTGTGGAAATCCGCCGCGCCGCCGGGGGTTTCGCCGATACAGAGCCGCAGCAGGTTGGGCAGGGGCGGGTCCAGGCTGCCGGCGCCGCAGCCGACGGCGGTGACGGTCATGGGCGGCAGGGGGCCGAACTCAGAGGCCAGGGTGGTGAGAATGGCCGCGCCGGTGGGAGTCAGCAGTTCGCCCTGCACGCCGGTGGCGTAAACGGGCCTGCCCTGGACCAGCTCCAGCACCGCCGGGGCCGGCACCGGCAAGACGCCGTGGGCGCAGGTTACGGTGCCGGAGCCCAGGTGCAGCGGCGAGCAATAAATCTTCTCTATCCCCAGGGTCTGCAAGCCGCTCACCGCGCCCACCACGTCGAGAATGGCGTCCACCGCCCCCACTTCATGGAAATGGACCTCTTCCAGGCCGATGCGGTGCACCCGGGCCTCAGCCGCGGCCAGGCGGGTAAAAATCTCTATGCTGCGGGCTTTGACCGCCTCCGGCAGGCTGCTGGCCCCGATAAGACCCTTGATATCGGCTAAACGCCGGTGCGGGTGGCCCTGCGGCTCCTCCGCCAGGGTGATGACCACCTGGGCGCCGGCCAATCCCCGTTTCACCACCGGCCTGGCCGTGAGGGCATAGCCGGAGAGGGGGAGCCGGGCCAGTTCACCCTGAAGCTGCTCCAGGCTGAGGCCGGCGTCCACCAGGGCGCCCAGGATCATGTCGCCGCTGGCCCCGGAGAAGCAATCGAAATAGGCGATTTTCATGAGTTTGGCTCCCACACCCTCTCCGGGTTCAGGCTGCCGGTGCGGTAGCCCTCCAGGTCCAGGGTGACGAACTTGAAGCCCAGGGCCTTAATGGCCCGGACCAACTCCGGGCGCACCGACTTGGCGGCCAGTTTGCCAATGCTCCCGGGCTCCACCTCTATTCGGGCGGTGTCGCCGTAATGCCGCACCCGCACCTGGAGGGCCGGCCAGCGGCTCCGGATCAGCTCTTCGGCGGCGTCAATCTGGCCCAGCTTCGCCGCGGTGATTTCCTCGTGGTAAGGGATGCGGGAGGCCAGGCAGGCGTAGGCCGGCTGGTTCCAGGTGGGGAGCTTAAGCTTCCGGGACAGGAGGCGGATTTCCGCCTTGCCGAGTCCGGCTTCGGCCAGGGGACTCCTGATCCCCAGTTCGGCCACCGCCTGGAGGCCGGGGCGGAAATCGGCCCGGTCGTCCAGGTTGCCGCCGTCCGCCACCCAGGCGAAGCCCCGCTCTCGGGCCAAGGCTACCAGGAGGGTGAAGCGGGCCTTCTTGCAGATATAACACTTGTTAAGCGGATTCTTAACAAATTCCGGCAGTTCCATTTCCTGGGTGGGGACCGCCAGGTGCGCCGCGCCCAAATCCCGGGCCAGGCGGACCGCCGCGGCCCGTTCCCGCGCCGGGGTGGTGGCGGAGTCGGCGGTCACGGCCAGGACCCGGTCCCCCAGGACCTCTTGGGCCACCCGGAGCAGCAGGGTGCTGTCCACCCCGCCCGAATAGGCCACCGCCACGCTCCCCAGGTCCCGGAGAATCCGGCGCAACTGCTGATATTTGGAAGTCAATGGACTCATCATCAGAATCAGGAGCTTATCATATCCCCCTGATCTCCTCCAGTAGCCCCCTAATCACCGATACCAAGTTGCTTTCAAACAGGTAATTTCTCGTGGCACAGATTGCTGATGCCCAAGCGCAGGCTGAAGCCTGCGGCTACATTTTTATTACCTTTAGTGTTGCAACCAGGTATTAGACAGTCCAAAAACAGTTTTCAACAGCCTGCTGACCACTATTCATTGACTGGCTACTGACTACTGGCTACTAATTATATATCGGGAGGGCGAGGCTGACCAGGGGGCCGGCGGGCCTTGACTGAGGCCGGTGAAATTCCGACCGCCCCGTCCGGTCCCAGCAAAATTTCTTTGACATTCTCACCCCCGAATTTTATCTTAACTTGGCGGCGCAGAGGATTAACGGAGCACCGATTGCGCGGAAGCCAGGGTGGAAGGTTCGGGGGGCTTCCCATGGTGCTGCGGGCCGCTGAGTCAGTCTAATCGCCTGCGGGTTAATGTTTACCGGCGGCTTAGGGGATGGAATCGGGAAAGCCGCGAAGTAGATCAAGCCGTGCCAGAAACAACGAACCACACCGGGGGAAACGGCAAGGACGCCGCCGAGGTTGAAAAAAGGCCCTTATCCCTCTTCTCCGCCACTGCCATCGTCATTGCCAACATGATCGGCGCCGGGGTCTTCACCACCCTGGGGCTGCAATTGGCCGGCCTGCCGTCGCCCTTCACCGTCCTGCTGCTCTGGGTCCTGGGCGGTCTGGGGGCCTTTTGCGGGGCCTTATGTTACGGGGAGTTGGGCGCCATGATGCCCCGCTCCGGGGGCGAATACACCTATCTCTCCCAGATCTATCATCCGGCCGTCGGTTTCCTCTCCGGCTGGGTCTCCCTGGTGGCCGGGTTTGCCGCGCCCATCGCCCTGGCCGCCATTGCCCTGGGGGAATATTCGGGCGACCTCTTCCCCGGGCTGGACAAAACGGTCATCGCGGTTGGCGCCACCGTCATCCTGGCCGTCATCCACCTGGTGGACGTCAGGATGGGCGCCCGTCTCCAAAATGCGGTGACCGCCCTCAAAGTCCTGCTGATCGGCTCGCTCATCTTCTTTGGACTGAACGCCGCCCAGCACCAGGAGATCAGCCTGTGGCCGACTCAAAAGGAAGTGGGTCTGGTCTTCAGCCCGGCCTTCGTCACCTCGCTGGTCTATGTGTTTTACGCCTATTCCGGCTGGAACGCCGCCTCCTACGTGGCCGGGGAGATCGTCAACCCGGAGAAAAACCTTCCCCTGTCTCTCTTTCTGGGGACCGCGGTGGTTTCCCTCTGTTACGTCCTGCTGAATTTCGTGTTTCTCTACACCGTCCCGGTCAGCGAGCTCAGCGGGAAGATCGACGTCGGCTACCTGTCGGCCCGGGCCATCTTCGGCGCCCAAGGCGGGGGGATCATGACCCTGCTCATCTGTCTCGCCCTGATTTCCAGCCTCAGTTCCCTGATCATGGTGGGCCCCCGGGTGGCCCAAACCATGAGCGAAGACCTGGGAATCTTCCGCCTGTTGGCGAAGAGAAACCGGAGCGGCGCCCCGGTTTACGCCATCATCCTGCAATCCGCCATTGCCATCGTCCTGACCTTGACTTCCACTTTTGATTGGGTGTTGACCTACGTGGGCTTCACCCTGGCCCTGTTCGCCTCCCTGAGCGTCCTGGGGGTCTTGGTCTTGCGCCTGAGATACCCGCGGGCCAAAAGACCTTTCCACACCTGGGGTTACCCGGTGACCCCAGCGCTTTTTTTGCTGCTTTACGGCTGGATGCTCTGTTATCTGTTTTTCGAAAAGCCCTGGCCTTCCCTCTTCGGACTGTTGACGGTGGCGGCCGGACTGCTGCTTTACCGGCTGCTGGCTCCGGCCCGCCCGGTAAAATCCGGATTAATAATTAGTGAATGAAAAGGACTGGCCCATGACACTTGGAAATACCCGCCTTTATTGCTGTTTAGCGATTGCTGTTCTATTATTGCTGGCCTCCGTGCCCGCCGGGGGCGCCGCGGCGGAAAGCGGTGGGGGTGGCAGCCAGGCCCGGGAACAGGCCGACCGCGGCCTTCCGGAATATAATGAAGCGGCCCGTTTCATTGCCGGCCTGGCCACTCCGGAGGGCAGCCTGGCCTCCCTGGAAAAACTGCCGGCCTGGAGCAGATACGCCGCCGCCATGAACCGGGATTGGGAGAGGTTCGACACCCGGCAACTCAAGCCCATGAGAACCTGGGCAGCCCAGGAACTGGCCGGCGGCGAAGAAACCGCCACGGTGTTTTATCCCTTCAGCGGCCCGGATTTTGTCAACATTTATACTCTCTTCCCCAACGCTAAGACCTATCTCATGGTGGCCCTGGAGCCGCCCGGAACCCTGCCCGATTTGACCCCCGGCAACCTGGGGATTTTCCTGGGCAGCCTGCAACGTTCCCTGTACGAATGTCTCTGCTTCGACTTTTTCATCACCGCCAAAATGGCCAGCCAAATCTCCAAGTCCCAGCTTAAGGGGGTGCTGCCGGTCCTGCTCTTTTTCATGGCCCGGGAAGAGGTCCGCGTTCTCGATGTCCGTTATTGGTTATTGAAACCGGACGGTACGATAGTGGAGGAACCCGCTACGGAGGACGTGGAGTTCGGCCCCGGCGTGCCGGGGTTGCGCCTGGTTTTCACCAGTCCCGGCTCCACCGAAAAGCAGACCCTCTATTATTTCCAGTGCAATCTGCGCAACGATTCCTTTCGCCAGAAATCCCAGTTCACCTCTTTCCTGAAGGGCTTCGGGCCGTTCACCACCTTCACCAAAGCGGCCTCCTACCTGATGTTCAATCCCAACAGTTCCGACCTGCGGCAGTTCATTCTGGAGCGGAGCCAATTCGTCTTGCAGGATGATTCCGGCCTCCCCCTGCGGGAGTTCGCCCCCACGGTCTGGGACCTGAAATTTTACGGCACCTACAAAGGCCCCATCGCCCTGTTCAAGAGATGCCACCAGCAGGATTTGGCCAGGGCCTATAAGAACGGCGCGCAGGTTTATCCTCTCGGGTTTGGGATAGGCTATCATCACCGGGTGGGCACTTCGAACCTGCTGTTGGCCGCCAAGAAAAAGGCCGAATCACCCCGGTGAGATGAGACTGCTTCCCGCCATCCTGGGCGCCGTTCTGGCGGCGCTCCTCCTGGGGCCGCCGCCGGCCTGGACAGCGCCGCCGCCGCTGCCGCTGAGTATGGCCAGCCCGCCCTGGCGGCCGCTGTCCCAGGTCCGGGACTGGGGCCTGCAAAACCGGCTCGAGCAAACCCTGAAACGGAACCCTGCCTGGCGGCCCCTGTTGGAGACGGGGAAAATGGCGGTGGCCCTGGTGGACCTGGCCGACCCCCAGGCGCCCCGCTATGCCCAGATCCACGGGTACACCATGATGTACGGGGCCAGCCTGCCCAAGCTGGCCATCCTGCTGGCGGCCTACCAGGGTTTCCAGGACGGCGCCCTGAAAGAGACCCCGGAGGTCCGGGCCGACCTCATCGAGATGCTCCGGCGCTCGGACAACGAGGCCGCCGGGCGTCTGACGGCGCGGCTCGGCTTGGGGAAGATCGAGGCCCTCCTGCAAAGCCCCCGTTACCGGTTTTATGACCCGGCCCAGGGCGGGGGCCTCTGGCTGGGCAGCGGCTTCGTGGCGGGCGGCGAGCGCCGGCCCGAGCCCCTGAAGAACCTGGTCCATGCGGCCACGGCCTACCAGGTCTGCCGTTTTTATTATTTGCTGGCCTACGGCAGGCTAGTAAACCCCGAAAGTTCCCGGCAGATGCTGAAACTCCTGGCTTTCCCGGACCTGCACGATAAGTTCCTGAAACATCTGGAAGGACAGGTGCCGCCCTGGCGGATGTACCGCAAATCCGGGGAGTATGGCATCTGGCGCTCGGATTCCATCCTGGTGTGGGATGACTCCTGGCGGCGCTATATCCTGGTGGCCCTGGTGGAAGACCGGCAGGGGGAAAAGATCCTGGAAGACCTGGTCCCGGCGGTGGAAACGGTCCTGAAGAAAAAATAAGAAGTGTCCCGATTTTTCAAATTTCAGGTTTGCAAAAAACGGCCCTTACCCATCTAAAGTGATAAAATAGGGCAACTTCAGGCTGACATCGGGGGGGGACACAAATGGGACGACTACGGCTAACCGTCTTATTGGTCCTCATGGTCTTGGGGCTTAACGCCTTGCTCCCGCTCTCCGCCGGGGCCTATCCCACCGCGGGCGAACCGGCTCCCAACTTCCTGGTGGAATCGGGAGATAACCAAAAATTATCTCTGCGCATGGTTCGGGACCGGGTGGTGGTGCTCTTTTACGAATCCCGGCACGTCATCAAGAAAAATCGCGAACTGAAGGACGAATTAAAGCGTCTCTACCGGGCGCAGCCGCCCGACATCCAACGGCAGATCTTCCGGCTGGTGGTGATTGATTGTTCGGAAGCCGCCTGGCCCACCCTGCCCATCTGGCAACGTCAGCTCCAGGCCCATTCCCGGAAAGAAGGCTTCCCCATTTACGGGGACTGGAACCAGAAGATGCTTTCGGATTACCACTTGCAACCTGGAGAAAGCAATTTCCTCATCATCGACAAGCGCGGCATTATCAGGTATGCGGCGGCCGGCCGGATCGCCAACGGCCAGTTTGAGAAAATCAAGGATATGCTCTGCGCCCTGGCGGAGGCGAGATGACGGTTTGAGCAATCATGGTGCGTGGAACGCCTGCTGCTAGCAACACTATTCCGCAATTACCTTATCCGCCAGCGCCCTTTGCCGCCAGTGCGCCGCCTCCTCTTTGCCGGGGACCCCGGCCCATTGCCCCGAGGCATAGATAACCTCGTAGTATTGATATTGGTCGCGCCGTCCGGTTTCGGGATGTTCCGGGTCTATCGTCCGCACCCCGTAAGCCTCCACCCGGTCTTTGATTCCCAATAGTTGGCGCCGGGCCATCAGGGTGTCAATCACTTGAAAAAAACCCATGGCCAGGGGGGCGGTGGGGCCGGCGGCATCCGCCGAGATGCGAATGATTAGGCGGGAGCCGCCGGCCTCGGGCCGCAGCAGGAGGTCAATGACCATGCAGGCCGTCGCCGCCAGGAATTTCACCCCGCCGGCCCACCAGACCAGTTCCCGGCCGGGTTCCAGATAAGCCAGGTAGCCGATGGGAGAGGCATCTCCCAGTTGCGGTTCGGGTATCCAGGAGACCAGGTGTTGCGCTGACTTCTTGCCGCCGTTATCCAACCGGTCATAACTGTACCACCCGGCGCCCCGGCCCAGTTGCGCCAGCCAGGGCCAGACCATCTCCGGCGACCGCTTGATGGAAATGGCTCGGGTCATGGCCACCCGAGTGGCCGGCCCGCCGGCCAGGTAGCGGTCTCCAGCCATCGGTTGGGCGCACTCAGCCGAGGTGGCCCCCCAACTGGTTCCCCAGGCGGTGAACGCCCGAAAGGCCATTACGACCCCGGCCATTAAAACCGCGGCGATCATTATGGTGAGGGTGGTCATGTTTCAGGCTCCGTCTTCCTGGTGGCCTCCCATAATAAAACTTTTCCCTTACAAGGGCAAATGGTAAGATATTTTTACATGATTCTGCTAAAACGGGCGCGGCGGACTGCGCCCCCGCTATTCTTGCAGAACCGCCCGGACGCGGCTCTTGCCAGTAAAAAGGCAGTGGCGGTAAAATCTAAGCAAGAGCCTGGGCAGCCGGGTAAACCGCTTGAAGCCGACGCCATCCGGCGTTAAATAATATGAAGCAGCTAAGCACTAATGTCCCGGTGGAAATTCAAACTCGAGGTTCTGGCCTAATGATGCAGCAGGGTGATCGGCGGGGTCTGACCGCCACTGGCTTGGTCTTTTTAGGGTTAATAATGCTGGCCCTCACCGGTTTCCGGGCCGGGGCCGCGGCCGCCGGCGCACCCCGGATGGCGCTTTCGGAAGACCGCTTCGATTTCGGGGAAGTCTTTGAAGACCGCAAGCTGAGCCACACTTTCACGATCCAAAACACCGGCGACGCCCCCCTGGAAATCCTGGAAGTGGACCCGGATTGCGCCTGCACCGTGCCCGAATACGACCGGACCATCCCGCCGGGGAGCAAGGGCCAGATCACCCTGAGCCTCAAACCCTATTCGGTGCTGCGCCAGTTCCGCAAAGAGACCCGCATCCGCACCAATGACCCGGACCGGCCCGAATTCGCCCTGGTGTTCACCGGGAAGGCCAAGCCCTTCATCGAAATCAAGCCCAGCCATATCGTGCGGCTGCGGGGTCCCCAGGGGGATAACCTCCAGGGCCGGGTGACCTTCCTCTCCCACCTGCCCGGGCCGTTTCAGATCAAGGATTTTCGCACCAATATTCCGGACAAGATCGACGTCAACCTGAAGGCGGTGCAGCCCGACCGGGAATATGTCCTGGAAGTAAAGAACAAAAGCCCGAACCCCGGACCGTACGCCGGGCTCATCGAGCTTTACACCACCTCCAAAGAACGGCCCCGGCTCATCGTCCGGGTCTTCGGGGAGATCTATCTGCCTTCGGCCAGCAGTCAGTAAGGCAGCTTTTGGCTTTTAGCTTTTAGCTTTTAGCAGTTAGCAGTCAGGTTGAAAAAAAAAGCAACCCTCAAGTTTTTCAGAGCCTCTTTGGGAAAAGAGGTCTTTGCTGAAAGCTGAAAGCTGAAAGCTACAAAAGCATTTCATTCAGCAGGTGGATGGTGAAGGTGCGGATCGCTTCGTCCAGCAGCAACTCCTTTTCCCGGGGGGCCGCCGGTCCCGGATTGAGGGGGGAACTGAGGCCGATGCGGTCCTGGAAGGCGAAGAGAATTTCGCCGTTTCGGGCGATGGTCCCCTCCACGGTCAGATAGCCGGTGATCCGGCCGGTGAGGAAGCGGAGTTTGACGCCGCGGATTTCCACGTCCTGCACCGCGCCGCGCAGCACCGCGCCGCCTTGGGGGTCCAGCCGGAGGCCGTTGGCCCGGAAGCCCCGGGAGAGTTCCTCCTGCAGCCGCGCCTGGAAGACCTCCGGCTTCACCCCTTGGGCGGCTTGCACCGGGAAGTCCTCCAGGGCGTAAACGGTCCGGGCGGCCTGGAAGTCGGGGGCCCGGTAAACGGAAGTGAGATAACGGCCGGGCTGCAAGGCAACGCCGGCCGCCAGGGTCGGCGCCGACTTCGGGGCGCAGCCCCAGATAACCATCAGAGCCAGGGCCGCGGCGAGGCCCAAGGAGGTGCGCTTTTCCATAATCCACATGGCCATTTGATTACCACAATAAACCGTCATCTGCCAAATAATTAACCATTTTTCTAGCAATACACCGACTAACCGGCGCGGAAGCGCACTGGACCGGGCCCGACCTTAAGGCGGGCACCGGGGTGGACCAAGGGGCGAACCTCTGTTCCCTCTCCACCGGTAACCTGCAGAAAGGAGGTTTTATGGCGAGCGCGGACAAAATCACGTTATCGGTAATTAAGGCCGATGTGGGCGGCTGGGTGGGTCACAGCACCTGCCATCCGGAGATGATGGCCCTGGCCCGGGAGATCGTCCAAAAGGCGGTGGACCAGGGGATGCTCGTGGACGGGCAGGTGCTCAACGTAGGGGATGACGCCGAACTCATCATGACCCACACCCGGGGCGAAAACGACGCCGAGGTCCACAAATTCGCCTGGGACACCTTCATGGAGCTCACCGCCCTGGCCAAAAAGCTGAAACTTTACGGGGCCGGCCAGGACATGCTGGCCGACGCCTTCTCCGGCAACGTCAAGGGCATGGGCCCCGGAGTGGCGGAACTGGTCTTCGAGGAACGCAAAAGCGAACCCATCCTCATCTTCATGGCGGACAAGACCTCTCCGGGGGCCTGGAACCTGCCGCTCTTCCGCATCTTCGGCGACCCCTTCAACACCATCGGGCTTGTCATTGACCCCAACATGCACCGGGGCTTCCGCTTCCGGGTGCTGGACGTGGTGGAGAATAAGGAGTGGATCCTCTCCTGCCCCGAAGACATGTACGACCTCCTGGTGCTGGTGGGGGCCACGGGCCGCTACGTCATCGAAAACATCTACCGCAAGCGGGACAATGAAGTGGCCGCGGCGGCCTCCTCCCAGCGGCTGGGCCTGATCGCCGGCCGCTACGTGGGCAAGGACGACCCGGTGATGATCGTCCGCTGCCAATCGGGTTTCCCGGCGGTGGGCGAAGTCCTGGAGCCTTTCGCCTTCCCCCACCTGGTGGAGGGTTGGATGCGAGGCTCGCACCACGGCCCCCTGATGCCCTGCGCCTTTAAGGACGCCATCCCCAGCCGCTTTGACGGCCCCCCCCGGGTCATCTGCGCCGGCTATCAGTTGACCAACGGCAAACTGCTGGGACCCATGGACATGTTCGCCGACGTGGCCTTCGACGAGGCCCGCAAGCAGGCCAATAAAATCGCCGATTACATGCGGCGCCACGGTCCCTTCGAGCCGCACCGCCTGGGCCTGCACGAAATGGAATACACCACCATGCCCCAGGTGATGGCCTTCATCTTCGAAAAATCCGCCATCCCCCGGCGGGGCGACCTGGAAGAGCAGCTTAAGAAGCTCTATCCGCACCTGCGGGAACTGCGGGTGGTGGACCCCGGCATCAAGGATATGGGCGCCATCCAGAAGACCGTGGCCCGGGAGGCCGCCTATTACCTGGAGGAAATCACCCCGTCCGGGGCCAGGATCGGCCTGTCCGGCGGCAAGACCATCTATCAGATGATCACCTATCTGGAGCCCGAGCGCCTCACCGGGCTGCACCTCTATCCCCTGACCCTGACGGGCATCCTCACCATGCCGGGCCTCACCGCCAACGCCCTGGTGGGCATGATGAGCACCAAGTATCCCGACGCCGCCGCTTTTAACCTGCCCACCATGCCGGGGGCTTCCCGGGAAGAATATGAAAGACGGATGGCCGCCAACCCGGATTTACTCAAGACCTACCAAGAAATCTGGGAGGTGGACATCATGGTCCTGGGGGTGGGCTACCTCACCGGGCCGCTGCCGGGCTTCCGGGCCCTGGCCCAGCAGGAATTGGGCCTGACCGCCGAGGAGTTGAAGGCCAAGGGCATGGTGGGCGAGATCAACCATATTCCCATTAACGCCCAGGGCGAACCCCTGCTGAATACCGACCCGGACCTGGAGAAACTGACCCGGCGGGTCGTGGGGGTGGGACCCGGCGAGCTGCGGGAGCGGGCCGCCAGGCCCGACCGCTTCGTGGTGGCGGTGGCCGGCGGCCTGGAAAAGACCGAGTCCATCCGGGCCTGCCTCAAAGGCAAATACTTCAACGTCCTGATCACCGACGCCTACGCGGCCGAGGCCTTGGTCCAGGGATAGCTCTTGGTGGGGCGGGCGTCACCGCCCGCCAGCCAATCAGGGGCGGCCAGGGACGGCCGCCCTGCCTTGTATAGGTGGAATTTTACCGGGGGCAATTCGGTTTCATATTTCTCATACCAGCATATCGGCGGAAATGAGGTTATTGGCTGCCTTAATAAAGCCATAGACATCCAGCCGATAAGATAACGGCGGAAAAGAGGCGGGGCGCGCCGGCGGCGCTGGGCCCGCACAGAACCCAGGAGGAACTATGAACGCAAAAAAGCCGCGGTTTCTGGTTTTGGTCCTTGGCGTGTTATTGGGATTGTCGGCTGCCATTCCCCAGCCGTTGATAGGGGCCTTCTATTGGCAATGGCCGATGGTGGGCAACATGGAGGACCTGGGCGTGCTGGGAATTCCCCCCGGCGATGAATATAGCGAAAGTTTCGGCACGGGGGTCAATGACTCCGGCCAGGTGGTGGGATATTCCGGCACCAGCACTGCTAATGTAAAACATGGCTTTTTATGGACTTCGGAGCAGGGCATGACAGACCTGGGCACCGCTCCCGATACCATTCTCAGTTATCCTTCCGGCATTAATAACAACAGGGAAATCTGCGTCAACTGTTTTGTGGCCGGCTGGGGCACCCTGGCTTACCTGAATTCCAGCAGCGGTTGGACCCAGTTGGAAAGAAAAGCGGGTTGGAGTGAAAGCAGAGTTTATGCCATTAATCGCGACGGGATTATGGTGGGAACAACTCATAACCCCGAAGTCAACCGTTACCAGCCTTGCCGCTGGTCACCGTCAGGCGCAGTGGAATTCTTGGGAGACCTGGGGAGCACCTTGGGCGGGGAGGCTTACGGCATCAATGGCAGCGGCTGGGTGGTGGGCAAGGCTTACAGCCCGACTGATGGTGCCCCCCATGCCTTTCTTTGGAAAGGGCCGGGCCAGATGATCGACCTGGGAGCCCCCACCGGCTGCGGTACCATCGCCCTGGGCGTTAATGACGGCTGTTATGTGGTGGGGTATGTGATTGATAGTGGGGGCCGCAATTATTCCGTAATGTGGCCGCCGTCCGGAACTATGGAATATTTAGGATCTTTTCCCGGCGGAGAAAATGAAGGCCAGGCCCGGGCCAT
The DNA here is from genome assembly GCA_964578335.1 of uncultured Desulfobacca sp. GTDB lineage: Bacteria > Desulfobacterota > Desulfobaccia > Desulfobaccales > 0-14-0-80-60-11 > JAPLJC01. The sequence goes on from CAZOCQ010000026.1 coordinate 20,085, forward strand.
CAACAACAACAATGAGATCACCGGCACGGCTCGCGGCATTTGGGATACCGGCCTGAATAAATTCGAAGTATGGCACGCCTTTTTGTACCGAAACGGCCAAATGCTGGATTTGGGAACCACGAGTAAAAATCCTTTACAATCCTCCAATGGTTCCGCGATCAACAGCCGGGGCCAGGTGGCGGGATATGGGAATAGGGCCCAACAGCCCTGGGGGCCCACGGAGGCCTTCTTTTGCAGTGGGTTAAGCATCCCCATGGAGGGCGCGGTGTTACTCCTGCTGGACTAATTGATCCCTGATTTCTGGCGGCGGTCGAGGGCGGCCGGATTCGGGTGACGTAATCTTGCCGCCCCTGTCGCCAACTTCAGATTAACCTTCAAACGAAGTAATAACAAGCATCTCCAATTAGCCTCGCCTTAGGCAGGGTAAATAGGGTTTTGCATGCTATCTCCTTCTATATAGCCACTGTTTATTCAAATTTAAAAGCTTCTGATTGCAGTTTCAACTGTGGCGCCTCGCTCAAGACGCCTTTCCCCGCTTGCCCTCCTGAAAAATCTTGCCGCACAATGCCATCTGCTTATGGTAAGATAAAGCCGGTTGGCAAACTCCGAAGAGGAAGAGGGCCGGAAAAACCTTGAGGAGGGGTGCGGGATGAACCTGGATGAACTGATCCGGGAAAAACGCCGGGAAATCATAGCCATCGCCGCCAAACACGGCGCTTATAACGTCCGTCTCTTCGGCTCGGTGGCCCGGGGGGAGGCGGATGAGAAGAGCGATGTGGATATTTTGGTGGATCTGGAACCGGAGAGAAGTCTCTTTGACCTGGGGGGATTACTGACAGATTTAGAGGCCCTTTTGGATTGTCAGGTCGATGTGGTGACGGTCAGGGGCCTGAGGAAAAGGATGCGCGAACGGGTGCTTAGAGAAGCGGTGCCTTTATGAGAGAT
>CAZOCQ010000027.1:0-4237 GCA_964578335.1 uncultured Desulfobacca sp.
CAATGCGTCTGGCCGACTCCCACGCCCACCTGGACCTGGAGGAACTGCAGCCGGATCAGGCTGAGGTGGTGCACCGGGCCCGGCAGGCCGGGGTGGCCTTGATCATCAACGTGGCCACCGGCCTGCGGGACGCTGAACAGGTGCTCGCCACGGCCGGAAAATATCCCGGTATTTACGCGGCCCTGGGGGTCCATCCCCACGGGGCGGGGCGGATCAGCGAGGCGGCCCTGGAGACCCTGGCGCATCTGGCGGCCCGGCCCCGGGTGGTGGCGGTGGGGGAAATCGGCCTCGATTACTACCGCATGCGCTCGCCGGCCGAGGCCCAGCAAGACTGCTTCCGCCGCCAACTGGAATTGGCTCTCGCCCTGAAAAAACCGGTGATCATCCACACCCGGGAGGCCACGGAGGCCACCTTCAAGATTCTCCGGGAATACCGGGGCCGACTGACTGGCGGGGTGATGCACTGCTTTGCCGGCAGTTGGGAGGAAGCCCGGAATTTTCTGGACCTGGGGCTTTACCTGTCCTTTTCCGGCACCCTCACTTACCCCAAGGCCGGCCCCTTGCGGGCCGTGGCCGGAAAAGCGCCCCTGGATCGAATCTTGGTGGAGACCGACTGCCCTTATCTGCCGCCGCAGTCCTGGCGGGGGAAACGCAACGAGCCGGCTTACGTGGTGGCCACCGCCCGGCAACTGGCGGAGGTGAAAGGGATCAGCCTGGAGGAGGTGGCCGCCGCCACCTGGGAGAACACCCTGCGGGTCTTCGGGATAGATGAAGAGACAGCCGCATAATCAAACCCTTCAACTCGAATGAGCCGGATCGCCCAAAACCTCGAAGCAGTTAGACTCCGCATCGCCGCCGCGGCCCAACGGGCCGGCCGCGACCCGGCCCTGGTGCGCCTGGTGGCGGTGAGCAAGACCATGCCGGCGGCGCGCCTCCAGGAAGCCGTGGCCGCGGGGCAGCGCCTCTTCGGGGAGAATTATCTGCAGGAGGCTCGGGGCAAGATCGCCGCCCTGCCTGAGAGTGTGATCTGGCACTTCATCGGCCACCTGCAGAGCAACAAGGCCAAGGGCGCGGTGGAGCTGTTCTCGCTGATCCACGGGGTGGACCGGCTGAAGCTGGCCTGGGCCCTGGACGCGGCCGCCGCCTCCCTGGGCAAGGTGCAGGATATCCTGGTGCAGGTCAACCTGGCGGGGGAGGCCTCCAAATCCGGGGCCGCGCCGGAGGAAGTGCCGGAGCTGGTGCGCCAGTTCAACCTGCTGCCCCACCTCAAGGTGCTGGGCCTGATGACCATGCCGCCCTTTCTGGACCCCGAGGCGGTGCGCCCCTATTTCGCAGCCCTGCGGGAGCTGCGGGACCATTGCCGGGACCTCACCGGCCTGCCTCTGCCGGAGCTCTCCATGGGCATGTCCGGCGACTTCGAAGCGGCGGTGGCAGAAGGCGCCACCCTGGTGCGGGTGGGCGCCGCCATCTTCGGCAGCCGCGGTTAGAAGTGAGCAGATGAGTATGCCGGTTGCCCTCCTACCACTTCCCCTCTTCCTAATGCTCCCCGATTAAGTTATGATATGATTATCTAACAGACTAGAAGGACTAAGAAAATGTGGGACTGGCAGCACGTCTCCTGGGATTTGGCCCGGCTGCTCATTGCCGCGGCGGTGGGCGGCGCCATCGGCTTTGAACGGGAGGCCCACGGCCAGGCGGCGGGGCTGCGCACCAACATCCTGGTCAGTGTCGGGGCCTGCCTGATGATGATGCTTTCCCTGGAAATGGAGGCGCTGCACCGCCATCTGCCGGTGGACCAATCGGTGGTGCGCCTGGACCCGGCCCGCATCGCCTCTTACGCCATCGCCAGCATGGGCTTTCTGGGGGCCGGGGCCATCATCACCGGCAAGGGTTCGGTGCGGGGGCTCACCACCGCGGCCGGTCTCTGGCTGGTGACCGGCATCGGCCTGGCCATCGGCGCCGGCTACCTGATTCCGGCCATCTTCGCCACCCTGGTGTCGCTGGTGATTCTTTACGGACTGCGGCGGCTCAAGGTGGTCTTTCCCCACGATGAACACACCATCCTGACCCTGAAATACGACGGCCAGGAAAAGCCCCTGGACCGCATCCGGCAAATCATGATGGAGCATCAGGTGGAAATCCAGTTCATCAACTACAGGCTGGAGCTGGCCACCGGGATCACCACTTACCGCCTGCGTTTGAAAAGCAAGGATTACCTGCCCTGGAGCAACATCGTCAGGCATATCTCGGAAACCAAGGGATTGCAGGAAATCGCCTGGCAGGAGGGCGAGGTCCCTTAAAGGCAGGGGTTAGGGGTTAGGGAGCCTGGGTCAGTAATCCTTCGCCTATCCAAAAGTCATGCAAAAGATTGCTGGGGCGGGCGTCTCGCCCGCCTCTCGGTTTGGTATTTAACTTCGAACGTTCAACTTTGAACTAATTTAGGCAATTAACCGAACATGACCGATACTAAATTATCTTTCCCCGGCGCCCGGGTGGGCTTCACCACCACCATCCCGGTGGAAGTGGTGCTGGCCGCCGGCCTGACCCCGGTGGATTTGAACAATCTCTTCATCGCCGACCCGGAGGCCCGGGCCAGGGTGAGCCAAGCCGAAGCCGCCGGTTTTCCCCGCACCGTCTGCGCCTGGATTAAGGGCATCTACGCCGCCTTGCAGAGCCACCCGGAGGTTCACAAGGTCATCGTCGCCTGCCAGGGGGATTGCTCCTATACTCAGGCCCTGGGGGAGGTCCTGGAGGCCGAAGGCCGCGAGGTGATCCATTTTAAGTTCCCCTATCCCCGCAACCGGGAACAACTGGGCCGGGAGATCGAAGCCCTGCGCCTCCGCCTCGGCGCCAAAGCGGCCGAAGTGGCCCGGGTGCAGGCCGGGCTTAGGCCCCTGCGCCAAAAACTGGCGCGGCTGGACCGCCTCACCTGGGAGACCGGCCAGGTGACCGGGGCCGAGAATTTTTTTTATTTGATTTCGTCCTCCGACTTCGAATCGGACCCCGAAGCCTACGAACGCAAGGTGGCCAATTTTCTGCAAGAGGCGGAAAGGCGTCCGCCCCGGGATTACCCGGTGCGCCTGGGTTTTGCCGGCATTCCGCCCATCTTCACCGACCTTTGGGACTACCTGGAGGAACTGGGGGCCGGGGTGGTGTTCCACGAATTTCCCCGGCAATTCAGTATGCCCCGGGTCGGGCCGGACCTGGCGGAGCAATATTATCATTACACCTACCCCTACGACGTCTTCGGACGCCTGGCGGACCTGGAGGCCGCGGTGCGCACCCGGCGCCTGCACGGCCTGGTGCACTACACCCAGAGCTTCTGTTTCCGCCAGATGTTCGATCAGATCATCCGGGAACGCCTGAACCTGCCGGTGCTGACCATCGAAGGGGACCGCCCCTCCCCCCTCGACGCCCGCACCCGCCTGCGCCTGGAGGCCTTTGTCGATGTCCTGCGGCCATGAGCTGAAAACCTGGGGTCCTACCCCCAACTTCGCCTGCGGCCTCGACTTCGGCAGCCGGTATGTGAAGCTGGTGTATGCCGATGCCAACGGGATCCTGGGGCGGCGCCGGTTGGACACCATCATTTTTTACCGCAACTATCTCAGGCGGGATAATGGCCGCCTGGCGATCAATTGGGAGCGTTTGCGGCTTCCGGAACCGGCCTCCCTGGTGGTCACCGGCTACGGCAAGAATCTCCTGCAACAAAATTTTCCGGCCATCACCGAAATCCGGGCCCATTTTTTGGGCGCCCGCCGGCAGACCGGCCTGGACCATTTCGTCCTGCTGGAGATGGGCGGCCAGGACACCAAGGTGATTTACGTCAAGGAGGGCCGGGTCTTCGACTTTCTCACCAACGACCGCTGCGCCGCCGGCACCGGCCGCTACCTGGAGAATATGGCCCGTTTCCTGAAGATGCCGCTGCGGCAGTTCGCCGCGGCCCGGCGGGACCCGGTGGAGATTTCCCAGACCTGCGCCATCTTCGGGGAAAGCGAACTGGTGGGGCGCCTGCTGGAGGGCGCCGAGCCGGAGCGCATCGCTGCCGGGGTCAATGCCTCGGTGGCCCGCCGGGTCCTGACCATGGTGCGGCGTTATCGCTGTCCCACCCTGGTCTGCGCCGGCGGGGTGGCCCGCAACCGGGCCGTGCTCCATTTCCTCAAGGAGCACCGGCTTTTTCGGGTGCTGACGCCGCCGCACCCCCAGTTCATCGGGGCCCTGGGCTGCTGCCTGGAGGCGG
>CAZOCQ010000027.1:4337-17549 GCA_964578335.1 uncultured Desulfobacca sp.
TGAGCCGGGAGCCTTTGCCGTCTTCCCGGCCGGTCTATCGTTTTAACTTCAACGGCAATGGCCGGGGCGCGGTAGGCAAATTTTTTCGCGCCTCTCCGCCCGCCGGCCCCCAGGACCAGGGGCTGCTTCAGGAATACGCCAACTATCGCCGCGCCGCGGCCTTGGGGCTGGACAACGGCCGCCGGGTGCTGCCCCGCCTGCTGGGCCGCCGCCCGGAACTCGGCCTCGGTCTGTTGTTGGAGGCCGTGCCCGGCCCGGACCTGGATTGCCTCATCAGAGACGCCTGTCTTCAAGGAGAGACGGCCCCCCTCTGGCAAGGTCTGGATAGTCTGGCCGGGCTGCTGGCCTTGTTTCACTCCCGGCCCCTGCCGGAGTCCCCGGCCGCCGGCCTTGAAGCCCTGGCTTACCTGGACAAGCTGCTGGTCCAGTTAGGCGGGCTGGGATTGCTGGCCCCTCGGGATCAAACCGCGTTGGCCGGAGAGCGAACGGCGTGGGCCGCCATCCTGTCCCAGTATCCCGACCGCCAAGTATGGGTGCACGGCGACGCCACCCCCACCAACTTTCTTTTTAATGATAATGGCGGGCGGGGATGCCCGCCCTACGGCCACGTGGTGGCCATTGATCTGGAGCGCCTCAGGCCGGCCGATCGCTTGTGGGACCTCTCCTGGGTAGCCGGCGAACTGAAGCACGCCTGGGTCTGGCGCACCGGCCGGCCGGAGGGGGCCGAAGCCGCCATCGCTCATTTCTTCCGGGCTTATCTGGCGGCTGCCCCCCCGGGCCTGGAAAAGCGCCTCTACCGCCTCAACCCCTTCTACATGGCCTTGGCGGAACTGCGCATCGCGCGCAACGCCTACCTTTCCTGGGATCACCGCCGCTGGCTGGTGGCTGAGGCCAGGAGCTGTCTGAGCTATGGCAGGAGAATATGAAGATGAAGACCGTGCTGATCATCGCCGGCTCCGATCCGGGGGCCGGCGCCGGACTGCAGCAAGACCTAAAGGCGGTCACCCTGCTGGGGGCCTACGGCCTGACCGTGCCCACCGCCCTCACCGTCCAGAACAGCCGGGGGGTTACGGCGGTGCACCCGGTGGCCCCGGAAGTGGTGGCGGCCCAACTGGAGGCCGTGCTCGCCGACTTCCCAGTGAACGCGGTGAAAATCGGCATGTTGGCCAACCCCGCTATTGTCGAGGTCGTGGCGGAACGACTCAAAGACCTGACCCAGGCGCCGGTGGTGCTGGATCCGGTGCTGGCCGCAGGCGGCGGCTTCCCGCTGCTGGAAGATTCCGGAGTGGCGGCGATGCAGGATAAACTTTTTCCCCGGACTTACCTGCTCACCCCCAACGTCCCGGAGGCGGCCCGCCTCACCGGGCTGACCATCACCACCCCTGAGGAACTGGAAGAAGCGGCCCGGCGCCTGCAAGCCCAAGGCCCCAACTGGGTCCTGGCCAAGGGAGGCCATCTGCCCGGCGAGCCGGTGGACGTCCTCACCGACGGCCAAAATGCCTATCACCTGCCCGGCGTGCGCCTGGCCGCGCCCCACCAGCACGGCACCGGCTGCCTGCTGGCCTCGGCCGCGGCCGCCGGCCTGGCCCAGGGACTCACCCTGCCGGAGGCGGTGAATGAGGCCCGCCGCCTCACCCTCCAGGGCCTCAAATACGGTCTGCCCCTGGGTCAAGGAGCCGGCCCGGTGAACCCTTACGCCCCCTTCGCCCGGGAACTGGCCCGGTTTACCGTCTTGGAAGAGCTTCAGGCAGCCGCAGCCCGCCTGCAAGCCGAGGACATCAGCCCCCTGGTGCCCGAAATGCAGAGCAACCTGGCCTGCGCCGCCCCCTACCCCGAAGGGCCTCAGGACGTGGCCGCCTTTCCGGGCCGCTTGGTGCAGAGTCCCCAGGGCCTGCTCATTCCGGCCCCGCCGGCCTTCGGGGCCTCCCGGCCTCTGGCCGCGGTCATCCTCACCGCCCGGCGCACTCACCCGGAATTACGCAGCGCCATGAATATCCGCGATATCGAAGGGATTGAAGAGTTGGCGTCGCTGCTCCATCTGCGGACGGCGGCCTGCGAAGGGAGGCGGGAATCAGAGGAGGCCAAGACTTGGGGGGAGGAAAGCTTGGCCCAGGGAGTGGCTTCGGTGCTGCAGCCCGGCCAGCCGCCCCCGGACCTCATCTGCCACCCAGGCGCCTGGGGCCGGGAAGCCCTGATCCTTATTCTCGGTCCCAACCCCATGGCCGTGGCCGAAAAGGCCCTGGCCCTGAAAAACGGCCTCCGGGCGGCGGGCCGGCTATAAAGATCAACAAGCCTAAAAAGACAATTTCCTGTAGCGAATCTGGTGTTCGCCCTTTGGCGTTCGTCCAAAGAAAAGGGGCGAACCTAAAGTTCGCCCCGACAAAGCCATGATGCAATTAGTATTTAGCCCTAAAACTGGATCTCGAACAGCGAGCTGATGGAGTCTTCCTGGTGAATCCGCAGGAGGGCCTGGGCGAAGATTTGGGCCACCGAGAGCGGCACGATCTTCGGGCACTTGCGGGCCGCCTCGCTCAAGGGAATGGTGTCCGTCACCACCAGGCGGTTCAGGGGTGAATCCGCCACCCGCTGCACCGCCGGCCCGGAGAGCACCGCATGGGTGCAGCAGGCGTTGACGCTGCGGGCCCCGTGCTGCATGATGACCCCCGCCGCCTCGGACAGCGTGCCCCCGGTATCAATGATGTCATCCATAATGCAGACCTCTTTCCCCAGCACCTCACCGATAAGATTCATGGCCTTGGCCTTGCCCGGAGCGTCCCGGCGTTTGTCGATCAAGCCCAGGGTGGCGGTCAGGCGCTTGGCGTAGGCCCGGGCCCGGGGCACCCCGCCGGCGTCGGGGGAGACGATGGCCAGGTCGTCCTGGAAGGTTTCCCGGATGAAGGGAATCATGATGGGCGAAGCGTAGAGGTTGTCCACCGGGATGTCGAAAAAGCCCTGGATCTGGCCGACGTGCAGGTCCATGGTGAGCACCCGGTGGGCCCCGGCGGTGGACAACAGGTCGGCCACCAGCTTGGCGGTGATGGGCACCCGGGGGTGGACCTTGCGGTCCTGGCGGGCATAGCCGAAATAGGGGATGACCGCGGTGATGCGCCGGGCCGAGGCCCGTTTCACCGCGTCGATCATGATGAGCAGTTCCATCAGGTTGCGGTTGGTGGGGGGGCAGGTGGATTGGATGATGAAGATATCCCGGCCCCGGACGTTATCGCTGATCTCCACCCGGATCTCGCCGTCGCTGAAGGCGGTGACCAGGGCTCGGCCCAAAGGCAGGGAAAGCTCCTCGCAAATCTTGCGGGCTAATTCGGGGTTGGCGTTGCCGGTGAAGATCCTGATGTTATTGTTGAGCATGGCGGCGTTCATAATGACGAATTTCTCGTAATTCTGTAAATTTTATGAGGATTTCCCCAGGTTTTGGTTTGCAGATTGTTATGTTAAATCAAAGGGCAGGGTGGAGGCAAGAGTAATTTCCGGGGGGGCGATTTTTTCCGCGAAGACCAGGATGCCGACTCCCCGACCCGCAGCCCTGGCCAGTTCCCGGGCATAGGCCGGGTCCACCCGGACCGCAGGGCGCATCAGGCGGGCATCCTGGCGCTGCACCACGAAGACGTTCCAGGCCTGGTGGCCCTGGCGCACCAGGGCGGCCAGGTGCTCCAGGTGGCGGCGCCCCCTGGAGCTGACGCCGTCGGGAAACAGGGCCACTTCGTCCTCCACCCAGGTGATGCTCTTAACCTCCAGGAACACCAGCCCTCCCTCGGTATCCAGGACAAAATCGAAGCGGCTGCCGAAGGAAGCCGAAACCTCGGCCCGGAAGCTGCGGGGCCGGGGCAGCCCGGGCAGGCCGCCGGCGGCCAGGGCTGCGGCCACCAGGCGGTTGGGGGCCAGGGTGTCGATGCAGGTCCAGCCGCCGGGCACGCGGGTAAAACGCCAGGTGTAATCGGTCTTGCGCCCCGGACGGCGGTCTTCGGTGAGCAGGATGTCGCCCCCGGGCGGGGCGCAGCCGGTGAGGGCCCCGGAGTTGGGCACGTGCGCCCAGACCCGGCGGCCGTCGGCCAGCTCCACCAGGGCCAAAAATCGTTTATGACGCTCCAGGAAGCGGGCCGGGATCAGGGGAGAGTAGCGCAATTTGGCTGCAGGTTAGGGAATGAGCTGATTCGGGAGTACTTTATCTAAGCGCGCAAATTTTGTTGAAGGTGTCTGCCAACTCCCGGACCTTGGGAGCGTCGGCTAATTTCACCTTACCGTCTTCGGCAACAATGAAGCCGGAATATTTTCCGTCCGATTCTTGCATCTGGGAAAATTCTCCTGCCAGGGCGCAAGGTGGAATGGCCGTGCACTTTTCCTGTTGTTGCTTGAATTTTCGTATCAGGGCATTTATTTCGTGATCATATCCCCGCAACAGCAAGACGCTGCCCCAACGGCCTTCAGATCCCGCGCCAATTGGATGTTTTCTGTCAACCACAGCCCATTTTTTCCTCTGCTTGTTGACGATAATTTTAAAATGGGCATCATCCCGATATGGCCGTTTGTAAAACTGAAATTTCGCTTGGGGGTCGCAGGCCAGATGGAAGAACCTTTCGTTGTCCGCATACAAAGCGGGACCAAAAATCACCTGCACCTGACAACCGGCCTGCACCGCCTGACCCAAACTCTCGATAAATCTTGGATCATTATAATAGTCGGAGAACAGCTCCCCCGCGTAAATGTATAATTCACGGGCTTGAGAGAATATCTCAAAATTATTTTTTACTTCGGCATAGTCTTTAAAGACATAGCACACTCGGGGTGAAACCAGGTACTTCCAGGCCGATTTCCACAGAATATTGGGAATATTCATAATCATCGTCAACTATCCAGGTTATGGTCGTTAATGGTATCGTGCACTGCCATTTCATCCGAGGAGAGCTTCGATCCGGAGAAAAAGATGATTACCATTATTACATAAGAAAAGCCTAACACCCGGATACTGGCAAGGCCGAAGTCTGGGTGGTTGGCTATGGCGGTGGAGCCGATGAGGGCCAGCAAGGCTGCAAAAAGCAAGGACGCCATCAAGAATAATCTGAGGAGGGAGTAAAGCAGACCCATGCCAATCGCTTGTCCAAAATAAACATAGGCCGCGATTCCCATGTTAGCCCCGATAAACACCGCATAAGCCGGGAAAAAAGTATAAGGATCATCGTACGGCATTTATCTCATCAGCATTTTACCGTTTATAGATTAATTTCTGTAAGGGTTAAACCGCTCCCATGGAAACAGATTTTTTAACGTTTAGAATATAATACCATTCCTTAAAATGGTCAAGGTGTCCTTGTCAAGCAAATTTTTAGGGATTATTCCGACGGCTATGTGTGGCTGAATAGAGCTTAAAAGGCGTACCAGACCCGGAACCAGTTCTGCATGTCTTTGCCGTGCTCCCGGCCGGTTTCCACCTGGCTCTTCAGGAGGAAACTCCAGCGGCCCAGGTCGTATTTGAGGCCCGGACCCATACCCATGACGTGGTCGGCAAAGGACCCGGTCAGGGACAGGTTGTCGGCGGGGTCGGGACGATAGAGGTAGGCGTTCAACCCCACCTTGAGGTTGGGGAGCAGGCGGTAATCCAGGGAGTATTTCATCAGCAGGGAAGCATCGCCGCGCCTTTGGGGATCGAGGGAGACGGCCGGTTCGCGTTCATCCCGGTTATAGAGCACCGAGATGTTCATTTCCAGATTGCCGTGGAGCTTGAGGGTGGCGCCGCTGGGCTTGTCATAAGGCAAGGCGGCGGGGGCGCCGGGGATAAGCGCTCCGGGATTAGGCGAATGGGTCTGAAAGGGTGTTTCGCCCAGGAACTGGGCTGCCATGGGGGTTTGGGATCCCGCCAGGCGGAAGGGCAACGGCCCGCCCCAGGCTTCCGCCGCCTGGGCCGGCATTGCGGCGCAGACCAGACTGACTGCAAGGATCACTGCCGCCAGCCAGGCTCTCCCCCCATTGCCAAGCATGTTGCTCTCCCCCTAAATTTCTCCCGGCACTTATCATTTAACGCATAATTGCCCAAATGTCAAGGGAAAGTCTCGTTTTAAAGGGGATGAGCGGCGAGTTCCGCCAGGATTTCCCGGCCGCCCCGATCCAGCAGGCGGTTGGCCAGTTGGGTGCCCAAAAAAGCGGCATCGGCCACCGGCCCGGAGAGGCGCTCCCTGAAGTAGCGTCTGCCCTCCAGGTCGCTGATCAGGGCCTCCAGGGTCAGAGTGTCCCCCGCCACCCGGCCCAGGGCGGCCACCGGCACCACGCAGCCCCCCTCCAGCCGGGCCAGGAAGGCCCGTTCCCCGGTCACCGCGATGCGGCTGGAGGCATGGTCCAGGAAGGCGATGAGTTCCCGGACGCGGTAATCGTTGGTTCGCACTTCCAGCCCCAGGGCCCCCTGGGCCACCGCCGGCAGCATCTCCTCCTCCGGCAGCAGACTCCGGTAAACCCGGCTCAGCCCCAGGCGGTTAAGTCCCGCCGCCGCCAGGATGAGGGCGTCCAGCCCCAGGGTCTCCATCTTTTTCAGGCGGGTGTCCACGTTGCCCCGCAGGGCCACCACCTCCAGGTCGGGCCGCCGGTGCAGGATTTGCACCCGGCGCCGCAGGCTGCCGGTGCCGACGCGTCCCCCCGGGGGGATTTCCGCCAGTCCGGCGTATTTGGAGGAGATAAAGGCGTCCCGGTAATCCTCCCGCACCGGCACCGCTCCCAACATCAGCCCCTCAGGCACCGCCGCGGGCATGTCCTTGAGGCTGTGCACCGCCAGGTCCACCTGGCCGGCCAGCAGGGCCTCCTCGATCTCCTTGATGAACAGGCCCTTGCCGCCCACCTGGGCCAGAGGAATGTCGTGGAGTTTGTCGCCGGTGGTCTTGATGACGACCAGCTCCACCCGGCAATCGGGGTGGCGCCCGGTCAACTGAGCCTGGACCCAGCGGGCCTGGGTCAGGGCCAGGGCGCTGCCCCGGGTGCCGATCTTGATCTCCGCAGGCAAATCCTATCCTTTATCCTGTTTTCCGTTTCCGCTGCAGCCAATCAGATTACTAACTTATTGATAATTAGCAATCTTTTACCGAAAACCGAAAACCGAAAACCGCCTTAATGGCAGGTGCTGCAAGAACCGGCGGAGCAACTGCCGCAGGCCGCGCCGGCCTTGGGGTTGGAGGCCGCGGTCATCTTATAGCCCACCTTGGCGTTGCAGGCGCTCATCAACTTCTCCACCCGGTTCTGGCCGCAGTGCGGGCATTCCACCTCCGGGTCGCTCCCGAAGACCAGCTTTTCGAAATCCTGGCCGCAGGCCTGGCAATGAAACTCGAAAATCGGCATCTTCTTTCTCCCTTACAGAAAATATGGAAAAAGGGGCAGGGTGTCTGCTTTCCCGGCCCCTCAAATTTTATTCCGTCTATTTATAATGATAACAAATTCTTGCCCGGCAAGCTACCTTATTTCTTTGCAATCCGCACCGGGGCGCCTTCCGGGACCAGCTTGAGGCAACAGGGGTCGCCGTAAACGCGGCCCACCAGGTTGACGGCGCTGGCCGGACGGATTTCTCCCGGCACGCTGGCCGGGGTGAGGCCGAAAAACATACAGAAGGCCCGGCCGCTGGGCCAGTAGCCCAGGTCGCCCACCTGCACCACCGGCGTGGCGGTGTCGTCCAGTTCGGCCACTACCTGGGGCACCGGGAAATAAATCTCGTCGCCCCAGAGTTGGGCGCTGCCGGTAATGGGCAGGGCCTCGGCCAGGGCCCGGGCGGTGGGAGAATCGTTCAAAACGCCGTCTAACTTCTGATCTCCAGCGGTAATCGCGATTTCCGTGGGCATGGTTAATCCTCCATCTCTTCGATCACCATGGCGGCCAGCAAGGGCAGCAACAGTTCATGGTGGCCGGTTAAGGCGTAACCCCGGCCCGTTCCGTGGGTGGGCCGCCGCACCACGTTGGTCAGGGGCCGGTAGTGCTGGATGAAATCCAGGTTCACCGTGGTTAGCGGCTCCACTTGATGCCCCAGGTTGCGGGCCAGGGTGAGGGCCTTGAGGAAAACCTCCGGCATAATCACCGCGGAACCCAGATTGAGATAAACCCCTTCGGAAAGTTCGCTCACCAGGGCCGCAAAGAGCCGGAAGTCCCGATGGGTCGTGGCCCCCAGGGCCTCCGGGTCCACCGAGGGGTGCAGGTGGATAATATCCGTGCCCACCGCCACGTGCACCGTCAGGGGCAACTGCAACTCCGCGGCCGCGGCCAGCAGGCTCAAATCCTTATGAGGAAAATCCACCGCCAGCAGCCGCCGGCCCACCGCCTCACCCAATCCCAGGCCCTGGTCCGCGCCCCAGGAAATGGCGGCGTTGAGGAACTCCCCGGTCTCCCGGGCCATGCCGAACCGGCCGCAGCCCAGGACCTCCTCCACGTCCTCCGAGGTGCGCCCCACCATGGCGATCTCGGCGTCGTGTACGATGCCGGCGCCGTTCACGGCCAGCCCGGTGATCAGCCCCCGGCGCATCAGGTCAATGAGCACGGGGTTCAAGCCAACTTTGATGGGGTGGGCCCCCATGCCGATGAGCACCTGGCGGCCGTCCCGCCGGGCCTTTGCCCAGGCCGCCGCCACCTGACGGAGGGTGTCGCCGGCCAGGAGGCGGGGCAGGCGGGCCACGAAATCCCGCAGGCTGCCGCCCGGCTCCCAGGGGCGGCCGAAGTCCTCTTGACTGACCTTGGACGGGCGCTCCCGCAAACTATAAGTCTCGATGCCGCTCAGGTCCAGGGGTTTGATTTTTTTCATCCGCTTGCCGAAAACCAAATTGGTGGCACAGGCGTCCCGCCTGTGCCGCGCAGGCTGAAGCCTGCGGCTACAGATAGATACCTATACGGCAAATTTCTCCGGATACAAAAGAAAATCCACCAGGTCGCAGAGCACGTGGCCCAGGGTGATGTGGACCTCCTGGATGCGGGGGGTGTCCCGGGAATTCACGATGAGGGCCAGGTCCGCCGCCGCGGCCACCGGGCCGCCCTCCCGGCCGCTCAGGGCCAGGGTGGCCAGGCCCAGTTCCCGGGCCGCCTTCAACCCCGCCGCCACATTGGGGGAATTGCCGCTGGTGCTGATCCCGATAGCCAGGTCGCCGGGACGGCCCAGGGCCTGCACCTGCTTGGCGAAGACCTGGAGAAAGTCGTAGTCGTTGGCCACCGCGGTGAGGATGGAGGTGTCGGTGGTGAGGGCCAGGGCCGCCAGGGGCGGGCGCTCGATCTGGAAGCGATTGACGAACTCCGCGGCCAGGTGTTGGGCGTCGGCGGCGCTGCCGCCGTTGCCGAAGAGGAGCAGCTTGCCGCCTCGTTTCAGGACCCCGGCCAGCAGTCGGGCCGCGGCCACCACCTTGTCGGCGTTTTCGGTAAAAAACCGTTCCTTGAGCCGCAGGCCGTCTGTCACCGCCCTGGCCAACCGGGACAACGGGCTCATGACGCCTCCAAAAGGTTATGGAGTAGAGATATCATCATAAAAAAAGGATTTTGTAGCCGCAGGCTTTAGCCTGCGTCGTGGGGGTGGCCCGCCGAATGGCGGCGGCCACAGGCCGCCCTATATCTGGTTTAGCCAAAAAGAGGCACTACCATTCCTACCACAGATTCAGCGATAAAGCAAAGCCGGGTCCGGCCAGGCCATGAAGCGGGCGGCGGCCGGCGGCCCCAGGGCGCCGGCGGGATAGAAGAGCAACGGCGCGGGCGGTTCGGCCAGCAGGGGGGCGTAGAGACGCCAGGCCGCCTCGGCTTCGTCGGCCCGCACGAAGAGGGTCTGGTCCCCGGCCATGACGTCCACCAGCAGGGTCTCGTAGGCGTCCGGCAGGGGCCCGAAGGCCTCGGCGTAGCGGTAGCGCAGGCGCTGGGTCTTCAACTCCAGGGGTTCTTGCGGGGCCTTGACCTGGAAATGGAGGTCAAAGCCTTCGTCGGGTTGGAGGGTGAGCACCAGGATATTGGGGTTGCAGGTGCTCAGGGCCGGCTGAAAGAGCCAGACCGGCGGGCAGCGGAAGGTGACGACGATCTGGGTGAAGCGGGCCGGGAGCCTTTTCCCGGTGATCAGGTAGAAAGGCACGCCCTGCCACCGCCAGTTTTCGATGCTTAGTTTCAGGGCCACGAAGGTCTCCGTGTCGGAGCCGGAGTCCACTCCCGGCTCCTCCCGGTAGCCCGGCGCGGCCTGGCCGCCCACCACTCCCCGGGTGTATTGGCCGTAAACCGCGTCCTCGGGGCGCACCGGCACGACGGCCCGCAGCACCTTGGCCTTTTCGCTGCGGATAGCCTCCGGTTCGAAGACCACCGGCACCTCCATGGCGGTAAGGGCCAGGAGCTGGGTGAGATGGTTCTGCACCATGTCCCGCAAGGCCCCGGTCTGCTCGTAGTAGCCGCCCCGGACGCCCACCCCGCCGCTTTCCGCCACGGTGATCTGGACGCTCTGCACCAGGTTGCGGTGCCACAGGGGCTCGAAGATGGCGTTGGCGAAGCGGAAGATCAGCAGGTTCTGGACCGTTTCCTTGCCCAGGTAATGGTCAATGCGAAAGATCTGGGGTTCTTCAAAATAGCGATGCAGCAACTCATTGAGGTTTTGAGCCGCCTCCAGGTCCTGGCCGAAGGGCTTTTCCACCACCAGGCGGGTCCAGCCGGGGCTGTGGTGCAATTCAGCCTGGCCCAGGCCGGCAATGGCCGGGCCGAAGGCGTTCGGGGGAGTGGCCAGATAAAAGATGCGGTTCCCGGGGAAATTATGGGCCTGTTCCAGGGCTTCCAAGCGGGCGGCCAGGGCTTGGTAATCCTCAGGCGCTCCCGCCCCCAGGGATTGGAAAAAGAGACAGCTGTCGCACCAGGCGTCGGTCGCCCCGGATTGCGGCAGTCCGGCTTCGGCCAACGCCTGGCGGGCCAAGGCCCGAAACCCGTCATCGCCCAGGTCCCGCTGGCGGGAGACGCCCACCAGGAGGAAGCGCCCCTGGGGGCCGTAGTGTTCCCCGAAATGGTACAGGGCCGGCAGGAGTTTGCGGCGCATCAGGTCGCTGGTGGCGCCGAAGACCACGAAAAGGTGGGGTTCGACCCGATGATAGGCCATGCAATCTGCTCCATTTTGACGGGTTTCGGCCGAGATCCGCAGGGATGCTTCGGCCCATCAGCTAAATATTAAGAAGCGGCCCGGAGACATGCAAGGCCGACGTGACGCCGATGGAGCAGGGCAAAGGAAAATTTCCCGCCTTGAAGGACCGGCTGGTTGGCGTCAGCGCCCATATTACTTGTCCCTGAGTTTCCGTAGGGTGCGCACTGCGCACCCTGCACCGGCGGGCACGGAGGCCCGCCCCACCAGGATAGACCCAACGCCATGGTCTAATTTAGCTGGATTTTTGTGACTTTATCCCGGAACTCTTTGTGGGTCAAAGCCAGGAACCCGAGGCGGCGGCTGAGCCGCACCACCGCCGGGGGGCGCAGCCGGGCCTCTGCCAAGATTTCCTCCTGGGCCAGGACCTCCCGGGTGGGGCCGTCCAGCAGCACCCGGCCGTCTTGCAGCACTACCAAACGCCGGGCGTAGGTGGCCGCGGCCCACATGGAGTGGGTCACCATGATGATGGTGCAGCCCTGGTCGTGCAGCTCCGCCACCAGGTCCAGGAGGTCCCGCTGCTCCCGAAAGTCCAGGCCGGTGGTGGGTTCATCCAGGATGATCACCTTAGGGGCCAGGGCCAGGACCCCGGCCACCGCCAGGCACTGGCGCTGCCCCTTGGTGAGGGAGAAAGGGTCTTCCCGGGCCCGGTCCAGCAGATGCACCCGGGTGAGGGCCTCTTCCACCCGGCGATTGACCTCCCCAGGGTCCAGGCCCAACTGCCGGGGCCCCAGGGCCACCTCCTCCCAGACCTCTTCGGCGAAGATTTGATAATCGGGATTCTGAAAGACGAAGCCGGCCCGGGCCCCCTCGTCCCGCCGGACCTCCCCGGCCTGGGGCCGGAGCAGACCCCGGAGCAGCTTCAGCAGGGTGGTCTTGCCACTGCCGTTGGGGCCCAGGATGGCGGTGAGCTCGCCCTCCCGGAAGGATAGGGAGAAGTCTTGCAGGACCGGGGTGGCGCCGGGATAGGCGAAACTGACCCGGTTCAAGGCCAGGATTCCTTTTTGGTGGGGCGGGCGTCCCTGCCCGCCATCCGGGCTAGCCTGGTCAAGCTGCGCTGAAAATGTAGCCCCGGCGCCCTCGCCGGGTAATGAACCGCCGAGGGCGGCGGTGCTACATTTATTCCCAGGTTCCAGGGCGGGCGTTTCGCCGGCGGCGCCCCAGCCCAGGCGGCGGGCCTGAGTCTCGGCCTCCGGCAGGCTGAGGGGCAGGTCGGTCTGCCCCAGGTCGTAAAACAGCCCCGGCAATTCCGGAAATTGCAGCCCCAGACGGCGGAACAACTCCACCTGCCGCAGCACCTGCGAAGGGGCGCCGTCCGCCACCATAGCGCCCTGATTGAGCAGGATCAGCCGGGAGCAGTTGCGGGCCAGGCGCAGGTCCTGCCCCAGCAGCACCAGGGTGAGGCCCTGCTCCCGGACCAGGCGGTCCAGGGTGGTCAGCAGTTCCTCTACCCGCAGGGGGTCCAGGTCGGAGGTGGGTTCGTCCAGCACCAGCAGGCGGGGGGCCAGGGCCAGGACCGCAGCCAGGGCCAGCAATTGCCGCTGGCCGCCGGAAAGGGTGAGGGGGTCCCGGGCCTCCAGCCCGGCCAGTCCCGCCAGACCGAGGCAGTCGGCCACCCGGCGCCGGAGTTCCGGCCGGGGCAGGTCCAGGTTCTCGGGACCGAAGGCCACTTCCTGGTCCACCCGGGTGCAAAAGAGCTGGGCCTCGAAATCCTGGAACAGCAGGCCCACCCGGTCGGCCAGCCCCCGGGGGTGGGCCTCCTTGGTGTCAGCCCCGGCCACCGCCACCCGGCCCCTAAACTCACCTTTGATGAGCCGGGGAATGAGGCCCTGGAGGCACAGGGCCAGGGTGGATTTGCCGGCCTCAGAGGGTCCCAGGATGGTGAGGCGCTCGCCGGCCCGGACCGTCAGGTTCAGGCCGGCGAATACCGGCCGGGCCGCCTTTTTATAGCGGAAATGCAGGTCGGTGATTTGGATGATGGGGGTGGTCAATTTATCTCACGCAAAGACGCCAAGACGCAAAGGCGCAAGAGGGCATAATAGGGCGGCCTGTGGCCGCCGAAATTTATTTCCATTCGTGCTTCGGGTCAGGAACAAAGGTTA
>CAZOCQ010000027.1:17649-20683 GCA_964578335.1 uncultured Desulfobacca sp.
CGCCACAAACGGCGCCAGCACCAATGGCAAGTCCGGCAGGCCGGGGATAGCTACCATACCGAAACCCACAGCCAGGCCCACTCCGTAGCCTCCGGCCGCGCCCAGCCAGGCCAATATCATCCCCAGGCGGGGCGCCGCTCCTGCGGCGTAGTCCTCCGGGTCCATCTGCTCCCGCCAGGCCAGGTCCCAGCGGCTCACCCGGGGCCAGAGCAGCCGCAGCAGCAAGGGGCCCAGGAGCAGGGAGATGAGGCCGTTATTGATAAAGACCGCCACTGCGATAATGCTGAAAGGCAGGAGCTTGAAGGTCTCCACCCCGAAGCCGATGACCAGGGCGCAGGACATGGCCCCCAGTAGGACCGCGGCGACAAAGCGCGGCGCCTGGCGGCGGAGTTCGCCCAGCGGCCGGTTGCGCCACATCTTGTAAGGCAGGTAGGCGGCCAGAAAATTGCCCCAGAAACCGAAGAAACTGCCGATGCCCAGGGTGCCGAAAAAATCGCCGATGAGGTTGCCGAAGGCCGCGCCCCAGGCCCCGGCGGGCCCGAAGAGCAGGCCGCAGACCACCGGGATGACGTTGGCCGGCCGCAGCTCCGTGAGCCCCGGAATGAGGGGAATGCCCTTGAAGGGGATCAGGATGGCGGCGAAAAGGCCGGCGGTGAGCACCGTCAGCACCACCATGGTGGCGTAATTCCACATGCGCCAGACTTCCCGCATTCCTGCCCCTCCCGGCCCTATATTACCATAAACCGCGCGCGGTGGTCAGTTTAGTGGCCCCAGGTGAAATGCTAATCGCGACTTGCGGACCAGCGGTTTTTCCTCTAAACTTTGGTGGGTTTTAGTGCGCCTGGCGGGAAGAATTTAGTATTCACCAATCCGAGCAGTGGAGTTCATTAAGCCTGTTAGTCAGCATTGAAAGGAGCTAGAATGGCCGGAAAAATCGGAGTCTATGTGGATTCCATGAACATCATGCGCAACGGCGGCTACGGCATGCGCTACGAAGTCATCCGGCGCTTCGCCGGGCGGGACGGTGACGAAGTTTTGCGGCTCAACGCCTACGTGGCCATTGACGAAGAACGGGCCACTTCTGATCCCAATTATAAGAATACCCTGAATTTCATCCTCACCCTGCGGGATTTAGGTTTTAAGGCAGTGGAGAAACCCATCCGGTGGTACACCGACGATTCCGGCCGCACTTACGGCAAGGCCAACCTGGACATGGAGATGGGGCTGGATATCGTCTCCCAATCGGACCGCCTGGACCAGATCTACCTGTTCACCGGTGACGGTGATTTCTGCAGCGTGGTGAGCATGGTGCAAAACAAGGGCTGCCGGGTGGAGCTGATCGCCTTCGCCAACGTCTCGGCCCGGCTGCGCCGGGAAGTGGACCTGTTTATTCCGGGGTATCTGATCCCCGGGCTGTTGCCCACCACTCCCCCCTTTGCCGGGGCGCCCCCCTGGGGCGAAGTGGGCAGCCGGGTGCGCGGGGTCTGCACCAAATACTTCCTGGACCGGTCCTACGGCTTTTTCCGCTTTATGCACACTTTTGGGAAGGTCTGGGTCACCGACACCCGCCTGGAGGAATCGCCCTATGCTTCGGTCTTTTTCCTGGAAAAGGACCTGCCGCCGGGGATTAACCCGGAAAATCTGCCCAGCCGGGACTATATCTTTGAATTTACCTTAAATGAAGGCGAAAAGGGTTTTGTCGCCGCGGATATTGACTTGCTTTATAAGTATTAGTTCCCAGTTCCCGGTTCTTAGTTCCCAGAAGCCAATTGCCAATCATACTGAGAACTGGCAACTGACAACTGGGAACTAACCCAAAGGAGTTAATATGGCTGAGAAGCTGAAAGTGCTGTTCGTCGCCTCGGAAGGGGTGCCCTTCGCCAAGACCGGGGGGTTGGCCGACGTGGTGGGCACCCTGCCTTACGCCCTCCAGGAGTTGGGAGCGGAGGTCAAGGTCTTAATGCCCTATTACGGCGCGGTGAAACAGGGCAAAATTTCTACCGCCCCAGTAGCCGAAAACCTGGAAGTCCCTTTGCTGGACCCCCTCAATGTTCCCTTCGACCTCATGGCCCCCACCTCGCCGGATTATCCCTTCTGGTTTGTGGCCCGGGACGAATTCTACGAGCGCAGCCAGCTTTACGGCACCCCCAAAGGCGATTATTTTGACAACTTGAAGCGCTTCACCTATTTCAGCGCCTCGGTGCTGCCCGTCTGCCGGGCCATGGAGTTCAAGCCGGACCTGATTCACTGCCATGACTGGCAAGCCTCGCTGGTGCCGGTTTATCTTAAAAACCATTGGGCCTGGGAGGAGCTGCGGGCCGGGACCAAGACCGTTCTGACCATTCACAACCTGGCTTACCAGGGGCTGTTTCCCAGGAATAAGTTTTATCTGTTGGGCCTGGACCTGTCCCTGTTCGGCATTGACGGCCTGGAATACTACAACCAGATCAACCTCCTCAAGGGCGGCATCATCTGGTCCGACGCCATCACCACCGTCAGTCCCCGTTACAGCAAGGAGATTCAGACCGCGGAGTTCGGCTACGGCCTGGAAGGGGTGCTGCGCAACCGCGCCGCCGACCTGCACGGCATTCTGAATGGGGTGGATTACCAGGACTGGAGCCCCGAAACCGACCAACTGCTGCCGGCCAACTTCAGCCGCGACGACCTGAAGGGCAAAGCCGCCGACAAGGCCGCCCTGATGGAGGCCTTCGGACTCGATAAAAAGCTGGCCAAGGCCCCCCTCCTGGCCATGATCTCCCGCCTGGCCGACCAGAAGGGCTTCGACCTGCTGGCCGAAATCATGCCGCAACTCATGCAGCAGGAATTAATGGTGGTCATCCTGGGCACCGGCGAAGAGAAGTATCACCGCTGGCTGGCGGCCGAGGCCCCCAAGTTTAAGGGGAAATTGGGGGTCAAGGTGGCCTTCGACAACAAGTTGGCCCACCTCATCGAGGCCGGGGCCGACATGTTCCTCATGCCGTCGCGCTACGAGCCCTGCGGCCTCAACCAGATCTATTCCATGAAATACGGCACC
>CAZOCQ010000028.1:0-20667 GCA_964578335.1 uncultured Desulfobacca sp.
GCCCGTCCATGCGCATCATCACCGACATCTTCGAGTTCTGCACCAAGGAAGTGCCCCAATGGAACACCATCAGCATCAGCGGCTACCACATCCGGGAGGCCGGCTCCACCGCGGTGCAGGAGGTGGCCTTCACCCTGGCCAACGGCATCGCCTACGTGGAGGCGGCCATCAAGGCCGGCATGAAGGTGGATGAATTCGGCCCCCGGCTGTCTTTCTTCTTCAACTCCCATTCCGATTTCCTGGAAGAAGTGGCCAAGTTCCGGGCCGCCCGCCGCCTGTGGGCCAAGATCATGAAGGAGCGTTTCGGCGCCGCCGACCCCCGCTCCCTGATGTTGCGCTTCCACACCCAGACCGCAGGCTGCAGCCTGACGGCCCAGCAGCCCCTGAACAACATCATGCGCACCGCCTTCGAGGCCCTGAGCGCGGTGCTGGGCGGCACCCAGTCCCTGCACACCAACTCCTTCGACGAGGCCCTGGCCCTGCCGTCGGAGACCGCGGTGATGGTGGCCCTGCGCACCCAGCAGGTCATCGCCTATGAAACCAACGTCAGCGACACCGTGGATCCCCTGGCCGGCTCCTACTACGTCGAGTACCTGACCGACCAGATTGAAGCCCGGTCCCAGGAATATATCGACCAGATCGACCGCATGGGCGGCGCGGTGGCGGCCATCGAAAAGGGCTTCATCCAGAAGGAGATCGCGGCCAGCGCCTACCGCTTCCAGCAGGAGGTGGAAAAGGGCCAGCGGATCATCGTCGGCCAGAATAAGTTCCAGGTCGCCGAAGAGAAGCTGCCGGATCTCCTCAAGGTAGACCCCGCCGTAGGCGAAAAGCAGGTGGCCCGCCTCAAGGAACTGAAAAGTACCCGGGACAACAGCGCAGTGGCTCAGGCCCTGGCGGAACTCAAAACCGCGGCCCAGGGCGCCGACAACCTCATGTATCCCATCGCCAAGGCGGTGAAGGCCCTGGCCACCCTGGGGGAAATCTGCGACACCCTGCGCGAGGTCTTCGGCGAATACGAAGCCCCGGCGCTGGTGTGAGTTTAAAGTTCAAGGTTCAAAGTTCAAAGTTGAAAAACCTTGGAATTGGAGCTTTATTCAGTTTCTGGACCCCAATAAGTTCAGGTTTGGGTTCAATAATTCATGGTGAAGATGGTGTTAACCTTGAACTTTGAACTTTGAACTCTGAACTGATTTTAAAGGGAGATATAAGATGCCGGAAGAAAGAAAAATCAGGGTCCTGGCCGCCAAGCCCGGTTTGGACGGCCATGACCGGGGAATCAAGGTCATCTGTGCGGCGCTGCGGGACGCCGGCATGGAGGTGATTTATACCGGCCTGCGGCAGACCCCGGAGCAGATCGTGGCCGCGGCCCTGCAGGAGGACGCCGACGTCATCGCCATGAGCGTCCTCTCCGGGGCGCACAACTACCTGTTCCCCCGGGTGATGGAGCTGGTCAAGGAAAAAGGCATCGCCGACGTCCTGGTCATGGGGGGCGGCATCATCCCCGATGAAGACATTCCAGGATTGAAGCAGGCGGGCATCGCCGGGATTTTCACGCCCGGCACCGACACCGCCGACATCATCAAGTTCATCCGGGAACACGTCCGCAAGAACTAGCCCAGAAAGGGGTTAGGGGTTAGGGGTCAGGGTCAGAAAACCCTCCCCTAATCCCTAATCCCTAATCCCTGATCCCTTTTCCTTCACTTCCCCAGATAGGCCCGAATCACCGCCGGATGCCGTTGCACCTCCTCCGGCGCGCCGCGGGCGATGGTGAGGCCGTGGTCCAGCACGGTGAGATGCTGGCAGAGGCCCAGGACCAGCCGCAGGTTGTGCTCGATGACCAGCAGGGTAAGTCCGAAGCGTTCCTTGATCTTCCGCAGGAATTCCATTAAATCCAGGGTCTCTTGAGGATTGAGACCGGCTGCCGGCTCATCCAGCAAGAGGAGGCGCGGCCCGGTGGCCAGGGCCCGGGCGATCTCCAGATGCCGCTGGCGGCCGTAAGACAGCTTTCCGGCGGGCTGGGCCGCGGCCCCTTCCAGGCCCACCTCCCGGAGCAATGCCAGGGCCTGGGTCCGCCGGGCCCGCTCTTCGCGGCGGTAGCGGGGCAGGCGCAGCACCGCCTCGCCCCAGGAGGCCCGGCTGCGGCAATGAAACCCCACCAGGACGTTGTCCAGCACGCTGAGTTCCTTAAACAGCCGGATGTTCTGGAAGGTGCGGGCCACCCCCCGGGAGGTGATGCGGTGCGGGGGCTCCCCGACCAGCTCCTGACCCTCGAATAGAATGGTCCCTTGGCTGGGTTTCAAGAAACCGCTGATGAGATTGAAGACCGTGGTCTTGCCGGCGCCGTTGGGGCCGATGAGGCCGTGGACGGCCCCCGCCGGAACGGCCAGAGAAAAATCCTCCAGGGCCATCAGCCCGCCGAACCGCCGTCCCAGGTGCTCTATTTGGAGTAAGGTCATGGTTTGTCACTATTTTGTCACGTTTCCCGGCCAAAAACCATGATGAATGGAGAGGAACAGACCGGCTTTAATCCGAATTTCTGACCAGAATAAAATTATTTTTTAAGAAATATTTAGCAAATTAAAAATTACCTATAACATTTTTTATTTTTGTGCTACGATACGCCACCTGTAAAATTGACAGCCAAGGGTGGGCAAGGGCTAAGCAAGGCTTCGCTGCCGGTGGGTCAGCGCTCCAGCCGAGAAGGGACGCTTTTTGAGTTTCAGCAAATGAGGTGATGGAAAGATGAAAAAGATCAGCGCGGCTCTTTTAAGAATGGTGTTGGTGCTAAGTCTGGCATTGCTGGGGACGCAGGCCGCATGGGCGTTTAGTTTCACCTATTATAGCAGCGGCTTCTACGCCGAAGCGGAGGTGCCGGGTAATGGTCCTTATAGCTATTATGGCGATGGCTACCAAGGCTATAGCGGCGCGCTTGCCTTAATTGACAATGCGAGCGCCATGGGGTGGGCCGAGTGGCGGGAGCCTACCCCGAACTCCATTATGATTTCGGCGCTTGGCGAAGCCATGGCAAACTCGCCCGGGGTGAGCGGTTCGGCCTACGGCCGCGGCCTCACCCGAGCGGAAACCGGGGGCGGCACCGGGGTCTATTTCCAGCTCATCGGCGGGCCGCCTGGGGCAGAGGTGAGGATCAATTATTCCTGGTATGCCGAAATCTATAACGATAGTGGAGCGACGGCCACCCTGGGTGGAGGCACAGCTCCCATGTATCTCAGCCGGAACGGCATTAACGTCTGGGAGCAGACCGCGATTACGCTGGGTAGCAATGAAGGTGGAACTTACTCTGACAGCGGCTCTTTCATCGCCTATGTGGGCGACATTATCGGGATAAATCTTTCCGCTGAGGCCCAGATCGAAGTTTTTGCAGATAGTGATTCTTACTCGTATGCCTATAATTCCTTGCAGCTTGATGCGGTGCCCCTGCCCCCCGCGGCCTTGCTGCTGGGCAGCGGTCTCCTGGGCCTCCTGGCCCTGCGGGGCTTGCGCTCCAGACGCCGGTAAATCCCCAGGGCGGGGATCCGAAAAAAAATTAGGCAGGGCCAAGCGCCCTGCCTTAATTTTTTCGTGAGCAAGATTTTTTCAGCTTTGGCGGCGCCGCCGACCCCAGGCCAGCAGGCCCAGGCCGGAACCCAACAACCAGACGGCCGCCGGCAGCGGGACCGGCGAACCATAAGCGTCCAGTTCGGACACGGAGTACATGTTATCCCCGCCGGTGGCGTAGATCTTCAGGTAACGGGCGGTAACCTGAGCAAAGTCTATTCCAGGAACATATTCCCCATTGCCGGAGACGGTGCTCATGGTGTCCATGCCGTTTCCTATATCGCCGTACCCGATTTGAACAGTGAACAGGTTAGTATAACTTATATTATCCGTAGAATAGTCGATTTTGTAATTATCATTGTTATCCACCTGCACGACGATATCCTGGACCCGGTATGGCGCCCCCAAATCAATGATGAAATAAGGGGCGGTGCCATTCCAATAAACGCAACGGCTATCGGTCCAAACGGTCCCTTCGCTGGGGATGACGGTATCGATAATAAGAGCGGGGCTGTGGTTATAACCGCCATAACCCGCGGCGCTGAACGGGTTAAGGTAGTCGGCGGCCGCCGGCCCGGTCCATCCCAAAAGCAGCATTAGCGCCGCCAGCACCCTAAACGCGATCTTTCGCATGGCATTGCCTTTCGAACTTACTTAACGCATTTTCTCAAAAACATTATACCTAAGGTGCAGCATTCTATGAAAATTAATTAAATAATGTCAAGAGAAATTTCTCCTTAGCTTCCAACTTTTTTAAAGAGCCAGCAGGTTTCTGATCAAACGGCCGCAGCCCTCCCAGGTAAACTCCCGCCGGCCCAGCAGACCCCGGCGGAAGAAGATGATCACCAGCAGCAAGGCCAGGGAGAGCAGCACCATGCGCAGGCCCGGAACGCCGGGGACAGTGTGGCCAAAGATGGTGACAGGTTCTTCAACGACGCGGAGCCACTCTCCCGCCAGGGTGAAGAAGGCCGCGGCCACCACCGCGCCGGTGGTGGAGCCCAACCCCCCCACCACGATGATGATGAGCAGGTTGAAGGTAAGGAAAAAGGTGAAGAGCGACGGCGAGATGGTGGTGATCAAGTGGGCCAGCAAGCCGCCGCCCACCCCGAAGCAAAAAGCGCTCAACACATAGGCCAGCATCAACTGACGGAAGGTATTGACCCCCATGGCCCGGGCTGCGGTCTCGTCCTCCCGGATGGCCTGCAAGGCCCGGCCGTAACTGGAGTTGACCAGGGAGGCAACCACAGCCACCGTGGCCGCCGCCACCCCCCAGGACCACCAGAGATTGGTATAGGGCGCCAGGCCCTTGAGGCCCAGGGGACCGTTGGTCAGCCCCTGGAGGTTGTTGGCCAGGACCCGCACCACCTCCCCGAACCCCAGGGTGACGATGGCCAGGTAATCGCCCCGCACCCGCAGCACCGGGAAACCGGTGAGAAAGCCCCCGGCCGCGGCCACCAGGCCCCCGGCCAACAGGGCCGCCGGAAAGGGCAGGGTGAGCTGGCTCAAAGGCCCCCAGATGGGGGTGACCAGGAAATTGAGGGTCTTCTCCGCCGGGGTCATGGTCAACAACGCCGCGGTGTAGGCCCCCAGGGTGATGAAGGCGTTGGGACCCAGGTGCAACTGGCCGCAGACGCCGTTGATGAGATTATAGGCCACCGCCAGGGTGATGAAGATGGCCACGTTGTTGAGCAGCCGCAACTGGTATTCGTCCGCCCAGCGGTCCGCCGCGGCGAGGCAGAGGAACAACAGGGCTACGGCTGCGAGGTTTAGCATAACCTTGCGAATGGCAATAACTCCTTAGTTCCCAGTTCCCAGGAGGCAGTGATCAGGGGTTTTACTGACTACTGGGAACTGAGAACTGAGAACTGCCTCTACAGCTTCTCCTCCCCCAGCGCCTCGCCCAGCAGGCCGGTGGGCCGGACCAGCAGGAGCAGAATGAGCAGGGTGAAGGCGAAGGCGTCCCGGTAGCCGGCCCAACCGGGGAAGCAGGCGACCAGCATGATTTCCAGCATCCCCAGGAGCAGGCCCCCCAGCACGGCGCCGGGGACGTT
Source organism: uncultured Desulfobacca sp. (assembly GCA_964578335.1). GTDB lineage: Bacteria > Desulfobacterota > Desulfobaccia > Desulfobaccales > 0-14-0-80-60-11 > JAPLJC01. The sequence continues at coordinate 5,607 of CAZOCQ010000028.1, forward strand.
GCCGATGCCTCCCAGCACCGCGGCGATGAAGGCCTTGAGGCCGGGCAGGATGCCCATGAAGGGATTGACCTGGGGATACTTCATGGCCCACAGCACCCCGCCGGCCCCGGCCAGCAGCGACCCCAGCAGGAAGGTGACGGCGATGATTCGGTTGACGTCAATGCCCATGAGGCTGGTCATTTCCAGGTCCCGGGCGATGGCCCGCATGGCCCGGCCCATCTGGGTGCGGTAGATGATATAAAAAAGCCCCGCCATAAAAGCGGCGGTGACCAAGGGGATCAGGAAGCTGAGGCGAGGGATGAAAAGGCCCCCGAGGACTACGGTTCCCTGAAAAGCGGCGGGCACCGGAAAGGGCTTAGCCCGGCCCCCGGCCAGGACCAGGGCCAGGTTTTCCAGGAGGAAGGAGGCGGCGATGGCGGAAATGAGCAGCGAAATGCGGGGTGCCCGGCGCAGGGGGCGGTAGGCGCCCCGCTCCAGGAGCACCCCAAGCAGGCCGGTTAAAATTATGGCCAGGCCGAAGGCCGCCGGCCAGGGCCAGGCAAACAGCCCTGCTCCCATGACCGCGGCGTAGGCCGCCACCATCAACAGGTCGCCGTGGGCAAAGTTGATCAGCCGCAGGATGCCGTAAACCATGGTGTAGCCGATGGCCAGGAGGGCGTAAAGGCTGCCCAGCGACAGGCCGTTGATGAGCTGCTGCAGGAAGGTGAGGAGGTCCACGGAGGGTATTATATGACAAAATCAGGGGGTTGACCACCGGGCAAACTGCTCCGAAAAGTTCGTTCCGGTAGCGCAGGCTTCCAGCCTGCATCTTAGGTTTGGCGGGCGCGGAGGCCCGCCCCACCAATACTCATGTCAGGCTGATTCCCAGGGCCTGGGCGGTCCTGGGCCCCACCTCGCCGTCGGCCAACAGGCCCTGGGCCCGTTGAAAGCTTAAAACCGCGGCATAGGTTTTGGGTCCGAAGACGCCGTCGGCGCCTTGGGGATCATAGCCCTTGGCCGCCAGTTGTGCCTGAATCTCCCTGATTTTATCCCCTTGCATCAGTGGGGAGGCGAGCCGATAAATGACGGCCGGCTTCTTCACCGGAACCCCGGCGGCGGCCGCGCCATAATTAATCCAGGGCACCAGGATGCCCATGGTCCAGTCGCGGCCGCTGAGGGTGTCGGCGATCACCCCCGTGTTAGAAGAATGGGCCTCCACGGTGCCGCCTTCGCCGTCCGAAATAACGATATGCCCGATCTTGGCGCCCAGGCGCAGCACCGCGGCGCCGGGGATGCCGGCGGCTTGGGCCACGCTAATTTTTGTGCCGAGACTCTGGGCATCCCGGCCCCAGTAGCCGGTATAAGCGTCGGCGAGGGCCGGTTTGCAGCTATTGTCGTAACAGCCATACAGCTTGCCCGAAACCTGGAAAACGCACCAGGAGACGAACTCGGCGCAATCCCAGGGGCCGTCCCAGGCGGCGTCATCCTTGGGAGCCAGCGCCCCCAGGACATACGACTCCCCCACATGCCGCAGGGCCAGGTTGACGATCTCCTTCCCATCAGCCATGGCGATCCCTCCATTTAAGATATTTAGTAAATTATTCATCCCTGGTAGCACAAAACCAGCGGTGAAGCAATTTATTTCTGAGGCCAAGGTATCGAATCGCAGGGGGGAACCTGGTGTTCGCCCAAGACCTCAGGGGGAAAACAAGATTCGCCACGTGAGAAATATGCGTTTGAGGGTGAGTAAGAGGGAGGCCCTTATACCATCTTCACATTCAAATGCTGCCAATTGCCCATATAACCATTTGATTTTTCGTTGATTTTTACCGAAAACCGAAAACTGAAAACCGAAAACCGTATTACTTCTCCCGCCAGACCACCAGCAGGCCCAGGCCGAGCCAGAAGGCCTCCCGGAGGCGCCGCAGGATGCTGAAGGTGGCCCCCAGGGTGAGGCCCAGGTTGAAACCCAGGGCCAGGAGCAGATTGCCGCCCTCCTGCACCCCGGCGGCCGCGGGAATGAAAAAGCCCAGGGCGGTGAAGAGCATGGCCAGGGCGTCCAGACAAAGGGCCAGGCCCGGACTGATGGGGTGGCCCATCAGCCAGAACATCAGATAGACCTCCACCGAGTGCAGCAGCCAACTCAGGAAGAACAGGACAAAGGCCAGGACGGCACGGCCCGGATACTCCCGGTAGAAGAAGGAGAGGCTGGAGTCGAGATTGGCGAAAAACCCCTCTTTTTCTTTGATAAACCGGGGGCACCAGCCCAGGCGGTCCAGGAAGCGCACTCCCTGGCTGGAGAAGCAGCCCCGGAGCTGCACCAGGACGAAGGCGCCGCCCGCCGCGGCCAGCCCCAGGGCCCCCAGGCTCAAATATTTCAGGTGCTCCAGGGCCGCGGGCAGGTACAGGGGGGCCAGGGCCAGGCCCAGAATGATATAGAGCACCAGGCTCAAGACCAGGATGCCCTTATGGATCACCACCGAGGCGGTGGCCTGGTCCATGGGGAGCCCGTCGGCCCGCAGCCGGGCGGCCTTGAAAGGCTCGCCCCCCAGGGAGGCGGTGGGGGTGAGCTGATTCAGGGACTCGCCCCCCAGGCGCAGCCAGAAGAGGCGGTTCAACGTGGTTCGGGCGGGCAAATCAACGATGATATATTTCCAGGAAACTGCTTCCAGCCAGTTCACCAGGCCGTAGGGCAGCAGGAGCAGGGGCCAGTACCAGCCCACTTGGCGCAAATGCTCCCAAAGTTTGGCCCAGCCCACTTCGTTGAGGATCAAGACGAAAAAGACGACGGCAACGGCCAGGAGAATAAGGTTGAGGCGGCGCAAAATGTCCTTCCGAGTAATGCTTATTCCAGACTCTCATATCAGATTTACTTTAGCGGCGCCATAGAATACAGTGGCCAGTGGCCAGTGGCCAGTGGTCAGAAGGGCGCCAATATTCCCTTCAAGGTCTTGATACCCACCTCGGAAAATTATATTTTGAATTATGAACGAAAGGTAAGATTCTCACTTATTCGTTGCCCCAACTGGTCGATCTTTTACCGAAAACCGAAAACTGAAAACAATATCCATGAACTCCCCGGCCGTCGCCAGCCTCAAGCCCCGCCTGCTCGCCATCTCCGCCTCCCTGGCGGTCGGCGCCGGGTTGATGGCCGTCAAGTTCACCGCCTATTATCTCACCAACTCCGCCGCCATCCTCTCCGACGCCCTGGAGTCCATCATCAACGTGGCGGCCGCCGGCTTCGCCCTCTGGAGCATCATCTACGCGGCCCGCAGTCCCGACCCCGCCCACCCTTACGGCCACGGCAAGATGGAATATTTCTCCGCCGGCTTCGAAGGCGCCCTCATCATCCTGGCGGCCCTGGGCATCTTCTACGAGGCCTGGCCCCGGCTGTTCCACCCCCAACCCATCCCCCGGCTGGAAAGCGGCCTGCTGCTCATCCTGGGCGCCGCCCTGATCAATCTGGTCCTGGGGCTGGCTTTGATCATGGTGGGCCGGCGCACCAAATCCATCGTCCTGGTGGCCGACGGCAAACACGTCCTCACCGACGTTTACACCACCGGCGGGGTGGTGCTCGGTCTTCTCGGCGTACTGCTCACCGGCTGGAACTGGCTGGACGGCGCCGTGGCCTGCGTGGTGGCTTTGAATATCCTCTTCACCGGCGCCCGCCTGGTCCATCAATCCTCCGCGGCGCTGCTGGATAAGTCGGACCCCCGGCTCCTGCAGGAGATCTGCGAGGTCATCGCCCAACATCGCCGGGACCTGTGGATTGACGTGCACCAGCTCCGGGCCCGCCGCAGCGGCCATCGGGTCTTCATGGATTTCCACCTCATCCTGCCCCGGGACCTGAGCCTGGAGGCCAGCCACGATGAAGTCAAAAAGCTCGAAAAAATCCTGTTGGACCACTTCGCCGGCGAAGCCGACATCCTGATCCACGCCGACCCCTGCGCCAGCCCGGAATGCCCCATCTGCGGCCACGAGCCCTGCGACGACCGCCAGCATGTCCAAAGACTGCAACGCCTCTGGATTCGGGAAAACCTCACCTGCCTGGGCCCCCAGGAGGGCCGGCGGCCCCAGGGGCCTCAAGAAGAATGAACCCAATTTGCACCGATGTGATGCATCAGATGTGAAACAGTATAGCTGTATGGCGGGAAGACCTTAGGGAAGCAGGTATTTTCCCCCCCTTTTTCTAAAGGGGGGTCAGGGGGGATTATCATAAGCTCCTGATAATCCCCCTAAATCCCCCTTTAATAAAGGGGGACTTTAACCTCCCTTCTTTTAGAGCCGACCAGAATAATTGCCAGACAATTTATGGAGTCTGACCTCAAGATTTGAAAGGCTAAGGATTAAATATGGAATCCAAACGCGTCCTCATCATCGGCGCCGTGGCCCTGGGCCCCAAGGTGGCCTGCCGCCTCAAGCGCCTGCGCCCCGACTTCCAGGTCACCATGCTGGACCAGGGGGAATATATCTCCTACGGCGGCTGCGGCATCCCCTACTATATCTCCGGCGACCTGAGCGACCTCAAGGAGCTGCTGAGCACCAGCTTCCACATGCTCCGCACCCCGGAGTTCTTCGCCGACGCCAAGGACGTGCAGGTGCGCACCCGCACCCGGGCTTTGGCCCTGGACCGCCAGTACCGGCACGTCCTGGTCCGGGACCTGGAAACGGGCCGGGAGGAGGGGCTGCCCTACGATTACCTGGTCCTGGCCACCGGCAGCCGGCCCCGCACCCTGGTGGCGCCGGGGGCCAATCTCCCCGGCGTCATGAACGTCTCCAGCCTGCCCGCCGCCATGGCCGTGCGGGAGAAGGTGGCCAAGGGCGAAGTGGCTAAAGCCGTCATCGTCGGCGCCGGGGCCATCGGCTGCGAGATGGCCGAGGCCCTGAGCGACCTCTGGGGCGTGGCGGTTGACTTGGTGGAGCTCGGAGACCAGGTCCTGCCCGGCCTCCTGGACCCCGGCCTGGCCCGCATGGTGCAAAAACACTTGCAGGTTAAGGAGATCGGCCTCCATCTCCAGGAGCAGGTTCGGGAGATTCGGCAGACGCCGGGAGGGGAGCACTACCTGGAGGTGGTCACCGCCACCCAAACCCTGGCCGCCGACCTGGTGATCACCGCGGTGGGCGCGGCGCCCAATTCGCAGTTGGCCAAGGACGCCGGGCTGCTGGTCTCCCCCGGCGGCGGCATCATGGTCAACCGGCGGCTCCAGACCTCGGACCCGCTCATTTACGCCGGCGGCGACTGCATTGACAACTTTCACCTGCTCACCGGCAAGCCGGTTTACTTCCCTTCCGGCTCCCTGGCCAACCGCCAGGGCCGGGTCATCGGCACCAACCTGGCCGGCGGGTCTGCGACCTTCAACGGCATTGTCGGCTCCTTCACCCTGAAGGTCTTCGATCTGGCCGTGGCCGGGGCCGGGCTCAGCCTCAGCGCCGCCCTTCAGGAGGGCTTCGAGGCCGTCAGCGCCCTGGTGGTCCAGGCCGACCGGGCCCACTTCTACCCCACCCAGGACCTCATGTACCTGCAACTGGTGGTGGATAAAAAGACCCGCCGCCTGCTGGGGGCCCAGGGCCTCAGCCACAACGGCGACGCCCTGGTGGGCCGCATCAACAGCATCGCCGCGCTCTTGCCCTTCAAGGCCACCATCGAGGACTTGTCCAACCTGGAGGTGGCCTACGCCCCGCCCTTCGCCGCGGCCCTGGACATCGTCAACGCGGTGGCCAATACCGCCGAAAACACCCTGGACGGCTATAACAAGAACATTGACGTGGGCGAATTCGAGAGGTGCTTCCTGACCGAGCCGGCTGCGGACGCCGTCTGCCTGGACGTGCGGGGGGCGCAGAACGCCGCGCCCTACGTGGACCTCTTCGGGGAGCGCTGGGTGAATATCCCCCAGGAGACCCTGAGCCAGCGCTTTACCGAAATCCCCCCGGACAAGCGCCTGCTGGTGGTGTGCAACTCCGGGGTGCGCTCCTACGAGGCCCTGCGCCAACTGGAGTCCGCCGGCCTCTGCAACGCGGTCAACCTGGCCGGCGGGGTCGCGGCTTTGAAGAAATCGGGACTGCTGGACTTGCGAGAGGCAGATGAGAAAACAAAGGAATAGTCATGCCGCTTGCCCCCTCAACGCTTTTATTAACTTATGTGGAATAATAATGAAACCCTTTGAATAGGGAACCTTGAGTGTTTGATAATGGCAAGGTGTTGAAGGAAGGCTTAAATTTGAAAGATATTTTCTAACTATCAGGAAATGGTGGCGGTCTTGGCTCGACAATCAGTAGAGCCAAGACCGCTCCAACAGGAAGATAGACGACGCTATCCCTTTTTAGCCTTTGGCGAGGGATTCACCTCAGCAGCATCTGCCGTTAAATTATTGGCTTCATTGAACCTCTGAAGCCCAATTTTTTTAACCGGGATAATAGCTGTTGGCAAAATATCCGCAGGCCCTTGGCCCATATTTGCTGCAGCTAAACCAAATTCAATGTAAAGTCCCCATAATCCTTCATGAAGGTCACTGGATCGTATTAAAGCCTCCACAACTTCTTTGTGTGTAAAGGTTATACTTTTTGTCTCCGGCATTAGATTCCACCTCCTGTATGTCTATAGGCTGATTCAGCCAAACACCCAACGATGCTTGTGTAATATAACCAGTTATAAGTGTGTTAACAGCAGCATTCATAGCTACTTGATCCAGTTTTTTAGTTAATTTATCATACAAGCTAAAGGCACCGACCTTTTCTGATAGAGCCGCTACAATAAATTGGTTTAAACTAACCCCTTCTCTTTCTGCAATTAATGCTAACTGCCGGTGGAGACCTTTTGGAAGCCTAAGGAGAACTTTCCCACCATAAGAGATAGATTGTGATGGAGGGGGGATTTCCTGTTTAAGAGTTAGCGCCGATTCGATCCATTCCTTCGCAACATTTTCTAAATGATCATAGGCTTCCTGTGGCGTATCCCCTTGAGCAATACATCCAGGAAATTCTAATATTACCGCTGTATATGTCCCGCTTTCTTTATCCGGAATTAGAACACGAGAATATGGTTCTTGTAAATATTGTTCATAATTTATTAATTTTGTGCTCATGGCTTATCCTTTCCATGTATTATTCATCGATATATTCTTCAAATTGTTCTATGTCTATTTCCAATTGGTCGAGAATAATGTTTGCCGTAATCCTGCTCAAATCTTTGGACCCATGACGAGGGATACTAAGGGGACGAAGGTTGGGGAAAATCTTATTAATCCAATTTGGTTCCTTACCTCGTTTAGATTTAACTCTGCCAAGGGCCCTTGCCAAAGACTCAAGCTCCGAACTGCCAATTCCGCCTTTTTTTCGTAATTCCTCAACCCGGTTGCGGAGCTTGTTCAGTTTCTGGCGATTCATGCTATCATATATAATATCATTTTATCGACTTGTCAAGCGAAATTCCCGGTGAGGGATAGAGATGACTCAGTTTCTTAGCATGCGCTCCCAATGATTGAGCTAATCCTTGGCCCGGGGGAGATTTCGGCATACATTGCCTTAAAAAAAAAATCACCCTTTCACCCAAACCGGTAGTGCTTCCGCACGTCCTTACTGATCTTCCAGGTGCAGGAGAGGCCCGCCGGGAAGGTCACCAGGTCGCCTTTGCCGAAGCATACGGTTTCTCCGTCTGCGCAGGTGACGGTGACTTCGCCCGCCAATAAATAGCAGGTCTCGGTGTCGTCGTAGGTCCAGGGGAATTCCGCGGCCTCCCTGGTCCAGACGGGCCAGCCGGGCACCCCCAATTTCTGCAACTTCTCCCCGCCGGGATTCCTCTCCACCTTAATCTTGCCCATAGTTTCCTCCAAACCCGAAGGCCCGCTTGGCGAGCCTGAGGCTGTCCCCAATAATTTTTTAAAGCATTTGACCAGATAATGCCAATTATTTGCCATGCTGAACGGAGCGCCGCGAAGTGCAGCATCTCGGTATTTAGTTGAAGAATTGGAGATTCTTCGCGGCGCTCAGAATGACAAAGAAACATCAGAGCCTCTTGCAAAATGTAGCCGCAGGCTTCAGCCTGCGCTTGCACAGGCTGGAAAGCCTGTGCCACCGTGAATTAATTTATGACTCCAAAAATAAACCGCAGCCTTTAAATGAACTTTGCAAGAGGCTCATCAGTTTCCAAATTTTTGTCTTTAAGTTACTCCCAAGGAGACCAAGTCTCCGTGCTTGCCGTCTTTTCCGCAGGCTGGAAGCCTGCGCTACCAATTAAAGGTTGAGCAGGCGCCCTCGCCGGCAATAAACAGCCGAGGGCGGCTGTTCTACATGATTTTCGCAGAGGTCGCAAATTATGATAAAATAACTCATGCGCCGTTTCCTGGTCATCGCCCTGGGCGTCATCGTGCTCCTGGCCTTAGCCGGCTGGGGGGCTCTCCAGTCCCAATCCTTCTGGCGCTGGGGCGGCTGGGAAGTGGTCAAACTGGCCCAGGACCGGCTCCACGGCCAACTCAAAGTGGCCGCGGTGCAGGGCCACCCCCTCACCGGCTTCACCTTCACCGACGTGACCCTGACCTGGGACCAGGGGGAAATCCTCCAGGTGGAACGGCTGGACCTGCGCTTCTCCCTCTGGTCCTTCCTCAAGTTTCGCCCGGTGGTCGCCGAACTGGCCTTATCCCGGCCCCGTCTCACCCTGCGGCAGGATGAGGCCGGGCGCTGGGAAGCGTCCGGCCTCCTCAAGGAGCGCCCGCCGCCGCCCTTCGCTTCCCTGGACTTTCCCCGCATTTTGGTGCGCCAGGGCCAGGTGGCGCTGAAGCGCCCCGGCGCCGATCAGCTTTATGAAAACCTGAACCTGGACCTGAACCTCATAGTGCGCCACCCCAAGCGGCCCCACCAGGAAATCCGGGTGTGCCGGTTGGACCTGACCGGGGATACCCCGATAGGTCCGTTGGCGCTGACGGCCGGCCTCACCTACGCCCAGGATCAGCTCACCATCGACTCCCTGGAGTTCAAGCGCGGGGCGCAGGTCCTGGCGGGGCTGACCGGCGCAGGCGGATTCGGTCCCCAGGACCAGGCCCGCTTCTTGGTCCAGGTCGGCCCCCTCCCCGGCTCCCTGGTGCAGCAGTTTTGGCCCCAGTGGCCCAAGGATTGGGAGGTTAAAGGCCAATTCCGCCTGTCCGTCCTGGGGCTGAGCCGCTTCGAAATCAGCGGCGCCGGCCAGGTGCAGCAAGCCTCCCTGGAGCTGCATGGGGTCGTCAGCCGGGAAGCCGGCCAATGGAATTATGATCTGGAGGCCAAACTGGGCGGCCTCCGGGCTTCGCTGTTGGAGCCAGTCAAGGCGCCCTGGGCGCAAAAGCTCAAGGATGCCACTCCTCTCAGCGCCCGGATGATCTGCAAAGGCGCCGGCCTGGGCTGGCCCCCGGAGCGGCTGGACTGGGGCCTGGAGGCCGGGGCCTTCCGGGCTCAGGGGGTCAGCGTCGAGGAACTGAAATTCAACCTGGCCGGCGACTCCAAAGAGCAGCACCTGCAAGGCCGGCTTCGGTCCAATTTTGGCCAGCTTACCCTGGCCGCCGCCGGCCCCCTGCTCTCCGCTCATAAAGGCAGCCTGAAGCTCGAGGCCAAGGATTTCCAACCGGCCCGCCTGGGGCTGGCCCAGGCCGGGGAGACCCGGCTGGAGGGCAAATTCAGCGGTGATTTTGGCTGGCCCGCCACGGGCGGCCTGAGCGCCCTGCAAGTGGCCGGCGACCTGGAAGCCCGGGGCCGGGTGGGCCAGGAGCCCCTGGAGGATTTTCGGGGCCGGCTGGCCTGGCGGCCACCCAAGCTGGAGGTCGCCAAGGGGTCGTTGCGTCTGGGACCGCTGGCCGCGGAGTTTTCCGGGGCCAGCGACGGCGGCCGGCTCAACTGGCAGTTCAAAGGCAGTCTGGCCCCCGGTCCTCGCCGGTCTTACCTGCCGGTGGCGCCCCAGGGCCGGCTGGAATTGTCCGGGAACCTGACCGGCACCTTCCAGGCCCCCCAATGGGCGTTGCAAGGCGGCGGCGCGGGTCTGGCCTCCGACGGCTTTTCCTTAAACTCTTTCACCTTTAAAGCCAACGCCGCCGGCTGGCCCCCTGCTTCCGGGGACCTGAAGCTGGAGGCCGCCGGTCTGCGCACCCCGGCGGCGGTCTTCTCCCAGGCGCACTTCACCGCCCGGGGTGAAGCCCATCTCTGGCAGTTGCACCTCACTGCCGGAGGCCCGAAAGAGATGCAGGCGGAGATCGCCGGCAGCGCCGATTTACGGAGCCGGCCCATCTCCCTGGTGCTGCCCAAGGTTACCTGGCGTTCGCCGGAGTTCGCCCTGGCCAACCGCGGGCCGGTGCAACTTCGCCTGCTGCCGGGGCTGCAACAGGCCTCCGGCGCCTTCCAGGTTAACGGCGGCGACCTGGACCTGAAGCTGGAGGCCCAGGGAACCCGGTTAGCCGGACAGGTCCAGGTGCGCCGGCTCTCCGCCGGGCTTTTCAGCCGCCTGGGACCTCCCCTGAAAGGGACCATAGACGGTCAGTGCAGCATCACCGGGGAACCGGCGGCGCCCCTGATCCAGGGGCAGATCAACTGGGGCCCCGGCCAGATAGGAGAATTCCCTTTCCAGTCCCTGCGGACCAGCTTTGACTGGCGCCAGGGGCTCCTGCATCTGGACGGCCGGCTGGAGGAAAAGCCCTCGGGTCCCCGGCTGGCATGGGAAGGTCAGATCCCCTTGCGCCTCTCCCTGATCCCGCTGACCTGTTCCTTGGGGGACCGGAACCTGGATCTGAAGGTTAAAGGAGAAAAGGCCAGCCTGGCCCTGCTCACCGCCGTCCCCCAGGTGCAAAGCGCCGCGGGTTCGCTGGACCTGGTGGCCCATTGGCGGGGCAACCCCCGCCATCCCGAGGTTTCCGGCCAGGTCCGCTGGGGCGAAGGCACCATCAAACTGCGGGTGGCCGGCCTGCCTTACCGTCTGCGGCCCGGCGAAATCCGCCTCCAAAACGACAAAATCAGCCTCCCGGAACTGGTGGTGGAAAGCGGCGGCACCTTGCGCCTCAGCGGGGACCTCACCTTGAAGGGATTCACTCCGGACCGGGTGAAATTGCAGGGCCAGGTCCAGAACTTTCTGGCCTTGCAGCGGGAGGGCACCCAGGTGACGGCCAACGGCGACCTGGCCATTTCCGGCCCCTGGGAAGGCGCCCAGCTTACCGGACGCATCTTGATTCCCAAGGCCACTTTTGCCACCAGCTTCTTCGAGGCCGGCCCCCATCCCGACATTGTCCTGGTCAACAAACCGGCGGCGCCGGAGCTCAAGACCGCCCCCGACAGCCTCTTGTTCTGGCAAAACCTGCGCGCCGACCTGACCCTGCAGTCCGCCGGGAAGGTCTGGATCAGAAACAAAGACCTCCGGGTGGCGATGCAGGGCAGCCTCAAGGTCATCAAGGCTCCGGGCCAGGACCGGATGGCGGTGGCCGGGGTGGTGCGGGCCGAGGAGGGCACCATTGATATCCATGGGCGCACCTTCAAGGTGACCGAAGGCTCGGTGACCCTGTCGGACAAACCCGGACAGCCCGGCATCCTGGCGGGCCGGGCGGTCAGCGAGATGGCCGACATCAGCCTCTATCTGGATATCTCCGGCCCCACCAGCAAACCGGTGGTGCACCTCTCCAGCAACCCGCCCCTGCCTCCCCCGGATCTGCTCGCTTACCTGGTCTTCGGACGCCCGGCCGCCGCCCTGAGCCGGGATGAATACGCCAGCGTGGGCCAGCAGGCCCTGGGCATCCTGGGGGGCATCTCGGCCAAGAAGCTGCAGGAGATCCTGGGGAAGGACTTTCCGTTGGTGGGCAACGTCACCATGCGGAGCACCAAGGAAACCCTGGGGGTGACCAAGCCCCTGACCAAGGAGCTCAGCGTCAGCTTTGAGCGCAAAACCAACCCCTTCTACCGGGACGACCCCAACCAGGTGCGCCTGGAATACAAGGTGAACAAGTATATGAGCCTGGAGTCCACCATGGGGAGGCGCAACACCGGCGGCGACGTGTTCTTTAATTACGATTTTTAAACCTTCCGAGGCGACCGGGCCCCGCGAGCTTTTTATTGACAGGCCGCCCAAATGGAGTATATTCAACCCCTATGGAATGGCAGGAAAACTGGTTGCTGAGATTATCCGCTTCCTTTCAGATTGACTCTCTCCGGGCCGGCCGCCTTCAGGGTGTGTTTACCCCCTTTTGGGGCTGGTTTTTTACCGGCTTTAGCAGCCTCCGCCCGGGACCCTGATTACTGAATTTATTGCCCCGGGTGGAGGACGGACTCCCCCGGGGTGGTTAAGCTTGGAAACCCCGAGGACCATTCCTTGGGGTTTTTTTATTTGATGCAGCCCTGGGCCATTGGCCCACCCATACATATCGAAAAACCGCCAAAGAGAAACTGACTACTGGCTACTGCATAGGGAGGCCCCGTCATGATTCTGGTATTGAGCCAAGGCATCAGCAAGGAAGAAAAGGAACGGTTGAAGGAGGCCCTGCGGGCCGAAGATTACCTGGTGAAGGAAATCAAGGGGGTGGAAGAGACCATCCTGGGGGTGGTGGGCCGAATCCGCCGGGAGGCGGGCTATTATGAAGCCCTGCCCGGGGTGGCCAAGGCCATCCCCATCTCGGTGCCTTACAAGCTGGTGAGCCGCCAACTCCATCCGGCGGCTTCGGTCATCAAGATCGGCGACGTGGCCATTGGCGGCGACCGCTTGGTGGTGATCGCCGGCCCCTGCGGGGTGGAGGACCGCCAGCGCACCCTGGAGATCGCCCGGGAGGTGCGCCGCCACGGCGCCGTGCTGTTCCGGGGCGGGGCCTTCAAGCCCCGCACCTCCCCCTATTCTTTCCAGGGACTGGGCGAAGAGGGCCTGAAGATCCTCCAGGAAGTGCGCCAGGAGACCGGGCTGGGCATCGTCACCGAGATGACCTCCCCCGGCCAGGCCGACCTGATGGTGAAATACGTGGACGTCATCCAGATCGGGGCCCGGAACATGCAGAACTTCGAGCTCCTCAAGTGCTGCGGCCGCATCGGCAAGCCGGTGCTCCTGAAACGGGGCTTGGCGGCCACCATTGAGGAGTGGCTCATGTCCGCCGAATACATCCTGTCGGAGGGCAACGAGCAGGTAATCCTGTGCGAGCGCGGCATCCGCACCTTCGAGCCTTATACGCGCAACACCCTGGACCTCACCGCAGTGCCCATCATCAAGAAGCTGACCCACCTGCCCATCATTGTTGACCCCAGCCACGCCACCGGCCTGCGGGACAAGGTGAGCCCCATGGCCCGGGCCGCCATCGCCGCCGGGGCCGACGGGCTCATCATCGAAGTGCACACCGAGCCGGAAAAGGCCCTCTCCGACGGACCCCAGAGCCTCTACCCCGGCCAGTTCGAGCAGCTCATGCGGGACCTCTACGTCATCGGCCCGGTGGTAGGCAAACAGTTGGATTACACTTATCTCGAGAAGGCCGCCATGCTCCGGCGCCTCGGCGAACCGGGAGCGGCCCCGGCCTCCGCGGCGTACAGCGGGGCGCCGGGTTCCTTCAGTCACAAGGCCTGCCTCCAGTTCTTCGGGATGGAGGTGCCCTTGCAAAATTGCGCCTCGTTCCGGGAGGTCTTTGACCTGGTGGACCGGAAAGCCGCGGCCTTCGGCCTCCTGCCTCTGGAGAACAGCCTCACGGGCAGCATCCACGAAAACTACGACCTGTTCCTGGAGTATGATCTCCGCATTGTAGGGGAAGTAACCCTGCGCATCAAGCACCATCTCCTGGGGGCCGCGGGCGCCGCGCTGGCAGGGATTAAGCGGGTTTACGCCCATCCCCAGGTCTTCCGGCAATGCCGGGAGTTCCTTAACCGGCGCCCCGATTGGGACCTGATCGCCTGTCAAGATACGGCCGCCGCGGTGGCCCGGCTCAAGGAGCGCCAGGACCCCCAGGAGGCGGCCATCGCCGGCAGCGCCGCGGCTAAGCTCCATGGGCTGGCGGTCCTCAAGGAAGGGGTGGAGATGAATCCCCGCAACTTCACCCGCTTCGTGGTGATCTCCAAAAGCGGCGCCCTGCCGGGTCTCCAGAACAAGACCTCGCTCATCTATTCGGTGAGCGACCGTCCGGGCTCGCTCTTCGAGACCTTGCGGGGCTTTGCCGAGCGTAACCTCAACCTGGTCAAGCTGGAATCCCGGCCCATTCACGACCGTCCCTGGGAATACCTGTTCTACGTGGACGTGGAGATGGACCTGGCGCAGGAAGAGAACCGCCGCCTGCTGGAGGATTTAAAAGGCAAGACCGAATACCTTAAATACCTGGGGAGCTATCAGAAAGGGGGTGGCGCCGCCACCGAGGCGGAAAAAACCTGAATGGCCGGGGAGATGACCCGAAGAAGGCCGCAGGCGGCGCGGTGACTTGCTGACTCCGATTCGGCAAATCGTTGGCGGAAGTGCATGGGAATCGAACCCACCTACCCCCTTCCTCAGAAGGAACACCGGATTTGAAGTCCTCACAAGCTAAAGCGCAGAACCAGCAAACCCGCATGGTTGACACATTGATATTCCAAGGTATATGCTATTTTGGAGTCTTTTTAAGTGAAACCTACTCACCGACCTACTCACTGTAAAGGGGGAGTTCAATTATTTTCTGGAGAGTTCAATTTATTGGCCGAATGATTCCACGCCAACAATAACATCTATCTTAAACTTTCATTAACTCCATCATTTCGTTTTTTGGCGTGCATAGGGAGAAGAACGGGAACCCTGCACCGCGGCCCGGACCGCGCCTTTTTCGATCTCGATGTCCATGACCTGGCCCTTGCGGGCATAAGTACGGCCTCGGCTCAGACGTTCCCCGATATCAAAGCTTTCCAGCACCCTGATCCAACGTTTGCCCCACCAACTTTCGGCGAAATTGCCGCGCCGGGACTGGGCCTTGATGCCGCCCTTAACTTCCCGGGCGGCTTCGGAGTATCATAACGCCACCAGCTCATCTCAACCTCCCAGGGCCTCCCGGCGCAGGGCCATCAGGTCCTTTAATTCCGCGGTGCCGCTATCCACCTAATTCTCTTTCCATCCTAATTTTTGACACTTAGCTCATTCCTGCGCCAGGAGGTGGTATGT
>CAZOCQ010000029.1:0-20551 GCA_964578335.1 uncultured Desulfobacca sp.
TGCCGCCGTCGGAACAGGTCCCCCGGGAGATTTACCACAAAGGGGAGCGCATCCGGGCCTTTCTTCTGGACGTCAAGCGCCAGACTCGGGGTCCTCAGGTCATCCTGTCGCGCACTTATCCGCAATTCCTGGTGGCCCTTTTCGAGGCGGAGGTCCCGGAGATTTCCGAGAGCATCGTCCAGGTGCTGGGCTGCGCCCGAGAACCGGGAAGCCGCTCCAAGATTGCGGTGGCCTCCCGTGATTCCGACGTGGATCCGGTGGGGGCCTGCGTGGGGATGCGGGGCTCCCGGGTGCAAAACATCGTCCAGGAACTCCGGGGTGAAAAGATTGACATTATTCCCTGGCACCCGGACCCGGCCAAGTTCGCCACCAACGCCCTGGCCCCGGCCCAGGTGAGCCGCATCGTCTTGAACCAGGGGACGCAGAGCATGGAGGTCATCGTACCGGACGATCAGTTGTCCCTGGCCATCGGCAAAAGGGGCCAGAACGTGCGCCTGGCCTCCCGGCTGGTGGGTTGGAAGATCGACGTCAAGAGCGAATCCAAGTATTCCAAGTCCTTGAAGGAAGGCTATCTCTCCCTGCTGCGGATTCCCGGGGTGGGGGAAATCACCGCCAACCTGTTGCACGAGGGTGGTTATACCTCGGCCCGGGAGGTGGCGGAAACGACTTTGGAAGAATTGATGCAGAACACCGGCCTGGGCGAGAAGAAGGCCGCGGCCCTCATTGTGGCAGCCCAGGAGATGGTGCGGGGCGCCGGCGAGGCGGCCGGCGAGGCGGCGGCTGTCGAAGAAGTCCAGGAACTATAGTAAGGAATAACGGGCGGACGCCCGCCCAACGATAGAGTTTTGAATTTGAAGCGCGGCGAGCGCCTTCAGCAGCGGGGGTAAGGTTAGGTATATGGCGAAGACCAGAATTGGAAATTTGGCCAAGGAATTAAAGATAGACCTCAAGGAGCTGATTCAGCGCCTCAAAGATGACCTGGGAGTGCCGGGGCAACTGAACTATCTCAGTCTCCTGGATGAGCCGGTGGTAGCCCGGGCCCGGCAGATTATCAGCATTGCCGTCCCCCAGGTGGAGGAGCTGCGGGTAGGGGAAAATGTCAAACGCCGGCGTCGGGTGGCGCCCACCGTGGTGGTCTCGGCGGAACCGGCCCCGGAGCTGGCGCCGTCCCCGGAGCCTCCCAAAGAGGAGGTGGTCAAGCCGCCCAAGCCCAAAGAGAAGGCGGCTCGGATTGTCTCCCTGCCCCCCAAGGAAAAGCCCCCGGAGGCGCCGCCGCCGGAGCCCGTAGAGCAACTGGCGCCCGAGGAGAGGCCGGTAATCCCGGCCCCGGAAGCACTTCAGGAGCCTGCCCCGGAGCCGACGCCGGAGTCCGCGGCAGCGCCGCCGCCTACCCCTAAATCCAAGCCCGCCCCGCGGACCGCGACTGTCCTCAAGGCTGCTGCGCCGCCGCCGGCTCGGCCGGCGACCGATTCCGGCACCGCCTTGAAACGCCAGCGGGGTAAGGCCAGGAAGAAGGAAATTCCGGCCAGGATTATCAGCCTGCCCACCGAAAAGGTGACCCCGCCGACTCCGCCGCCTCACTTTGAGATTCCGGCGGAAGCAGCCAAAGCTCCCAGAGCCGGGGCGCCGAGACCTGCCCAGGTGGTGGTCAAGCCGGCTCCTGGCGCGCCTAAGGCCGCGGCCGGCGTTGCCCGGCCGGGGCAGGTGGAAGAAAAGAAGGAAGTCAAGGGCAAGAAAAAGCCCAAACGCCCCGAAACGCCGGAGGCTTTGCGGGCCAAACCGGTGAAGAAACGGGAAGTCCGGGAACGGGCCGATCTCTATGGCGCCGCCGAAGGCGAAGTCCGGGGTCCGCGGCGCAAGGGCCTGAAAAAGGCCATTAAAAAGGTGCCCAAGGCCGAACTGACGGTGCCCAAGGCCATCAAGCGGCGCATCAAGGTGGGCGAATCCATCACGGTGGGCGAACTGGCCAAACGCATGGGCATCAAGAGCGGCGAAGTCATCAAGCAACTGCTCTCCATGGGAGTGATGGCCAACATCAATTATCCCATTGACTTCGATTCCGCGGTCATCGTGGCCGGCGAGTTCGGCTACGAAGTGGAACACGCCACCATGCAGGAAGAGGATCTGCTGGCCCTGGGACCCCGGAAGGAAGGGGAGAGCAAACCCCGGCCGCCGGTGGTCACCATCATGGGCCACGTGGACCACGGCAAGACCTCCCTGCTGGACGCCATCCGGCAGACCCGGGTCACCGAGGCCGAGGCCGGGGGCATCACCCAGCACATCGGCGCCTACCATGTGCGGCTGCCGGAAGGACAGGGGGAAGTGGTCTTCCTCGACACTCCGGGCCACGAGGCCTTTACCGCCATGCGGGCCCGGGGCGCCAAGGTCACCGACCTGGTGGTCCTGGTAGTGGCCGCCGACGACGGCGTCATGGAACAGACGGTGGAGGCCATCAACCACGCCAAGGCCGCCGGGGTGCCCCTGGTGGTGGCGGTCAACAAGATTGACAAGCCCAACGCCAACCCGGAGCGGGTGAAGCGGGAACTGGGTAACTACGGGGTGGTCTCCGAGGAATGGGGCGGCGACGTCCTGTTTGCCGACGTGTCCGCCAAGAAACGCCAAGGTATCCAAGACCTCCTGGAAAAAATTCTGTTACAGGCGGAAATTCTTGACCTGATGGCCTCTCCCGATATGCCGGCCAGCGGCCGCATCATCGAATCCCGGCTGGACAAGGGCCGGGGGCCGGTGGGCACCGTTTTAGTACTGCAAGGCACTTTGAAGGTTGGTGACTACTTCGTTTGCGGTTCCCAATACGGCCGGGTGCGGGCCATGTTCGACGACCGGGGCCACAAGGTGGAAGAGGTCACCCCGGGCCGGCCGGTGGAGGTCCAGGGCTTCAACGGCGTGGCCGACGCCGGCGATGAGTTCCTGGTCCTGGAAGACGAACGCAAGGCCAAGCAGATCGCCATGATGCGCCAGCAGAAGCTGCGCGAAGCCACCCTGGCCCGCATCAGCCGGGTAACCCTGGAGAAGCTCTATCAGCAGGTGCAGGAAGGGGCGGTCAAGGAGCTGAAGCTGGTGCTCAAGGCCGACGTTCACGGCTCCATCGAAGCCCTGGCCAAGGCCCTGTCCGAACTGGGCAGCAAGGAGATCAAGGTAAACTTGATCCATACCGGCATGGGGGAGGTCACCGAAAGCGACATCATGCTGGCCTCCGCTTCGGATGCCATCGTGGTGGGCTTCAACGTCCGGGCCAACCCCAAGGCCCAGGCCCTGGCGGAACAGGAGCAGGTGGACGTGCGCTACTACGAGGTCATCTACAACCTGCTGCAGGACGTGCACGCCGCCCTGGAAGGGCTGCTGGAACCCATTGTGGAAGAAAAGGTCCTGGGCCGGGCCGAAGTGCGCCAGGTCTTCAGCATTTCCAAGATCGGCACCGTGGCCGGCTGTATGATCCTGGACGGCAAGGTGGAGCGCAACTCCCTGGCCCGGGTGCTGCGGAATGGCAAGACGGTTTCCGAAGGCGGCCGGATCAATTCCTTGAAGCGTTTTAAAGAGGATGTGAAGGAAGTCCTATCCGGGTACGAATGCGGCATCGGCATCGACCGGTTCAGTGACTTTCAGGTGGGTGACCTCATCGAGGCCTACGTGCAGGAAAAGGTGAAGGCCCAACTGGAGGCCCTGAGCGCCAGGGGCCAGAAAGAGGAGTAGGGGAGGGGCCCCCTCTGCTCCGGGGAGGCAGTGATGATTGTCGCCGCGGCCCGCCTCACCATGGTCATTCCGGAAAACGACTCGTTGAAGGGCAAGCGCAAGGTGGTGAAGAGCCTCATCGAAAAGGCGCGGCACAAATTCGACGCGGCCATCGCCGAGGTGGGGGACAATGACCTGTGGCAGAAGACCCAGATCGGCATCGCCTTGGTGGGCAACGACCAGCAGTTGCTGGGCGCCCGGATGCAGCAGATCATGAAGTTCATCGAAAACCAGTACGTGGTGGAGATCATCGATTCCCAGGTGGAATATTGCTATCTGAAAGAGTAGGCGAACCTCGTGTTCGCCCTGGAAAGCCGGGCGAACTAAAGTTCGCCCCTGTGGAAAGCAGCGCTTGATGGTGAATTTGACATGATGCGGCAAAAATCCACCACCGGCCGCCCCCATCGGGTGGCGGAACTGCTCCGGGAGCGCCTGGCCCTGATTCTGCTCCATAAGTGCGCCGATCCTCGGCTCCGGGAGCTTACTCTGACCCGGGTGGAGGTGAGCCCGGATCTGAAGCAGGCCCGGGTCTATTATGTGGGGCGCCCCCAGACCGACGAGGCCCAGGTGCGGCAGGCCCTGGACAAGGCCCTGGGCTTTATCAAGCAGGAGGTGGCCCGGGAGAATATTTTTCGGTTGATGCCGGAGATTAGCTTTTTGCCGGATAAGGGTCTGGACGAGGCGGCCCGGCTGGACCAGTTGTTTCAGGAGGCCGGGCTGTTGTCGAAGCGCGGCGAGGGTTCGGAAAAATAGAGATGGACGGGACAGTGCCAGGGATTAGCTGTCCGTCATAGTGTGGAGTGATTATGGGAGTTAAGACCAAGAAAAAGGAACCTGAGATTGTCTTCCGGGGGGGCAAGCCCGCGGCCGTTATCCTCGATATCGACGCCTACCAGGAGATGCTGGAGCGACTGGAAGATGCTGAAGACCTGAAGATGTTGGCTGAAATGCGTAAGAAACCCCTCAAGTTCAAAAAGCTGGAAGATTTTTTGGCGGAGTACAAGCCGGGTGTATGAGGTTTACCTGGAAGGTGCGGCAGAGCGCGATTTGAAGCGTCTTACCGGCGAAATATTTCATCGGATTGTCGAAACCCTGAAAGGACTCCGGGAAAACCCGAGACCACCCAACTGTAGAAAGATTACGAGTTCAAAGAATGACTGGCGTATTCGGGTGGGGAGTTACCGAGTAATTTATGAAATTGACGATAAGAACAAGGCCATAAAAATACTTCGCATCAGATACCGGCGAGAAGCATATCGTTGAAGAAGATATGACCTGGATAAAGATAACCTCGATTTTAAATATTCTGGCGCTGTTCCTCTGGGGTTCCTCAGCCCTGGCCGCGGAAAAGGCCAAGCTGGCCTTCGTGCGGGGCGGCAATATCTGGATGGCGAACAGCGACGGCGGCAACCCCCGGCAACTGACCTACTCCCGTCAGGATCGGGGGCCGGCCCTGTCTTCGGACGGCCAATGGGTGGCTTATTACTCCGGGGTGGGCGAGGCCACAGGCTTCGGGCAGGTCTTTCTGATTCTCAGCAAGGGCGGGATGGTGCAGCAGTTCCGCCATCCTGAGGTCCAGGGCGGGGAGTGCCCGGCCTTCTCTCCGGACGGTAAGAGCTTGCTCTTTGTGGGCCTCTCCGACTTTAAGGTCAAGAAGGAGAAGGGCGCGGAGCAGAGCTTCGCCACCATGTCCCTGACCCTGGCCGATCTGGCCGGCGGGGCGCTGCGCCGGGTTATCAGCCACCCCCATACCATGCTGGATACGGGATATATTTACAGTCACCCGGCCTTTGCTGCCGACGGCCGGCTGATTGCCTACCAGGAGAGCGGCAGCGACGTCTCCGGCGGCTTTGTGGTGATTGATTTGCAGGGTAAGCGGATTTTTAGATTTCCCAAAAATCCGCGGGACGCCACGCCCTACTGGCGGCCGCAGTTTTCCCGGGACGGCCAGGAGATGCTCTGCTATACCCCGGCCACCTCTCCGGGGAAAGAGGACGTTATCTATCTGGTGAACCTGGCTACGGGGAAAAAGACGACGCTGGCCCTGGGCAGCAAGCCCACTTATGTGGATCACGGCCAGGCCATCGTCTTCGAGCGTTGGCCCAAGGAGCGCTGGGTGGCCGGGGCCAAGGTCAAGGCCGACCTCTGGCGCCTGGAACTGAAACCGGGGGCTATTCCGAGAATGATTATCGCCGACGCTGAGGAGCCCGCCGGGCAACCGTGAAAAGGCTTCACCACAGAGGCACAGAGGACACAGAGAAGAGAAAAATGACAAGAGACCCGGAGCAAATTCTCAGGATCATTGAAGCAAACCGAGAAAAGATTAAAGGCCTCGGGGTGCGCCGCCTGGGTCTGTTCGGCTCCGCCGCCCGGGGCGAGGCCGCCGAAGGCAGCGACTTGGATTTTTTGGTGGAGTTGGAGAAAAAGACCTTTGACAACTATATGGACTTGAAGTTTTTTTTGGAAGACTTGTTCGGTTGCAAGGTTGATTTGGTGATGGTAAGCGCCCTCAAGCCGAGGTTACGCGAACCGATATTAAAAGAAACCGTTTATGCGCAAGGATTATAAATAAATACTTAACAACCGATTTACTTATGGTTTATGGAAAAATTATGAGTAAAAGGACAATAAAAGAACAAATTGATATTCTTGAAGTTCAAGAACCAATTGCCGGCTTTAATCGAAATAAAGAGATTGCTAATTTTTTTGGACAACCATTACTCAAGGGTTCTTATATTCCGATTGAACCAGAGAAAGTAAATTGTGAAACCCCAACTATTTTCTACACGCATCCCAATGGAGATATTTCAATAGGCGATGCAATTGAATGGTTGAAATCTCTCAAAGACAATTCCGTTGATATTATATTCGCAGATCCACCATATAATATCAAGAAAGCAGAATGGGACACCTTTGAATCTCAGGAAGAATATATAAAGTGGTCTATCAAATGGATAGAACAGGCGGCCCGAATTCTTAAGCCATCAGGAACACTATATGTTTGCGGATTTTCAGAGATATTAGCCGACCTCAGGCTACCTGGATCATATTTCTTTAAAGGTTGTCGTTGGCTTGTATGGCATTATAAAAATAAGGCCAATTTGGGAAATGATTGGGGACGTTCACACGAAAGTATATTGCATTTTAGGAAAAGCAGAAAATTCACCTTCAATGTTGATAACGTGAGGATTCCTTATAGCGAACACACCTTAAAATATCCTGAGCACCCACAAGCTGAAACAAGTCAATATGGAAAAGGCAGCACGAAAGATAGAATTTGGCAACCTCATCCCAAAGGGGCTAAGGCAAAGGATGTATTAGAAATACCAACGACATGCAATGGTATGCACGAAAAGACTCCTCACCCAACCCAGAAACCTGAAGAATTATTGAGGAAGATTATTCTTGCATCATCTAATCCTGGCGATTTAGTTATTGACCCGTTTCTTGGTTCTGGTACCACAGTTGTTGTGGCCGAGCAACTCAAACGTAAATGGAAAGGTTGTGATATTGTTCTTGAATATTGTAAATGGGCAGCCCGGAGAATTGAGTTAGTTGAAGATTGGCCCATAGAAAAATGGATAGAATATGACCAAAAGAATGAAGCACGGAGAAAATCAATCAGATGAAAGAAATATCGCTCGGCGATCTTCAAGAGAGTGTCAGGGATAAGACAGCCTTTAATAAATTACAAGATTATCTAATGATTTGTTGTGCTTTTCTTGATTTCGTCGAGAGTGTTCAACCAACTAGAATTATTTCACCTAGTCATGTAAATTATATTTTTTATCAATATAGTAAAGAATACAAACATAATATAACTCGGCCTTTGAATTCTGATCTGTTTATTGAATCAAAAAAGGATTTTAAAGAAAAATTTGATAGATTTATCTCATTTCTGGAACTTGTTAAACGATATAATGGTAAAGTTTCTAATAGAAAAAGCGTTAAACAATATATAAAATTAAAAGAGATCAATAAAATTGTTTATACTATACAACAATCTATTGGAAGTATTGGGGATTCATTTGAAAATCCAAACCAATCTAGAAAACGTATAGGACAACTTTTTGAAGCTTTGGTCAAACTTGTTATTCAAGAAGTGGGAATAGAATGTGAGCCACGAACGATTAACTTACCAATTCCTGGTTTCCCAGGTTACGAGATGTCTTATGAATTGGATTTAGTTTTTTCTCGTAACAAAGCTATCCTTACCTCTGAGACAAAATATATACACCCATCCGAGGTTGTCGGATCGGTCAAAACTACTAGCAAAGATAGAATAGATAAGGTATTTCTTGACAAGTTTTTGCTAAGCAAACTTCTTGAAAAAAATATTCCCGTAATTGCTATTTTTCTTCATGATGTTCAACGTGCTAAAAGAGGTAAAAGTATATTTGGCATTAATTCGACATTTAAGAGCAATCATTTTTTAGGTTATACGGTGGCCTTGAACAGATTGGATGGGGTTTATTATGTTGACCCGAGGCCAGAAATGCTCATTAATGAACGTTTTAGTGAGCAAATATCTGACTTTCAGCAATTTTTAATAAAGGATTTGTGGGTACTATCAAGTACATAAAAGATAATCTATGCTCTCCGGCCTCCTGTTAATAGACAAACCCGAAGGCCTCACCTCCTTTGAGGTGGTGCGCCGGGCCCGGCGGGCGTTAAAGATCCGCAAGCTCGGCCATCTGGGCACTCTGGACCCCTTCGCCACCGGGCTTTTGCCCCTGTGCCTGGGGGAGGCCACCAAGCTGGCGCCCTACCTGATGCCGGGGGCCAAGTCCTACCGGGCCACCCTGAAGCTGGGGGAGGCCACCGACACCCAGGACCTCACCGGCCGGGTGGTGTCGCAGAGTGAGGCGTGGCCTGCGCCGGACCAGGTTTTACAGGCCGCGGCGCAATTTGTCGGCGAGATCGAGCAGGCGCCGCCCATGTATTCGGCGGTGCACCACCAGGGCCAGCGCCTCTATAAGCTGGCCCGGCGGGGCGAGACAGTGGAGGTGGCCCCCCGGCGGGTGACCATTTACCGCCTGGAGGTGGAGGAGATCGCCCTGCCGCACGTGACCATGACGGTGCAGTGCTCCCAGGGGACTTATATCCGCACCCTGGCAGCGGACCTGGGCGCCGCCCTGGGTTGCGGGGCCCATCTCAGCGCCCTGCGGCGCCTGGCGGTGGGGACGTTCCGGGTGGAGGAGGCCCTGCCCCTGGCCACCCTTGAGGAAGCCGCCCTGGAGGCCCTGACCGCCCGGGTTATCCCTCTGGCCGCCTGTCTGCCGGGAGTGCCCCAGGTGGAGGCCGGCCCCGAAGAGGCCGCCAAATTGCGCCAGGGCCAGGCCCTGAGCCGGGCCGGCGATGATTTGGAGCCGGAGGAACTGGTGCAGGTCCTGGCGGCCGGCGAATTGCTGGCCCTGGCCCGGGTCCGGCGGCAGGATAAGCGGATTATTCTGGCCCCGGTGCGGGTGTTTAGGAGCGCTCAGCAACCAGCAGTCAGCGGTCAGCCAAAAGCAAAGACCCAGGGGATGAAAGCTGGGCAAAATAATTAAATTAAGTGGCCGCCTGAGGCGGCGACCATAATAAAAATTGAGGAAAATAGTCAGCCCGCAGTCAAGCGCGGCCAGCGAAGGATTATCCTGCATTTCTTTAGCTGAAGGCTGACAGCAAATGGCTGACAACCAAAAAGGAGGAAGTCGTGGGCTTAACTACCGAACAGAAGCAGGAGATTATTGACCGTTACCGGCTGCACCATTCCGACACTGGCTCTCCGGAGGTGCAGGTGGCCATCCTGAGTGAGAGGATCACTTACCTGACGGACCATTTCAAGACGCACGCCAAGGACCATCACTCCCGTCGGGGTTTGATCAAGCTGGTGGGCCAGCGCCGGCGCCTCCTGAATTACCTGAAAACTAAGGATATTGAACGTTACCGGACCTTGATCGAGCAACTTGGTCTGAGACGATAGGAGGCTCAACTGACTGATATGTCTAAGACATTTACCGTAGAAATTGGAGGTCGCAACCTCAGTTTCGAAACGGGCCGTTTGGCCCAGCAAGCCAGCGGCTCCGTACTGGTACGGTACGGAGAAAGCGCGGTGCTGGTCACCGCGGTCATCTCGGACGAGATGCGCGAGGGCATCGACTTTTTGCCCTTGACCGTGGATTATCTGGAAAAGGCTTACGCCGCCGGGCGAGTGCCCGGGGGGTTCTTCCGACGGGAGATCGGCCGTCCCAGTGAAAAAGAAACCCTCACTTCCCGGTTCATTGACCGGCCCTTAAGGCCGCTGTTTCCCAAAGGGCTGCGCAACGAAATCCAGATTATCGCCACGGTGCTGTCCGGCGATATGGAGATCGACCCGGATATCGTCGCCCTGAACGGCGCGGCGGCGGCCCTGGAGATTTCCGACTGTCCCTTCCAAGGCCCGGTGGCCGCGGTGCGGGTGGGCAAGATCGACGGCCAACTGGTGGTCAATCCCACCAACACCCAGCTGAAGGAGAGCACCCTCAACCTCATCGTGGCCGGCGCGCCCCAGGGGTTGGTGATGGTGGAGGCCGGGGCCCAGGAGGTCTCGGAAGACGAGGTCCTGGAAGCCCTGTTTTTCGCCCAGGAGCAGCTTAAGCCCATCCTGGACCTGATTATCCAAATGCAACAGGAGATCGGCCTGCCCAAGCGCCCGACGGCGGAAACCCCGGATTACGGGGAACTGCCCCAGAAAATCGAAGGTCTGGCCCGGGACCGCATCCTGGAAGCGGTGCAGAAGCCGGAGAAGAAGGTCCGCAACCAGGCGGTGGCCCAGGTTTGCCAGGAAGTCCTGTCCGATTTGGGCGAAGAGGGCGCCGGCCTGGAAAAGGTGGTGGCCGGCTTGGTCAAAGACACCCAGAAGAAGGTGGTGCGCCTGATGGTCTTGGACACCCAGCGGCGCATTGACGGCCGCGACTTCACCACGGTGCGGGCCATTTCCGGGGAAGTCGGCATGTTGAGCCGCACCCACGGCTCCGCCATCTTCACGCGAGGCGAAACCCAGGCCCTGGCAGTGGCCACTCTGGGCACCCCGTCCGATGAGCAGAAGATCGAAACCCTGGTGGGCGAGACCTTCAAGTCCTTCATGCTGCACTACAATTTCCCGCCCTACTCGGTGGGGGAAACCCGCATGCTCCGGGGACCGAGCCGCCGGGAAATCGGCCACGGCGCCCTGGCGGAGCGGGCCATTTCCCAGGTGTTGCCCACGGCGGAAGAGTTTCCTTATACGATCCGCATCGTCTCGGAAATCCTCTCCTCCAACGGGTCCTCCTCCATGGCCACCGTCTGCGGCGCCTCCATGGCCCTGATGGACGCCGGGGTGCCCGTGAAGAGCGCGGTGGCGGGGGTGGCCATGGGCCTCATCAAGGAAGGCGACCGGGTGGCGGTGCTCTCCGACATCCTGGGGGATGAAGACGCCCTGGGGGACATGGACTTCAAGGTGGCCGGCACCGCCAAGGGCATCACTGCCCTGCAGATGGACATCAAGATGACCGGACTCACCCGGGAGATCATGGGCCAGGCCCTGACCCAGGCCCGGCAGGCCCGCCTGCACATCCTGGGAGAGATGAGCAAGGTCATCTCCGAGCCCTCCCCGGACCTCAAGGAGCACGCCCCCAAGATCATCGTCCTGACCATCAACCCCGACAAGATCAGAGAAGTCATCGGACCGGGCGGCAAGATGGTGAAGAGCATCGTGGCGGCCACCGGGGTGAAGATCGACATCGAAGACGACGGCCGCATCCACATCTCTTCCTCCGACCAGAAGGCGGCCAACGAGGCTATCCGGCTGATCAACGAGATCACCGAGGAGGCGGAAATCGGCCGGGTGTACCACGGCAAGGTCAAGAAGATCATGGACTTCGGCGCCTTTGTGGAGATCCTGCCCGGCACCGACGGTCTGGTGCATATTTCGGAACTGGCCCATGAGCGGGTCAAGACCGTCACCGACGTCCTCAAGGAAGGCGACGAACTGGACGTCAAGGTCCTGGACATTGACCGCCAGGGCAAGATCCGCCTCTCCCGCCGGGCGCTGCTGCCGGTGCCGGAGGGCATGACGCCGCGGGAACCGGAAAGCCGGGAGAGAAGACCCAGCCGTGTACCAAAAAAGCGTCCTGAGTAACGGCCTCCGGGTAGTCAGCCAGGCGCTGCCCTATTTCCGTTCGGTAGCCGTGGGGGTGTGGCTCAACGTGGGCTCCAGGGACGAGAGCCGGGAAGAGAACGGGCTCAGCCATTTCCTGGAACACCTGGCCTTCAAGGGCACCCCCAGGCGGACCGCCTTGGCCATCGCCCGGGAGATCGACCAGCTCGGCGGCGCCTGCAACGCCTTCACCAGCAAGGAGCAGACCTGTTTCCACGGCAAGGTGCTGGCGGAAAACCTGCCCCGGCTGGTGGACCTGCTGGGCGACATGATCCTTAATCCCCTCTGTCGCCCGCAGGACCTGGATCGAGAACGCCAGGTCATCCTGGAGGAGATCTGCGCCCAGGACGACAACCCGGAAGACCTGGTGCAGATCGCCTTTGGCCGGGAATTCTGGCGGGACAGTTCCATGGGACGGCCCATCCTGGGGGAGGCCGAACGCATTGAGGCGGTGCGCCGGGAGGAATTGCTGGCTTACCGGGCCGCCACCTATCGCCCCGAAGGGACGGTGGTGGCCGCCGCGGGCCGGGTGGACCACCAGCAACTGGTGGACCTGGTGGCCGGCCATTTCCAGAATTTTCACAACGGCTGCCCGGCCCGGCCGCGCCCGCCGGTCTCCAACCACCCCGGCGTCTATCCCCTGTCCCGAGACCTGGAGCAGGTCTATGTCTGTCTCGGCGCCCGGGGACTGGCCGCCGGCGACCCCCGCCGGTTTGCGGCCACCATGCTCCACCTGATCCTGGGGGGCAACATGAGCTCCCGCCTCTTCCAGGTGATCCGGGAGGAACTGGGTCTGGCCTATGCCATTTATTCCTTCCTCAGTTTTTTCAGCGACACCGGGGTGCTGGGGGTCTCCGCCGGGGTGAGCCCCAAGAATCTGGAGGTGCTGCTGGACGCCCTGTGCCGGGAGTTAAAGAAGTTAAAGGACCAGGCCGTGCCGGAGACGGAACTCCAGGCCGCCCGGGAATATATGCGGGGCTCCATCTACCTGGGGGCCGAAGACCTGGACCATCAGATGATGCGCCTGGCCAAGAACGAAATCCACTTCGGCCATTACATCCCCCTGGAGGACATTGTCAACGGGCTGTTGCAGGTGAGCGCCGACCAGATTCAGGAACTGGCCCGGGACCTGCTGAGGGTCGAAAATTGGGCCGTGTCCCTGCTGGGGCCGGTGGGTGAGGATTTTGGCCGCGCCCTGGATTTTTGAACAACGAGGAAAAAAGATAATGTGGAACAGCCGCCCCCGGCTGTTCTCTGGGCAGGCGGGGGCGCCTGCTCCACCTTCTCTTTTGAGCGAATAGGCGATGGTGACCCTGACCTTCAAAGTGCAGGGCTTCCGCTGGCGGGGCCGGTTCGATTGAATCGGCAACCCCGGCGCCGTGTGCGCCGCGCTGGGGAAACTGGCCGGGGTCGCTGGGGTTCAATATCTCCAGGAGCAGGACGTCTTTGTGGTGCAGCGCGATCCCGGCCAGGTCAGCTTGGAAGACATCTTTACCGCGGTGGCCCGGGCCGGCGCCAAATCGGGGCAGGAGTACTTTTCGAAGCTGCTGGCTTGACGGCACCGGCTGGAAAGCCTGTGCCGCCGAACCCAGGGGCCGTGATCACGGAAAATAGTAAAGGCGACCATGCTGGGCCGCCTTTTTTGGTTTTAACCGAAAACAGAAAACTGAAAACCGGCCTTTAAAAATCCTCCCCGTCTTCCAGGATGGCCTTGTTGATGAATTTGTAGAGGCTGCCGATCCATTCCAGTTCGTTTTCCAACTCGGAGTTGGCGAAAATCCATTCGCCCTCCCGGTCCTTGGCAATGATGACGATCTCTTCAATATCATCCAGGTCCTGGTAGAACTTCTCCACCACCTCCTTGACGGAGCGCTGCGCCCTGGCAAACGGTATGATGTTCTTTTTCATGTTTGTGTGCCGGGTCTGCCGACCCGTCACCCTCCCGTAGTGAAATTCCTTCATGGAGAAGGGCAGGGTGTCCCCCTGTCCTAATTGTTTAATGAACCGGTTCAAAAAGCAATGATAATCTTAAGCTGGAGCAGAAGGCCGGGGCGGCGGGGGGTGGAGCAAGGGAAAGGGCTTGCCCTGATGAACTTCGTCTTCCAACCGGGCGCGCCGGGCCTGCAATTCTTCGATCAACTGCTGCCCCCGGATCAGGTTATCCCAGACCAGGCGCCGGAAGGCCGTCTCCGGCGGCGGTCCGGCGGCCAGCTTTTTGAAATAGGGCTGGTTCAGCAGTTCTTCCCAAAGGCTGAGGCACTTGGCGAACAGGTCGGGATAAAAATAGGCCAAGTCATCCCGGTGTTTTTCCAGAAAGGCGACTGCCTCAGCCAGCCGCCGGTGCCGGCGCCACCTAATTTTCTCGTCCTGTTGGGCCACCTTTTCCAGGGCCTGGAGCCGCTGGGCCTGGGCGAGGTAAGCCAGCCGGTGCAGCACCTCCCGGTGCAGCTCCGGATGTTTGGCAAAGGCCTCCCGGTATTCCCGGTTGAGCAGGTAGCTGTTGAGGACTTTCTTGGCCGCCTCGAAGGTCTCCGGGCTGTAACGCCCCAGACGGCGCATGTTTTTGGCGAGCCAGGCGGATAAAAATTTGAGCCGCTCTTCGTGGGTCTTGGTGGAAGTGATGAGTTCGCTGCGGCCGTGGGCAATGGAGCCGATGTGCTCGCCCCGGACGATATCGGTCAATTCTTTCAGGCTGCGGCGGGTGTCCTTGAGGATGTTAATCCCGAGTTCCCGGCCGCCGTGGACCGGGTGGATGAGCTCCTGGCGGATGATCGACAGGGCCCGGTCCTCCAGGACATTGAAGCGGTTGTATTTGTGCTGCTGGTAAGTGACTTTGAAGATCACCACCCGCCGCTCCGGGTCCACGTAAAAGCCCTGGTCCAGCAGATGCGGATGGGCTTCGGCCAGTCCCGGCGGCAGGGCGATGAGGGCGGTCTTTTCCACCAGGGGATACTTTTTCTGTTCCAGGCCGCTGAGGCTGGTGATGGTGCGGTCCGAGGAACCCAGGACCTTGATGAGGTAGGGCTCCTTCAGGCGGCTGAGCTTGCGGGCGAACAGGGCGGCGGAGGTGCGGCGCTCGGAGGCGATGGGGAAGCCGTAGAGCTCCATGAGAAACTGGTAAACAAAATCACGCTCGCGCTCATAGGTGGCGTTGTCCAGCTTCTTAAACTTGCCCATCTTGCAGCCCAGGACCTTGAGTTCGGTGTTCAGGTCCGAGGGAAAGGAGCCGTACACTCCCAGGAGCCGGAAAACCCCCGCCTCGTCCCGGGCGACGACATGGGCCCGGTCCATGTGAAACAGAAATCCCAGCAGCGCTTCGTAGTTCGCCAGGTCGGTGATATCCCGTCCGCCCAACCTTTGCTTGCAGACCGGGCGTAGGTCCCGGTCCAGATGGGGCATGATGCGGTCCAGGTTTTCCCGCAAGATCCGGCGGTTCCCTTCTTCAGGCAGGTGCAGGAGATCGAACTGAAAGATTTCCTCCTGATAGGAGAGGGGCCGGTTAAAGGCCACCATGCTGAAGCAGGGCAGGTGTTTGTATTCGGCAAAATTTTTCTCAAAAGAGGGCAGCAGTTCCCGGGGCTCCACCAAGGGATAAGCGGTGTCATAAGCCCTCAACAGGCCGTTTTCCAGGTGGAGGTATTCCAGAAACTCTTTAAGCAGGAAGCGATCCCGGAGGGTGGCCCGGCCCGATTTGAACTCGGCCAGGGAGTGGCCGTCGAGCTGCGCCTCGGTGAAGAAGTCTCCCCGGAGCTCCATCAATCGCCCGTGATCTTCAGGTGAAGCCGCCGGGACCGGGGTCCGTCGAATTCACAGAAATAGACGCCCTGCCAGGTGCCCAGCACCAGGCGGCCGCCGCTGATCAGCAGGGTGAGCTGGGGGCCGATGAGGGAGGCCTTGATGTGGGCCGGGGAATTGCCTTCCAGGTGACGATATGGCTCCTGATCGCTGATGAGCTTATTCAAAACCATCAGGATGTCATCCTTGACGCTGGGGTCGGCGTTTTCATTGATGGTGACGGCCGCCGTAGTATGGGGCACGAAGAGGTGGCAAACGCCCTCCTGGACGCCGCTTTCCCGGACCGCGGCCTGGACCTGCCGGGTCAGGTCCAGGAACTCGGTGCGGCTGCCGGTGCGCACGGTCAGGGTTTGCAGCATGTTTAGCTCCGGATCAGCCCGGAACGGCCGGGCAGGGTCAACAGGCCGGCATCGCCCTGAGTCTCTTGGGGTTTCTGGGACATTTGCCAGGCCATTTGCAAGCTCAACTGCACCAGGGTCTTCAGGAACAGGTTTTCTCCCGCCAGTGGGCCCCGGGCTGTTTCGCCCAGGTCGGCGGCTGCGGCCTGGGCGATGCGGGCCTCTTCCGAGCGAGAACTCAGACTCAAATAATAGGCCATGGCCAGAAGCCGGCGGCGCCAAAGGGGCCGGCTATCAGGCGGAAACAGGGCCTGGGTGGCCTCATCGTAGAGGGCCTCGAAGCGTTGCAGCTTCTGCGGCTCCGATAGGACCAGGGGGCTCTGCTGCACCTCTTGCAGCTTTTCGAGCCAGGGAGTGATCTCTTCCAGCGCCGGCAGCCAGGTGTGGAACAGGGGATGGGCCGCCAGTTGCCGGGATTGCTCCAGGAGGCGGCTGCGCTCGGCGGGGTCCGGAGGCGGTAGCGCCTGCTCCGGGTCCTGGGCCTCGTCAGGGCGGCCCCAAGCCCGCCAGATCTTCTCCCGCAAGCCCGCGTAAGTGCTCTTGGCCGGCGCCTTGGCGGTCTCGCGAGCGTGGGCCGCTTCCAGCAGACGCACGGCATAGGGACCCGGCACCGGGAACCATTCCTCCAGCCCATGCTGCCGGTAATGCTCCCATAACTCCTTTTCCCGGCTGCCTTTAAGGTTGAGCAGATGCGTTTCCAGGAGACCCGTCACGTCGTTAAGCAGGGCCACCAGGAAGTTGCCGCCCAGGATTTCCTTGGGTCCGATCAGAATGACATAAGAGTCGCCGTTGCCCAGGATGGGGGTGACCAGGGCCTTGACCGCGGCGGTCCGCACCTGGCCCAGGCGGGGTTCCTCCCGGGGCAGCAGTTCGGCGGGCACCGGCACCCCGCGGGTCTTAAGGAGGTGCAGGGCCCGTTTCAGGGCCTTACGCCGGGACTTATCGGGGGCGCTGCCGAACAGGGCGGCCAACAGCAGGGGAATGGCCGGATGGTTGACATGGCCCAGGGCCGCCAGCAGATGCAGGTCCCAGGAGAGATCAGCGGGATTGGCGTTGACCAGGTTTTTCAGGCTCTCCGGGTCGCCGCCGGTCTCACAGGCCGCGGCCGCCGCCTCCACCTGCAATTTCAGGGCCTCAGCGGCTTCGGGCGGCAGGGGCGGCAAATCGGATACGGGCCTGATTTTAACTTTCTTCAAGGGAATTCCCTAAACGGCTTTCTGGTTTATCCTGTGGGGCGGGAAAGCGAAGCGCAACCCGCCAAATTATGGTGCGTAAGACGCACCCTACGACCTGTCCGGCGGTCCCGATTCGATGGCCACCTCGTCGGCCCGGCCCATCTCCTGGAGATAGACATTGACCCGCTGCCCTGCCGGCAGTTTGACGGTGCGGCCCACGAAATCCGGCTGGATGGGCAACTCCCGGCCGCCCCGGTCCACCAGGACCGCCAGTTCGATGCGCCGGGGCCGGCCGTAGTCGATCAGGGCGTCCAGCGCGGCCCGCACTGTGCGGCCGGTGAAGAGGACGTCGTCCACCAGCACCACTTCCTGGTCGTCAATGGAGCCGGGCAACTCGGTCTTGCCCACCAGAGGTTTGTGGCTCAGTTGGGTCCAATCGTCCCGGTACAGGGTGATATCCAGCACCCCGACCCGCAGGGGCCGGCCGGCGACCCGGGCGATGCGTTCGGCCAGACGCTGGGCCAGGAAGGCGCCGCCGGTGCGGATGCCCACCAGGATGGTCTGGTCAAGATTTTGATGGTGCTCGACGATTTCGCCGGTAAGCCGTTCCAGGGTTTGGTCCAACTCGGCGGCGGTCATGCCGGAGGGTTTCTTGGGAGTCATAGTTGTTCCTTTGCGGCCGCTAAGAGCTTGCGAAATTAAATTGAGCCCGGCGAAATTATCCTTTAACTTAACAAAGTTGTCCCGGAAAGACAAGGAGATGGATAAAGGCCAAGTTTGCCCTCAACGCCAAACCTGGATATAATTTGAACGCAACTAAAAAACCTCATGTTTACTCCAAGAGCAGCATGACCTTAGCAGAAGCCAGAAAATTGTTGGAGTTGGGAGAACAGGCCAGCCGCAAAGAGATCCGGGCCGCCTATCGCCGGGCGGCCCGGCGCTGGCACCCCGACCGGGCCCCGGCGGAACAGGAAGCGGCCTACCGGGAACACATGCAGCAGGTTAACACTGCCTACCAGAAAATACTCCAATTCATTGAAGGCTACCGCTATGAACTGGTGGACAAGTCTGCTCCGGAAGACCTGATGGATTGGTGGCACCAGCGTTTCGCCACCGGGGTCTGGAGCCCGCCGCCCCCCAAGGATGGGGGCGATGAACCGGAATGATGCCGACTATATTTGGTTTGATTTTCCTCCTTTTTCTAAACTTCGGCCACCCCGCCGCGGGGCTGGCCGTGGTGGATGCCGGCCATAAGCTGGAGGAGCTACACTACCGGGTGGACCTGGGACCCTGGAGCAATGTGGCCCGGGTGCACCTGCGCCTCACCCGGGTGGGGCCGGAGCGTTTCCGGGCTGAGTTCGGCGGAGCCGCCCAGGGGCTCTGGAGGCTCCTGCGGCGCTGGCTGCCGGAGAGCTACGCCACCGAAATGGTCCTGGAAGGCGGTCGGCTCAAACCCCTGGTCTATATCGAAAAGTTCGAAAATCAGGGCCATCGGATTCAGAAAGAATTTCGCTTCAACTATGACCGGGGCCTGCTGGAGATCTGGCGGGGCAGGGACGGGCAGCCGCCGGCCAAGTCCGGGCAGATCCCCCTCAAGGAGCCGGTTTACGACCCATTGAGCCTGTTTTACAACCTGCGGCTGGGCGCGGTGGGGCCGGTGGCCCCCGGCGTCACCCTGCGGGCGGCGGTTATTCCCAATCCGCAGCCCCGGCACATGGTCTTTCGCCTCGGGCCGGAGACCG
Source organism: uncultured Desulfobacca sp. (assembly GCA_964578335.1). GTDB lineage: Bacteria > Desulfobacterota > Desulfobaccia > Desulfobaccales > 0-14-0-80-60-11 > JAPLJC01. The sequence goes on from CAZOCQ010000029.1 coordinate 19,019, forward strand.
CGGCCGGGAGCGAAGTCATGCTGGTGGTGACGGAGGCGGGGAAGGAGGACGGCCCCTATTTTATCCTCTCCGGCCCCCAAAGGGTGGCGCTGCGGGCCTGGACCAGGGTTTTGGTGGGCAAGCTCTCCGGCGAGTTGCTCAATCCCGAAGCAGTAATGCCAGTGGGCTTGCCGGCTCTTAACCAAATATCAAGCCCATCCGGCGCCGCCCCTGAGGGAAATAAATAGATGGCTATCAGGGTAGGGCCGTCGCAGGCCGGGTTCTTGAGCTTCATGATCAGGTGGCGCCGGGGCTTCCCGGCGGCGGCCGGCCTGGCCCTGCTGGTGTTCCTGGGCCTCCTGCTCCGGCTATGGGGGCCTGCTCCGGCGCCGGCGTCGGTGCCCCAGGAAAAGCTCCTGGAGGAGCTGCAATTCCGGGTGGAATATTTGCTCTGGAAGGACGTGGCCCGGGCGCAATTGACCCTGAGGAGTCTGGGGCCGGGACATTACCGGGCCGAAATCTCCGGGGAGCCGCTGGGCCTGCTAAAAATTTTAACCGGCGACCGCCGGGACAGCTACCAGACCGAGATGATTACCCGGCAGGGTAAACTGGCGCCCCTGGTTTACCGGGAGGAGTCCCGGAAAAAGGGCCGGCGTCATTTGAAAGAATACCGCTTCAATTACGACACCGGGCGGCTGGAATTGTGGGAATTTAAGCAAGGCCGGGGCTTGGTGAAGAAATGGCAGGGCAAACTCCAGGGTCCCGTCTATGACCCGTTGACCGCTTTCTACAATTGCCGCCTGGGCCTCATGGGCCCCATAAGAGAGGGCCAGACCTTCAAGGTGAAGGGCATCCCTTTCCCCCGGCCGGAAGAGATCGAGGTGCGCATCGGCCCGGAGACCGACGCGGGGCGCCAGGTCATGATCTCCATCCACAACAAGGCCTTTGACCAGGACCGAGGCGTGGTCTTCGCCTACCTGGACGGCGGGGGGGCGCCGCAGCGGGCCTGGACCGACACCAAGGTGGGGAAGGTCCGGGGTGAGCGGCTGGAGGGAGGCCAGCGCCTGCACCAGGGTCTGTCGGAGTTAACCGTCGGCGGCCATTAGTCGGAGGAGGCGGGACTTGCGAAAATTCCTTTTCCGGATAGCCTCCCAGCCCCTTGAATTTCCCAAAGTTAATGATTATTAAATAAGTAGTGGTCAGAGGACCGGAAAGTCTGCCGCCGGCCCCCCTCAAGCAATGCGACTGGAAGGGGCGCGATGTGGGGGTTGCAGTCCCACCTGGCCATTTCGGAAGCCAGGCCCTGCGGGGCCTGGCTTTTTTAAGGCCCTAACCACCTTGCTGCACCGGAAAATTTTGTCAACCGCAAACCTTGACAAAATCCCGGCAATAAATTAAGTATTTTATAAACCTTATGGAAAAGCAGGGCTAACGGTGACGCCCATTAAATCAATCACAGACAATTGCCTAAATTTGCTTATCCGGTGGTCGGTAGCCGGCGTAGTATTGGTATGCGCCGCGGCCTGCCTGGGGCTGAGGGGGAAATCGCCGGAA
>CAZOCQ010000030.1:0-20221 GCA_964578335.1 uncultured Desulfobacca sp.
AGCCTGGCATTGGCGGAGAAACAACCCCGCCTTCCGAGCTTTTTGAATCGGTGGGGGTGGAGCCGACGACTTTCGCCGAACCGGGTGTTTCCAAGGAACCGGAGACCCCACCTGCCGATCGTCAGGCCACCAAGGATAGCGATTTGCAGTGAGGGCGCCTTTTTTGTCCTGTCCAACTGACCACTGGCCACTGGCCACTGAATTTAGGAGCTTGCCATGCGCAGCAATCTGATGAAACAGGGTCTGGAGAAATACCCCCACCGCTCCCTCCTTAAGGCCATGGGGCTCACCGACCGGGAGATCGACCAGCCTATCATCGGGGTGGCCAATTCTTTCAACGAATTCATCCCCGGCCACCTGCACCTGCGGCAGATCACCGCGGCCGCCAAGGCCGGGGTGCGCCTGGCCGGCGGCACCCCCCTGGAGTTCGGGGTCATCGGCGTCTGCGACGGCCTGGCCATGCACCACCAGGGCATGAAATATTCCCTGCCCTCCCGGGAGCTCATCGCCGACTCCATCGAGATCATGGCCACCGCCCATCCGGTGGACGGCCTGGTCCTGGTGACCAATTGCGACAAGATCATCCCCGGCATGCTCATGGCCGCCCTGCGCCTCAACATCCCGGCCATCCTGATCTCCGGCGGCCCCATGCTGGCCGGAAAATTCCGGGGGAAAGAGGTGGACCTCATCTCCGTCTTCGAAGGCGTGGGGGCGGTGCGGGCCGGAACCATCTGCGAAGACGACCTGAAGGAACTGGCCGAGTGCGCCTGCCCCGGCTGCGGCTCCTGCGCCGGCATGTTCACCGCCAACTCCATGAACTGCCTGAGCGAAGCCCTGGGGCTGGCCTTGCCGGGGAACGGCACCATCCCGGCGGTGCACGCCGCCCGCTACCGCCTGGCCAAGGAAGCCGGCTTCAAAATCATGGAGATGGTGGAGAAACAGCTCCTGCCCCGGGACATCGCCACCCTGGCGGCCTTTAAAAACGCCATCGCGGTGGACATGGCCCTGGGCTGCTCCACCAATACCGTGCTTCATGTGCCGGCCGTGGCCCGGGAGGCCGGCATCGAGTTATCCCTGGACCTGTTCAACGAGGTCAGCACCCGCACCCCGCACCTCTGCTCCCTGAGCCCCGCCGGCCCGCACCACCTGGAAGACCTGGACGCCGCCGGGGGCGTGCCGGCGGTGATGAAGACCCTGCTGGAGGCCGGCTTGGTTGACGGCAGCGTCCTGTCCGTCACCTGTCAAACCGTGGCTGAGAACCTGGCGCCGGTTAAGGTGCTTGATCCCCAGGTTATCCGGCCGCTGAGCAACCCCTACCACGCCCAGGGAGGCATCGCCATCCTCAAGGGCAATCTGGCCCCCGAGGGCGCCGTGGTGAAACAGTCGGCGGTGGATGAAAAGATGCTGGTGAACGAAGGCGCGGCCCGGGTCTTCAATTCGGAAGAGGAGGCCGGCGCCGCCATCATGGGGGGCCGGATCAAACCCGGCGACGTCATTGTGGTCCGCTATGAAGGCCCCAAAGGCGGTCCGGGCATGCGGGAAATGCTCACCCCCACCTCAGCCATCGCCGGCATGGGCCTGGACAAGGAGGTGGCCCTGCTCACCGACGGCCGCTTCAGCGGCGGCACCCGGGGCGCGGCCATCGGCCATATTTCGCCGGAGGCCGCCGAAGGCGGACCCATCGCGCTGGTGCAGGAAGGCGACCGCATCAGGATCGATATTCCGGGAAAAACCTTGACTTTGCTGGTGGAGGAGGCGGAACTGGCCAAACGGCGGGCGGCCTGGGAGGCTCCCGAACCCAAGATCAAACACGGCATCGCCGGCCGTTACAGCCGCCAGGTCTCCTCGGGCAGCAAGGGAGCGGTGTATGAGTAGGGTGGGTGGCAAAAAAACAAGGGCGGCCCGCCCTTTCACGGCATATAAATTAGCATTAATTTTTGGCTGTCAACTGAACCTGGAGGGAAAATTTTCCATCTGACTCACTTTTCGACATCCGCAAGACCCGTGGCCTCTTCCCAAAACCGATAAAGGCCGGGCGGCGGCAAGAAAAGGTAGATTGCTTGTTGAAAAAAAATCAAATCATCTAAGTCGGTTAACTCAGTTATCAACAAATGGCCCGGACCTTATTAAAGCTTCTAAAAAAATCCTTTCTTTCTTTCAGGAGAACAGCAAATGCAGGTGAAGATCAATCGGGAAGCCTTGTTGAAGGGAGTCGGCCGGACCCTGGGAGTGGTGGACCGGCGGAGCAACATGCCGATTTTGGCCAATTTTCTCCTGCAAACCGAGGAGCAGCGGGTGCTCATCTCCGCCACCGACCTGGAAGTGAGCTTCCGGGGCTTTTTTCCGGCGGAAATCCAGGAACACGGCGCGGTCACCGTTCAGGCCCATTACTTTTTTAACCTCATCAAAGAACTGCCGGGGGACGCGGTAAACCTGAGCAGCACCGAAAAGGCCGGTTTGAAAATCCAGGCGGGCGACTCCCGGTACCACCTCAACGGCCTGCCGGTGGAGAACTTCCCGCCGGTCCCGGAGATCACCGACCAGAGCCTGGTGGAAACCGAAAGCGGCATGGTCAAGGAGATGATCGAAAAGACCATCTTCTCGGTCTCGGTGGACGACCTGCAATACCATCTCTCCAGCATCTTTTGGGAGCGGGTGGAGGTGGAGACCGGCTTCCTGCTGCGCCTCATCTCCACCGACGGCCACCGCCTCACCCTGATCGAGCGGCCCCTGCCCGGCGGCGAGCAGGTGCCCATGGAGAAAGGCGTCCTCATCCCCCGTAAGGGCATGGCGGAGGTGATCCGTTTCCTGGCCGAAGAGGAGCAGGTCTCCCTGGGCCTGGGAGCGCAGAGTCTGGCGCTTAAAGCCGACGATCGCTACCTCTTCATCCGGTTGCTGCAGGATAAAAAATTCCCGGAATACCGCCGCATTATTCCGGAGTCCTTCACCTACCGCTTCTCCCTCAATCGCCGGGAGCTCCACGAGGCCATCAAGCGTATCTCGCTGTTGTCCACTGAGCGCTTCAAGGGGGTGGTGCTGAAACTCCTGGCCGACCGGGTGGAGGTCACCTTCAGCAACCCGGAAGTGGGGGAAGGCTTTGAAACGCTGCCCGCCTTCCTGGAGGCCGGGGACGCCGGCGGCCTGCCCATCGAGGTGGGCTTCAACGCCCGCTATTTCCTGGAGCCTTTGAACGTCATGGAAAGCGACAACGCCATCCTGGAGCTGAACGACAAGGACCGGCCCTGCCGCCTGGGGGAGCAGACGGACCCGCACTACTTCAGCATCATCATGCCCATGAGTCTGTAAGGCAGGGGTCAGTAGCCAGCAGTCAGTTTTCAGTAAAGGCAATAGGCCCGAAAGATAGGGAGTTATCTGGCTGTAGGGGCGGGGTTTGCACGCCCGGTGAGGTTCCGATGACAGAAAACAAACTGCTCCGGCGCTACGCCGCGCGCGTGGGCTATTCTGACGAAGAAATGGCGCAAATCATCGAGGGCGACCCGCGCCTCAGGCAAATCAACGAACTGGCCCGGATGGCGGCGAAATATTCCATCGTGGCCGAGGTAGTTCAAGCCCGCCACTGCAACTCCGGCTATAAAGTGGGCGATAAGTTCGTCCTGGACGTGGACGGCAATTTCCTCGCCAAGCTCTGCCCGCCGCGGCTGTGCGTCTATCTGGTTTCCCAACTTGTCGTGCCGGTGGCCCTGATCAACGAACGCTTCAGCGAGGGCCTGGACCCCAATCAGTTTCATTTCATGCGCCAGGTGCGCTGCCCCGACGCCGGAGTGGACTGCGCCGGCTACGGCGAAGTGAGGCTGGAGATTAAAGCGGTGACGCCACGGCTAAAGGCAGTTGCCAGTGGTCAGTAGCCAGTATAAACCAAGGAAGGCGGGTTTTCAGGGCACATGCCACTCACAGGAGGAGATGGCGAGATTAATGGAGAACATATCCATCAGATTAGAAGAAGAAAAAGATCATCGAGAGGTGGAATATCTGACCAGGGAGGCATTTTGGAATGTCTATAAACCGGGATGCGATGAACATTTGCTCGTTCATAAAATCAGAACAGTACCTGCATTTATCAAAGAATTGTCTCTTGTTGCTTGTGAGGATAATAAAATTGTCGGCAATATAATCTATTCAAAAGCAAAAATAATCAAAGAACGAAATGAAGCATTTGAAGTTTTGTGTATGGGACCGATTGGAGTATTGCCGTCTTATCAGGGCCGGGGGATTGGTTCGTTGTTAATGAATCATTCTATCGAAAAGGCAAGGCAGTTGGGATATAACGCCATAATTATTTTTGGGAATCCGGATTATTATCAGCGCTTCGGCTTTCTGAATGCAAAAAAATATGAAATTCAAACCTCGTCAGGGGAAAATTTTGAGGAATTCATGGCCTTGGAACTTCTTGCCGGCGGTTTGAATGGTATTTCAGGTAAATTCCATGCAGATGAGGTTTTTAACATAGAAAAAGAGGAACTGGAAATTTTCGAGAAAGGATTTCCTCACAAAGAGAAGTGTGTTACAGATACTCAGCTAAAATAAACTCCTATGGGTCATTTTGTCTGGTGAGCCTTTGCCCCTTTGTCAAAATTTATTCTCAATTGATAAAAGAGGCTTTTCCTGGTATAATTTTAATTATGGGGACCCAGCAGCCCACCGACCGGGACCGGTTCCGGACAGGCGTCAAAAAGCTTCTCTGCCAGCCCCTCCCTTCACCCCAAAGCATGCATGATTTGATGAGGTTGACCGTCAAACTTCCCAGGGAATATGGGGTGCGCGGGTGGTTCGAGAACCGTCCTTCTAAAGTAACGAAGCGGAGCTTCGTTTGAAATTTGCGTTCCCAAGCAGAGCTTGGGAACGAGAAAAATTATAAAACTTCATAAGAAACCTCAAAGACACCAGTTTGAGGAGGAACGCCTTTTTGGCTGAGAACGATTCACATTTTGTGGCTGCCGGTGCTTTGGAACTTTCTGGTCCATGCGAATACGGCGCCGACCAGATCCAGGTCCTCAAGGGCCTGGAACCCGTGCGGGAGCGCCCGGCCATGTACATCGGCAACACCGGCGTGGAGGGCCTCCACCACCTGGTTTACGAAGTGGTGGACAACTCCATTGACGAAGCCATGGCCGGCTATTGCAACGAAATCAAGGTCACCGTCCATTCGGACCAGAGCGTCACGGTGGCGGACAACGGCCGGGGCATCCCGGTGGACCAGCATCCCACCGAGAAATTACCCGCGGTGGAAGTGGTCATGACCCGCCTCCATGCCGGGGGCAAGTTCGACTCCGGGGCCTACAAGGTCTCCGGCGGCCTCCACGGCGTCGGGGTCTCGGTGGTCAACGCCCTCTCCGAATACCTGGAGGTGGAGATCCGCCGGGACGGCAAGGTTTATCACCAGCGCTACGAACGGGGCAAGACCGTCACCGAGCTCAACCTCACCGGCAAGACCAAGCGCCGGGGCACCATCGTCACTTTCAAGCCCGACCCGGACATCTTTCCCGAAACCGTGTTCAGCTATGACGTCCTGGCCCAGCGCCTGCGGGAGCTCTCCTTCCTCAACGGCGGGGTGCGCATCTTCCTGGTGGAGGAACTCTCCGGCCGCAAAAACGAATTTTTCTATGAAGGCGGCATCATCCAGTTCGTCGAATACCTCAACCGCAACAAGACCCCCATCCATCCGGAGCCGGTCTATCTCACCGGCGGCAAAAACGGCGTCCAACTGGAGATGGCCTTCCAATACAACGAGTCCTACAACGAACAGTTATTCACCTTCGCCAACAACATCAACACCAGGGAGGGCGGCTCCCACCTCAGCGGCTTCAAGGCCGGCCTCACCCGGGCCATCAATCAGTACATGGCGGTGAGCGACCTGCCCAAAAACCTGAAGAACACCCACCTAACCGGGGAAGACGTCCGGGAGGGCCTCATCGCGGTGATCAGCGTCAAGCTGCCGCACCCCCAGTTCGAAGGCCAGACCAAGACCAAGCTGGGCAACAGCGAAGTCAAGGGCCTGGTGGAAAACCTGTTGTATGACCACCTGCTGACCTATCTGGGCGAAAACCCCCGGGTGGCCAAGGCCATCCTGGCCAAGCTGCTGGACGCGGCCCGGGCCCGGGAAGCGGCCCGCCGCGCCCGGGACCTGGTGCGCAAGAAAGGCGCCCTGGGAGACATGACCCTGCCCGGCAAGCTGGCCGACTGCCAGGAGCGGGATCCCTCCCGGCGGGAGCTCTACCTGGTGGAGGGCGACTCCGCCGGAGGCTCCGCCAAGCAGGCCCGGGACCGGCGCTTTCAGGCCATCCTGCCGTTGAAGGGCAAGATCATCAACGTCGAAAAGGCCCGCTTCGAGAAGATGCTGGAGAACTCGGAGATCCGCACCCTGATCTCCTCCCTGGGTTCGGACCTCTCCCAGGAGGAACTAAACCTCGAGTCCCTGCGCTACCACAAGGTCATCATCATGACCGACGCCGACGTGGACGGAGCCCACATCCGCACCTTGCTCCTCACCTTCTTCTACCGCCAGTTGGGTCCCCTGGTGGAGGGCGGCTACCTTTACATCGCCCAGCCCCCCCTCTACCGCCTCACCCGGGGTTCGGAGAAGACCTACCTGAAGGACGACGGCGAATTCAAGAAGTACTTACTGAAGCGGGGCATGGAGAAGAAGCGGCTGCGCCTGGGGGCGGGGCGCACCCTGGAGGGCGGCCCCCTCTTCGAGGCCATGGAAAAGGTCATGGCTTATCAAGAATACCTGCACCGCTTCGAAAAACGGGGCCTGGCCCGCCAGGTCCTGCAATTCCTCCTGGACCACGGGGTGGTCTCCAAGGAGAGCCTCCGCCGGGAGGAGGAACTCCAGGCCCTGGTGACCGCCTTCAACGCCCACGACAGCCTGAGCGCCCGCCTGGAGGCGGATGAAGAGCACCACGCCTTCGCCCTGGTCGTCACTCCGGTGTCCCGAGACGGGGCCGAAATGCGCCTGGATTGGGAACTGTTGGGCGGCAGCGACTTTCAGGCCCTGGTGCGCCTCAGCCAGGCCATCCGGGACTTCAAGACCCCGCCCCATCTTCTGGAAGGCAAGGACCGCGCCTGGGAGTTCCACTCCCTGGAGGAGATGATGGCCTTTATCCTGGAGGAAGGCCAGAAGGGCATCAATATTCAGCGCTTCAAGGGCCTGGGGGAAATGAACCCGGAGCAGCTCTGGGAAACCACCATGGACCCGGAGAGCCGCACCCTCCTCAAGGTCAACATTGAAGACGCGGTGGCCGCGGACGAAATCTTCACCATCCTTATGGGGGACAAGGTAGAACCCCGCCGTGATTTTATTCAGAATAATGTCCTTGAATTAAACGAACTGGATATTTAAAATCTGGGGTACCGAGGAGCGAGACCACGTGCTTGCATCCATTTCAGCGCGCCAATAGGCTAAGGAGAGAGCAACATGCAGCGCAAGGCCAGCTTTAGGATTTTCGTGGTTCGGCGGGAGATGCTCACGGTGGGCGACGTCCCGGATCATACCCTGATGCTCACAGAAATGGAAGGCGAGCCCATCGCTTACACCCCCGGCGTGGCCGGGGCCTTCGTCCACCGCAGGAGCGTCGGCTTTCATGACCGCACCAAAGGCGATGGTCCCATGACCGGTTATGCCTGCACCATCTACGAGCAAGGGGCGGTCTATTCCAAATTCACCGGCGAGAAGATGGGCGCTATGACCAAGGGCAAATGGGAGGTTTACAAAGGCATCGGCAAGCTGAGCACCCTCAAGGGCGCCGGCACCTTTGTGGTGACCCCCACTGAACCCCCGGGTGATTTCATCCTGCAGATGGAAGGCAACTACACCCTGTAAGCAACCGGCCGGCTTAACCCACGTTTTAGGCTGACCGGCGAGCGAAGACCGGTGACCGGGTGATTTTCCCCCGTCCCCGGTCTTCCGTCCCCCTTCTGGAGAGAAGACACCTTGGCGACTCAAGTCGATTCCTGCACCAAGTGCGGCGCCTCGCTGGAGGGGGAGGAGTCCCGGGAGTATCTCGGCCAGGTCCTCTGCGAGGACTGCTACCTGGAGGCCCTGAGTCCCCTCCGCACCTGCGACCCCTGGGCGGTTCACTCCGCCAAGACCCTCAAAGATCTCCCCGGCGGTCCCCACCTCACCCCCAGGCAGCAGCAGCTCTATGACCTGGTCAAGGACCAAGGGGAGGTGTTGCGCCAGGACGCCGCCCGGCTCCTGGGGGTGAGCGATGAGGAGCTGCAGCGGGAATTCGCGGTGCTGCGCCATCTGGAAATGCTCCGGGCCTGCCGCAAGGACCAGGGCATTTTCTTAATCCCGTTTTGAGTTCCGACCCCACCGAGCTTGATTATGCCCTGCTGCGCCGCCTGGCCCGGGGCGATGACGCCGCCCTGGCGGAGTTGGTCCGGCGCCACCAGCAGCGGGTTTACCAGATCGCCTACCGCCTGCTGCGGGACCCCTTGGAAGCGGAAGACGCCGCCCAGGAAGTCTTTATCAAGGTCTATGAAAACGCCCACCGCTTCGAGCCCAAGGCCAGCGTGGCCGCCTGGCTGCACCGCATCACCGCCAACCACTGCCTGAATGTGCTGCGCCGGCGGCGGCCCACCGAGTCCCTGGACCAGGAGGAGGCCCCGGCGGCCCCGGACCCTGGGGCCAGCCCCCTGGAACTCCTGGAAGAGCGGGACCTGCACCGCCGCCTGGAGGAATTGCTCAACGGCCTGCCGGAGAACCAGCGCCGGGCCCTGATCCTGAAGCGCTACGCCGGGCTCTCCTACCAGGAGATCGGCGCAGAGCTGGGCCTCAGCCCCCAGGCGGTGGACGGCCTGCTGAAGCGGGCCCGCCAGACCCTCAAACAAGCCCTGGCGGATTACCTCGAATGAAAGCCTGCCCACCTGCGCTCCATAAAAGGCAACAAAGTGGCCGGCCTCAGGGGCCGTTTCGCACACATATCACAAAATTGTAGCCGGTCTTAAGGGCGCCGACCACGTAACCGTCGGTGAAATTCACGTTCCAGGCGATGGTCTCGGGGTCGTTGGCGCGGGTAGTCGACGACCAGTAGGTGTACATCTGCGCCCCTGTGAACGGGTGGTTCTCCGGCAAGGCGGGATTAGTTCTGCCATAATCAATGAGGCTTTGCAGTTCCCGCACGTTGGGCAAGCGCCAGTCACCCGCCTTGGAGCCGTCCGTGAGGCCGGCGGAGCCCGACGCCAGAGCGTTGGCGTCGCCCAGGGCCTGGGTCCAGGTTCTCACCTCGAAAGCATTGGCATTTTTCATCCAGATCAGCCCGGTCAGTTTATCAGTCACGGTGCCGTTGTTATTGTCAATAAACCGGGGAGTGGGCCAGGCCACTCCCTTCTGCAGAGCCCCATCGTCTCTCGGCCCATAGGTGGCGGTCTGGCCGGTCTTGGGAACGGGGGAATATTGTCCTTTCATGGATGAAATTACATAAAACCCATCCTCTGCATAGAGCGAACTCCAAGCGACCAACAGCAAAACCAATGATAGAGAAAGCAACAGGATTCTTCTCATAGTGGACTCCTATTTTAGTAATGGTTTACCGCCAGCTTTGGGGAAGACTCAGGCGCCTCTGACCTGCATAGACGTCTGGGCTTGTTTGTCCTCCAGGGAATCGGCAAATACCCTCATGCCCCCACCGGGGGGCAGCAGTATTTTGAAAAAATTATAGCATAATTTTTTTCAGAAAAATTTCTCGAAGAGCTTGGCCGGACGGGGAATTTCAGCAACTATTATTTTTTCAGTCGAAGCCTTGCCTGACTCATTTAAGATATTTCCTCGGGAGTTATGCGCAGCATTATTCACCCCGTAGCTTATTGAGCGCAATATAAAAATAACCAATCGTTAAAGATTTCTGAATATTTCAACGGTATCATGGAACCATATTTTCTCGCCCGGCCGGCGGAGCAGCAACTTCACCAAACTTTATGATGGAACTCATAAATTATTTTGTCTCACATTACGGCTACCTGGCCATCTTTATGTTACTGGCGCCGGGCATCTTCGGTATTCCCCTGCCCGATGAATTATTGTTGACCTTCGCCGGCTATCTGGCGCTGCGGGGGGACCTGGGGCTCCTGCCGACCCTGGCGGTGGTCGTGGCGGGCGCCATCCTGGGCATAACCTTGGATTATTGGGTGGGCAGAGCCGCCGGCGTCAGGTTGATCAAAGAGTCCGGGGCCGGTTGCGGCCTCCGGCCGGACCGGTTTGTGAGCCTGAAGGCGCGGCTCCACCGTTACGGCGGCTGGGGGCTTTTGCTGGGATACTTTGTCCCTGGGGTCCGGCACTGGCTGGCCATCGCCGCCGGCGTCGCCAAATTCCCCCTGGCCGGCTTTACCCGGTTTGCTTATGCCGGGGCCCTGGCCTGGTCGTTGCTCTATATCTTTCTGGGATATTTTTTCGGACAGGAAGCGGGCCTCTGGGCGGAGCGCTTCGGCGTCCAGGGGCAAGTGGCCGCCGGCTTAATTATGGCCTTGGTCTTGGGATACTGGCTGATCGGGGGAAAAGTGCGGCGTCGGAGAAGGCCGAGAGTTTCAGCAAGCTCTTAACCGGCTACTCCTTGAAACGATAACCCACCCCCCGGACCGTTTCGATATACTTGGCCGCGGGGCCCAGCTTCTTGCGCAGGGCCACGATCTTCACGTCCACGGCCCGGTCGGTCACCGGGTAATCATCACCATGCACGCCTTCGACAATATTGGCCCGGGTCAGGACCCAGCCCGGCCGGCGGGCCAGGAGGTGGAGCAGGCGAAACTCGGTGGCCGTCAGCTCCACGGCGTGGCCTTGAAACCTCACTTCGTGGCGTCCGGGGTCAATGACCAGGTCACGGATTTTGAGCAAGGCGTCTGTCCCCGGCGGCGCCGCGGTGCGGCGCCGCAGCACCGTCCGCACCCTTGCCAACAAAACCCGGGGGCTGAAAGGCTTGGTGACGTAATCATCGGCGCCCAGTTCCAGGCCGGCGACGATGTCCGCTTCTTCCCCTTTGGCGGTGAGCATAATAATCGGGGTCGGCCGGGTCCGGGCCTCGAGCTTGAGCCGCCGGCAGACTTCCAGGCCGTCCATCCCCGGCAGCATCAGGTCCAGCAGGATCAGGTCCGGCGCGGCGGACCGGGCGAGGTGCAGGCCCTCTTCCCCCGAGGCCACTGCGGTTACCTGATAGCCTTCCTTGGCCAGGTTGTACCTGAGGAGTTCCAGGATATCCTGGTCATCTTCCACTGCTAAAATATGTTCGTGGGCCATGGGACCTTATACTTCCAGGGAGCTAAACTACTGCCGTGATTAAGCTCGCCCCAATTCCCGCAACCATAATTGGAGGCGCGCGGCAATCTTATCCCGCACCTCCCGGAATTTGGCCAGCTTGGCCTCCTCCGAACCGGCGAAGGCCACCGGATCTTCAAAGGGCCAAAACAGGCGGTACATAAAGCCCGGGAAGGTTATGGGGCAATTTTCCTCCACCTTCTCGCACACGATGATGAGATAGCCCACCGTCATCCGGCCCAGGAATTCCACGATGCTCTTGGAGCGCTGATTACGGAGATCGAGGCCGACTTCGGCCATCACCTGTTTGGTGTAAGGGTTGATTTCTCTCGGTTCGGTGCCGGCGCTGAAGGCCTCGAAGCGGTCGCCGGCCATTTTTCGCAGCCAGGCCTCGGCCATCTGGCTGCGGGCGGTATTATGGGTGCAGAGGAACAGGACCTTGGCTTTTGCCATGAGAGATTCCCCCCCAAGTCTAACAAGGCGGCGTCAGGATGAATTCGGCCAATTATAAATATAAGGGGTTATTTAAGAGCTGGCAATGATGGCCGGGCGATATATATCGGCCGGCGAGGGCCGCAGGGGGGAGGAAAAAGCGGGAATATTTAACCGAAAAACAATGCAACCTTAATAATATCCTAACTGAGACATAGCAGTATCGGAGGCATGGACCTAAAGAGGCAGATCTCCCAGGGCTTCTGGCAGGGTCTGGTGAAACTCATCGTGCTGCACCAGGCCAATCTCAGTCCGGTATACGGCGGCCGGTTGAGCAAGTATTGCCGCAGCCTGGGGTATGAAATCAGTCCGGGAAGCCTTTACCCGCTCCTGCACTCCCTGGAAAAAGCCAAATTGTTGCACTGCCGGATCAAGATCTTCCGGGGCCGGACCCGCAAATATTATGAGCTGACCCCGGCCGGGCAGGACTGCCTGGAGGCCCTGCGCCGGGAACTGGGAGAAATAGTCCGGGAAGTGATCCTGGGCGACCGGCAGGGCGCCGCCGCCGCTCCTCCCCCCGGGTGCGCCTTGCAGGGAACCCCCGCCGTCCTCTAAGCTCCGTATCCCGGCCTTCCCCGTAGGGCCTCGCCTAATCAGCCAACCTGCCGCGCCAAATGATTTTCCTTCCAAACTTGAAGATAGATTTTTTGCCCAGGCGCCAAGGGCGCCAAGAAAAAATGTGGAACAGCCGCCCTCGGCTGTTCTTTTAAAGGGCAGGTGACGGCGCCGCGCGACATTCCTATCCCTGGTGGCGCCGACTAACCGAAAAAAAACGCAATCGGAATACTCCATAAATATTAATCAGGTAGTAATTGCTCAATGTTTTAAGAGCCACTCTCTCTCAAAGAAAAACCTTAAGGGGGTAATGGTGGATGGGAGATTTTAGCCTAAGCCAGACAATAGTCAAAGACATTCTCAAAGTCGCCAAGCCCTTCGGCCATAATGAAAAGACCAAGGAGCTTAATTTGGGATTCGGCTTTATTTACTACGGCGTAGTAAGGGCCTTAAGACCCAAACATATTGTGGTGATCGGCTCCGGATACGGCTTCAGTGTGGTTTGTCTGGCGCTGGGTTTAAAAGATAACGCCCGGGGCAAATTGAGTTTTGTGGACCCGGCCTATTCCCTGTTAAAGGATGGCCCCTTCAGCACCGTGGGCGGCCGCGGCCTGTGGACTGATGAAGTTACGGTCAAAACCCATTTCGGGCGCTTCGGGGTGGCTGAGCTGGTATCCCATTACAAGATGCGCAGCGATGAGTTTTTCCCGGCCTACCCGGAGCTTAACCTGCCGCCCATAGATCTGGCCTTCATTGACGGCAGCCACGCCTACAAGGACGTCAAGTACGATTTCCTCAAAGTCCTGGAGCAGTCCCACAAGAACAGCTACATCTTTCTGCACGACACCAACATCTACGTCCGGGAATTGCTCAAGCACGCCGGCGTCAAGAAATGGCTGAAGTTCATTAAAGCCCAACAGGAATATTTTGAAGTGATTGACTTTCCCTTTTCTTCGGGGGTGGCCCTGGTGCGCGTCCTGGACCCCTCGGTATGGAAGAAACTCCATTGACTTATGGCATCAGCGCACTGCTTTTAGTCCTGGCGGGCGCCGCCTACTGCTACTGGCGCTATATCTGGTTCTTCCGCAACCCCGAACGGGTGCCGCCTCCGGGCGAGTCCATCGTCAGCCCCGCCGACGGCACTGTGGTTTACGTCAAGAAGGTGCAGCCCGGGCAGGAGGTAATCACCGTCAAGCAGGGGGCGGCGGCCACCCTCAGCGATATCGTCCGGGAAGACCTGGCCCTGCCCAAGCTCCTCATCGGCATCTTCATGAGTCCCTTTAACGTCCATTATAACCGCGCCCCCCTTCCCGGCCGCATCGACTTCATCAGGCACCATCCGGCCAGGGTCAAGAACTACTGCATGGCCGCGATGCACTGGCGCACCCTCCTGAAAAAGCTGCCCCTGTATGAGAACTCCAGGCACATCGGCCACAATGAGCGGACCGTGACCAAGGTGGCGGGCCGCTTCCAGGGTGAGCCCCTGCCTTATTACCTCGTGCAGATCGCCGGGAAGAGCGTGCGCGGCATTGACAGCTACTTGGCGGCGGGGGATGAGATCGCCAAAGGCCAGGTCTTCGGCCTGATCCGCATCGGCTCGCAAGTGGACCTGGTAGTGCCGCTGCGGCCCGGGATGACCATTATGGTGGGGCCGGGAGACCGGGTCCGGGCCGGAGAGACGGTATTAATCAGTTAATTCCTGAGAGCAAGGGAGGAAGGATGAAGATTGATTTGCATGTCCACTCGAAGTACTCCACCCGGCCTTCGCAATGGGTCCTGCAGAAATTGGGCTGCCAGGAGTGCTACACCGAGCCCCGGGACCTCTATCGCCTGGCCAAAAAGCGGGGCATGTCCCTGGTGACCATCACCGATCACAACGTCATTGACGGCTGCCTGGAAATCGCCGGGCGGCCCGACACCTTCATCAGCGCAGAGGTGACCAGCTATTTCCCGGAAGACGGCTGCAAGGCCCACGTCCTGGTCTATGATATTACCGAGGCGCAGCACTGGGAGATTCAGCGGGTCCGGGAAAATATCTTTGACCTGGTCCAGTATCTGCAAGAACAGAGTATTCCCCACAGCCTGGCCCATCCCTTCTGGTCCGTCAATGATCGCCTGACCCCGGCCCATTTCGAAAAATTCCTGCTGCTCTTCAAGAACCTGGAGCTCAACGGGGCCCGGGACGCCCGGCTGAACGACTGCTTAAAGCACCTGCTGGCCCAGCTCACTCCGGCCGATTTAGCCGCCCTGGCGGAGAAGCACGGGATAGCTCCCTGCTTTCATAATCCCTGGCAGAAGAACCTCACCGGCGGTTCCGATGACCACAGTTCCCTGAACCTTGCCCGGATGTACACCCAGGTGGAGGGCGCCCTTAACCTGAAGCAATTCTTTCACGGCCTCAACTCCGGCCAGGCCCAGCCCAAGGGGCGGGCCTCCACGCCCTTGACCCTGGGGTACAATCTCTACAGCATCGCCTACCAGTTCTATAAAAAGAAATATGACTTGGGCCAGTATGCCGATTCCAGCATTTTCATCAATTTTTTCGAGAGATTTTTGCAGACCAGTTCAGAGCCGAAAAATTCGCCCACCAGATTTCAATATTATCGCGATAAGGTCAAATATTTCTTTAAGAGTTCGCCGAAAAGCAGCCAGACCGATCCGCTGGTGTCATTATTCGTCCATGAAACCGCCAAGGCGCCCTCCAAATCAGTTAACCAGCCCGGGATGCAGTGGTTCCAGATTCTCAATGACATCTCCATCAATATTCTGAAGCAGTTTCATGAACATTTCCGCAAGGCGGTGGCGGGGGCCAATCTCCTGGACCTGATCAACGCCGTCACCTCTTCCGGGATGATCTATCTGGGCTTGACCCCGTATCTGGCGGCCTACTCTTCTTTCTCCAAGGACCGGAGCCTGGGCGCGGCCATCATCCGTCATTCCCTAACGCGGCGGTCCGGGAGCGCGGCGCCGCCGGCGGGCCTTGCCAAGCTCAACCTGGCCCACTTCACCGACACCTTTTATGAGGTCAACGGGGTCGGTCTCACCCTGCGCCGCCAGGTGGAGGCCGCCCTGGGCGCCGGGAAGAAATACACCATCCTCACCTGTGATGAGGAGGCGCGGCCGCCCGGCCCCGGGGTGCGGAACTTTACCCCCATCGGGGTCTTCCATCTACCGGAATATCCCGAGATGAAGCTCTTCCATCCGCCTTTTCTGGAGATCCTCAATTACTGCTACGAGCACAACTTCAACCTCATCAAAACGGCCACCCCAGGCCCCATGGGGCTGGCGGCCCTGGGGGTCGCCCGCCTGCTGCGGCTGCCCATCTGGGGCACTTACCATACCGCCCTGCCCCAATACACCCAATATCTGACGGGGGACGCCGCCATGGAGGAGCTGATGTGGAAGTACATCGTCTGGTTTTACAACCAGATGGACCTGGTCTTCGCCCCCTCCGGCAGCACGGCTGAAGAACTGGCCCGGAAGGGCATCGCGCCGGAAAAGCTCCGCCTCTACCCCCGGGGGGTTGACGTGGAGCGCTTCCACCCGGCCAAGCGCAACGGCCTCCTGGAAAGGCGTTATCAGGTCAAAGACGGACTTAAGCTCCTGTACGTGGGCCGGGTGTCCAGGGAGAAGAACCTGGAACTCCTGGGCCGGGCCTACCGGTCTCTGGTCCGCCGTCACCCGGAGCTGAAATTGTTCATCGTGGGGGACGGCCCTTACCTGGAAGAGATGCGCCGGGAGCTGGCGGACACCCCCTGCGTCTTCACCGGGTATCTGGCCGGGGAGGAACTGGCCGAGGTCTTCGCGTCCTGCGACCTGTTCGTCTTCCCCAGCACCACGGACACCTTCGGCAACGTCGTCCTGGAAGCCCAGGCCTCTGGCCTGCCGGTGGTGGTCACCGACGTCGGGGGTCCGCAGGAGAACGTCCGCGACGGAGAAACCGGGGTCATCGTGCCGGGGGATGACGAAGCGGCCCTGCGCGAGGCCGTGGCGCGGCTGCTGGCCCGGCCGCCGCGGTTGCGGGAGATGGGGCGGGCGGCCCGGGATTACGCCCGGCAGCGCTCCTTTGCCGCGGCCTTTGAGGCCACCTGGAAGATGTACGAGGAAAAAGTTGACTCGGCCCAATCAGCCACCTGGATTGGCGCCTAAGGATAAGGACAAAGGTCTCATGGAAAACGATATCCTGCTAATCAGCGACAGATCTCCAATCTTCCCCGAGTTGGCCCGGCTGTGGTCCCAGGCGGGCTATCGGGTCACCCTTGCTTTCCATGGCCGGGAGGCCTGGCAGGCCTTGCGAGGGGGGAGCTTTTCCCTGGTGGTCACCCGCTTCAGCAAGGACTGGACGGAGACGCGTCCTTTCCAGGCGGCGGTTAAGGAACTGAACCGGGAAATCTCCGTGCTCTTCCTGAGTTCCAGGGCGGAACCAAGCGCCTGTCCCACGGAGGCTTTCCTAATTAAAATCAATGGAGACCGCATCACTCCCGTCGGTTGGGGCGGGCTGCGCCACCTGGTGAACGCCTGCCTGGGAGGCCGGCCTACCCCGGCGGTCAGGGAGGCCGCCGACTCGCCGGAAAGGCCGCGGCAGAGCAAGGTCTCTTATCTCGAATTTAGGAGGACGCGTCATGCCCCACAGCAACCTTCTGCTACTTAGCGACGGCTCGCCGATTTTTCCCATCCTGAGCCGGGTGTTGACGGCAGCCGGCCATCAAGTCACCACCACCTGCCAGACCGAGGAAGCCTTACAACTCCTGGGCAGCGGCCGCTTTCCCCTGGTTATTACCTGCCTGAGCAACGCTTGGACCGACACCCGCCCTTTTCTGCGGGCCGTGAGAGAGCTGAATCCGGACGCCGCGGTCATCATCTTGCGGCTGGGGCCGGAGGTCAGGTCGCCTGTCGGGGCCTTCCTGGTCAAAGACGCCGGCTACGACTTCAAGCCCTTCGGCTGGCTCGGCCTGCGGCGCCTGGTGAACAATTGTCTAAGCAACTGAAGTAACAAAATCCTGCCCGGATCGATCCCGGCTTACGGGTCGCAAACAGGCCGCACCTGCCTTTATCAGCCGGCCGGTGCGCCCTGACTCAGAACCATTGCAAAATCGCCGGTAGTGTTGTCGCACCAGGGTCAGCCGTTCCCGGAGCCGCAGGTCGAAGTAAAACGGGCTCTCCATGAGCATGGCCACCAATTCTCGTTTTTTCAAGATCTTCTCCTTCTTCGGTTAGGCCGCCGACTTCCGGTAACTCCTCATGGTTTTCGAAGTAAGGCTGAAAAACGTCCTCATCCAGGCGTAGCATCAGACCGCGGCAGCGGGCGCAAACGGCCGTCTGGTCATCGAGCCCCGCCACCCGTTGATCCACCCCGCTACAATCCAGGCATTGATATTCATAAACTGGCATATAACAGACTCCTGTAAAAATGGCCGCCTCCCGCATTGGCCGGCGGCCATATTTTTACTCTGTTCAGGTGAAGCTAACCGGAGATACGCCTGTCCTTGACGATCGAGGAGCCGCTTTGCATTTTGGCGGCTTTCTTTACTTCGCTGGCAATGGAAGCAATCTGACCGTATGATTTGATATTCATAATTTCAGTGGATACTATGCCTATGGAAACAGACAACAAATCGTATTTCTCCTCCTGGCCTTTGCGGTTGACGGAAACATAACCGCCTTGATGGTTATCGA
The DNA here is from genome assembly GCA_964578335.1 of uncultured Desulfobacca sp. Classification (GTDB taxonomy): domain Bacteria; phylum Desulfobacterota; class Desulfobaccia; order Desulfobaccales; family 0-14-0-80-60-11; genus JAPLJC01. The sequence continues at coordinate 17,993 of CAZOCQ010000030.1, forward strand.
CGATGCCATGGAAGACCGGAAGCTGCGCCTGGAAATTTTTAATAATCCTTTCGCACACCGGGAGGGATACTTGCGGGCGCAGGATCATGATGAAGTCATCTCCTCCGATATGACCCACAAAATTAAAGGGGTCCTTTTCCGCCTCAATCTGTTCTTGAATAATTTCCGCCAGGGATTTGATCACCGCATCGCCCCGCTCAAAGCCGTAATGGTCATTGAATGGCTTGAAATAGTCCAGGTCCAGATAACAGATGTCGAAGTGCATTTTCTGCGACAGCCGCTTTTCCACCTCCCGTTGAATAAATTCGTTGCCCGGCAGGCCGCTGAGGGGATTGGCCCCCCGGGCCAGGATAAGGCTCTTCTCGGTGATGGCGTCCAAAATGCTCATCACGGACACGGTGCCCAGGTATTTGCCGTTTTTGGTGACGCAAATATCATCGTAGAGAAAATCGTTTTTTCGAATCTGGATCATATGGGCCACATCCTGAATGGTGGCGGCGGCCTCCACCATAAAGAATTGCCGCTCCATCAGGTGCTCCACTCTCTTGTGGGTATTTAGGGCAAAGCCATAGCCATACCGTCCCAGGATCTGGTTTTCCAGGAATCGCTGCCGGTGCAGCATGCCGATGACCCGCTCGGATTCCACCACCGGCAGCCCTCTGAGGTCCGGCATGTCGGAAAATTTTAGAAAGGCTTCGGTGACCGATTCAGAGGGGCTGATGGGCTCCACCCGCTGGGCAATATCCCCCATGAAGTTTTGCTCCGGATGCAGCGCGGCGCCGTTGGCCTCGGTCCCGGCTGGCCTCGGCAGCGCCACGGGGCGGTCTTCTAGATCCGGGGCCGGCCGGCAGAGGTAATAGCCTTGCAATAACTCAATACCGATATTGATGATGATATTTAATTCTTCCTCCCGTTCGATGCCCTCCGCCACCACCTTGATGCCCATGCGGTGACAGGCGGTGGCAATGGCGTCCACCAGGTTATATTTAACCGTGGCTTTATCGATATTGGAGATAAAATGGCAATCGATCTTGACCAGTTCCGGCTCGATCAGGGAAAGCATTTTTAGGCCCCCGTAACCGGCGCCGAAATCGTCAATGGCGATCTTATAGCCCCGGTCCCGATAGCGGGATACAGTTTTCTTAAACAATTCCAAATTCTTAATGGCGCTCTCTTCGGTGATCTCCAGGATGATCTTTTCTTTGGGAATGCCGTACTCCCCTGCCAGTTCATCGGTGATCCCCACCAGGTGGGTGGGGTCCATCAGGGTTTCCGGGCAGATGTTGACGCAAATATAGGAGTCCGTCTCTGCTAACCCTTGCAAGGCCGCATATTTCAAGGCATTGGCCCGGCAAATGACGTCCAGATGGGAAATAAAATTGACTAAAATGGCGCGCTTAAATAAATCGCCGATGCTGTTAAATAAAGTGCCGTCCTTAATCCGGGCGCCTTCCTTGATTCTGGTCAGGGCTTCATGGGCATAAACCGTCCCGTCATTAACCGAATAGATCGGTTGGAAATGCACCGTCAGCAAATCATTGTCAATCAAATCAATGATCTTGTCTTTTTCCAGGCAATAATCATAACCATCCGAATAATTCTCCACCTGGTCCAATAACACTCTCATCGGTTCAGCCATGGCGCTCTCCCCCGTATCTCTAAAATGGCTCAGTCTGATCTGTCTGCGTATCCCCGGTGTCTGCCGGTCCTTCCGGGTATTTGTACTGCAGCCAGCCACAGATCCGTTCCACCCATTCCCGGGCGTCGGCCAGGGTCTTGGGTCCCCTGGCGCAGGGGCCCCGGAAACACCACTCCCGGCTGGCCGGGTCGAAGGCGAATCTGTCCCGCCAGAGCCACAGCTCCACCGGCGCCTTTAACTCCTGGGCCGCCTCTATGACATAATCCTGAGTAAACATAGCCCCCCCCGAAAAGAGTTGAATTCGCCAACCTTCCTCCGGTACTGGATACTTTGCGCCTTTATTGTTCAGTTATGGTTTCCGAAACGATAAAAATTGGTGATAAAAGTTGTTAGCCTTGGGGCGGGATTGATTTTGCCGGGTGTCTCGCAGCAAAAATATTCATCGGCAAGCCCCCCCTCTGGTGAGTTCTGGGTTATCCGCGGCGCGGTCAAAAACAAAAGGGTCAGCCGGCATCAGCTAACCCTCTTTAATTATTACCTAATATGGTGGGCCGTCAGGGACTCGAACCCTAAACCTAGTGATTAAGAGT
>CAZOCQ010000031.1:0-19963 GCA_964578335.1 uncultured Desulfobacca sp.
CCCAAACCTAGTGATTAAGAGTCACTTGCTCTACCAATTGAGCTAACGGCCCGGATGTTGGCAACGGACTTGATTATCTCCGAGTCTCCGGGCAAAGTCAACCCCCGGCAACAGAGTTAAGGCGGGAAAGCGGTCCGGCTAGGAAGCCAGGGAAATGTTTGAAAAAGCCACTCAGGATGGCTTCCCGACATCAAATCTCACACAGAGTCTCACACAAAAAACGATGGGTTAGGCCGATGGGCCTAACCCCTTGATTTTTTGGAGCCGGCAAGGGGGGTCGAACCCCTGGCCTGCTGATTACGAATCAGCTGCTCTACCACTGAGCTATGCCGGCTGAAAGGTTGATCAGCCTTGAATATCGCAGGTTTCAGGGAAATTGACAAGGGCTAAATATTTTTCAAAATTGCGCAAACTTGCTCCAGAATTATCCACAAGGTCAGCGGTGACAGATACCTTGCCAAACGACTAACTTATTGAAAAGTCAAATTAAATTGCAATATACACTCTGGCAGGCGGAGATTTTCAGGACTGTGATATTATTTTGTGCAGAGCAAATAACGAAATCCTTTATAGGCGCCGCCAGCCGGTGCAACTCCTCTGGGGGGATAAATCTGTCCTGCGGCTATCCGACAGCTTGGGCGAGCCCCGCGCCTCAGGACCCTCTCACGGCCCAGCTTAGTACACCAGTTCATAATGACAATTACCTCTTTTTTGTCATTCTGAGCCGCCGAAGGCGGCGGAGAATCTCAAAAAAAAAGCCAGAGACCCTTCGCCTTCGGCTCAGGGTGACAAAAATAAGTTAGCGAGTTTATGAAGCGCTGGACTTATACCAAGTTGCGCTCAAAGAGATAATAAACCTAGAGCCGCCGGCCTTGCCGTGAAAATGTAGGACAGCCGCCCCCGGCTGTCCGGACAGGCGAGGGCGCCTGTCCTACATTTACTCATCTGACGGCAACTTGGTATTAGCCCACATTATTCAAGCTTTTCAAAATGTAAGACATTAAACCGAAAAGCCCAAAAAAGCAGAGTGTTTTTTGCACAGGCTGGAAAGCCTGTGCCACCAGTTTCTTGGCCAACTAACGAATTATCCGGGTCAGCATGAACAGACCGGCGGCGGCGATCCAGCTCCCCGCCACCCGGGCCCACCCCCGCCCGCAGCAGGAAGAGAGGCGTCAAGCCATGGCAAAAGGGGCCGAAGCCGGTGTTCACCCGAAGAGTTGCAAAACCTGAAGGCTGCCAAGGTCAGCGAAGAGATGCTTTAGCGTGAAGGGGAGTACCAGATAGGCGAACTCCAGGCCCGTTCCTGGACGGTCAGGGGCACCGGGTACTCGACTCCCATGGTTTTGGCGCGGCGGGCGGCGCCAGACCCAATTGCCGCGCCTGAATGGTGCTCCAGCGGGGAGTGGGGATTTCCAGCACCCGGGCATAGTAAAAGGCTTGCACGGTCGGATCGAAATCCGGGTCGGTCCACACCGCCTGGAGTGCGGCGGCCCCGATGGTGTTTTGGTAAGCAGCAGTCGAATTATTCATCGTGTTGCCCACGGGCGGCAATTTGCCGGTCTTCGCATCGATCTTGCGGTTGCCGGACCAGGCGACGTCATAAATCTTCTCGAAGGTCCGGCCGTTTTTGGTCCAACCCTTGATGATCTGGAGGCGGTCGAGATTGCCGCTGTCGGGGTCTTTCACCGCCCAGACGATAAAGGATGGGGCCTGGGCCTGGGGAGCCGGCAGATCGCGGCCCATGGGGACGCCTTGTGCATAAGCGGTCTTCAGCCATTCCCGGCTGCCGATGCCACCCTGTAGTTTTAGTCCCTTAAACCCCCAGCCGCCAAAGAAGCGCAGTTTATGGCGGGGTCCGCTGGTGGCGTAGGTCTCCCGGCGCTGCAGGGCAGTAAAGATACCTTCCCGGGTGTTTTCATCCGCCCAAACGCCGGTGAGGCCGGCGGGGTTCATCTGTAAAATAGCCAGGCCGGCCAGGCTGCGGCCCGACAGACGCTCCTTGGGTGTCCCGTCTTCGGCACCTTGGCCGCCGAAAAAGTCTTTTTGCCGGTAAGGGGACCCGGTGTCATGGGAATCGGACCCGCCCACGAAGCCGACCTTATAAGGGTTATAGCCCCGGCTGTCCTGCAACCGGGTTCATTGGCCAGCCGCACCGTACCCGAGTATTCCGAATGGTCGGTCACCGCCACCCAGTCAAGCGGGTGCTTGAGTCGGATGGTATATCCCACTGGGTGCTTGATGGGCTTACCCAGTGCATACTCATAAGCCTCTGCCGGTCCGGTACGCCGGTTGCCAAAGATGTAGGCATCAAAGGACCAGCCGGTGTGCACGTGGGTTTCGCCGAAGTACACCTTGCAGAGAGGGTTTTTCCCGGCGAGGGCCGGCCCGGCGGCCAGGAGACCTGCCAAGAGGAAGGGCAGGATCATTGGTGCGAATGCTCCGGTCTTCAAACTTTTCCTCCGTGCTCTGAATTTTTCGGCAACGCCCCCCCAGTACCGCGGGGTTGAGGAATATGACGGGATTAGTATTTACAAGAAGCTTAAACAAGCTCAATTGAAATATAGGCCAAGGCAGGCTGGATGTTAGATTATTTGACCCCAGCGGCTCTGGCCGGGGACGGGGGAGGAGAGAGACAGGAGCAGGCGCCGCGCCTCTGGGGCGCCAATCCCTGAGGCAACCTTGGCGCCCTTTACCTGGCCTGAGGGGCCTGAGCCGTGCCGGCGGCCACTGCGGGGCCGGGCGGGGTCTTCACCAAGCTGCGGAAGCGCTCGGCCAGATAAGGGCTCAAGGCCCGGGCGGCGATGTCGGCGAACTTTTCGGCCCCGGCGTTGGAAAAGTGCATCAGGTCATAGTAATAGCGGGAACTCTTGGGCATCAGCCGGGCTTCGTCGATCACCAGGACGCCCTCCTCCGCCCCCACCCGGCGGGTCACGTCGTTATAGAGCTCCAGGACCCGCCCGCCCACCTCGCCGTTCATGCCGTTGGCCACCACGATCTTTCCCAGGTCAACGCCGGTTGCGTCATCAATGACCTGGCCGTACAGGATCGGCTGGGTCAACAGCACCGGCACGATGTGGTTATCCCGGGTGACCTTGAGCAGGCGTCGCAGCCGCACTTCAAAGGCGGGGACGTACTTTTCCGCATGGGTCTGCAACAAAGCCGCCTTTTCGGCCTCGGTTAAATACAGGTGCGGCAACTTGGTTAAATCGAGTTCTCCCATGTCCCGCTGCCCGACGGCCTGCACGGATTTGGGGAAAAAGTAGCGGTACAGGTTCAGGGTCGCGGCGGCCACTTCGCTGCGGTAGGCCAGGGACGAGAGAAACCTGTCCAGAGAGCGGAAACTGAGGCCGGTGCCCATGCGGGTGTCGAATTCCCGGGGATTGCTGACCCCCACTTCATTGATGCCGACCAGGAAGACCGCCACCTTGGGCTTCAACTTGGAGATAAAGTTGTTGATCAGGATGTAATGGCCATAGGTGGAATGGCCGCAAAATCCGGCATTATTCAGCCACAACTGGTGGAAGTCCTGCTGCAACTTGACTCCCAAGACGTGCGGCCAGGTCTTGTCCGCGGCGATTTCCAGGCATTCGGTGGTGCTGCCGCCCACCGTGACGATGGTGAGCCATTCGGCAAAATCCTGGGGCGGTTCGGCGCCTTTGAACCCCAGGGAATTATTGCGATGGATTACCACCGGGTCAATCTTGGTGCATTTGTCGTGACGAATGATCTCTGTCTTATTAACCGGCAATATTATGTTGTCGCCCTTAATTCTAAATCCCAAGGGATTGTAGAAGCGCAAAGAAATCTCGCAAATACTTAAGGCAATAATTAAGCTGATAAATACCAGGGCGATATTTTTACCAAGGTTCTTTATCCGGCTGGCTCTTGTTGTGGGGGGGAGGGGTGAAGGCGGCATTACCAGACAGCTCCTATACCCTTTGTTTTTATCAATAATCCCCCGATTGTCAACGGAAAAACCGGTTGGCCCGACCCTTGCCAGACGACGGCTTTTGGACTATAGTCCGTCGGAGAAGGCGAGGACCGGTTCGTTAGGCGCCTAACTTAACTTTGAATTTTTAATCATGAACCCTGAGAGAAAAATCTCCCCGGTGGTTATTTCCACCGCCCTGGGCCAAGCCGGGCGCGGCCTGTTCCCCTATACCCTGCTGCCCGGATATCGCCGGCTGCTGCGGGCCGCCCGGGAGACCGGCGCCACCGTCCTGGCCAAATCCGCCACCCGCTTCCCGAGACGGGGCAACTTCATCCCCGCCAACCCCCTCACCTGGAAGTACATCCGCCGCCTGCCGGGAATGGGCATGCTCAACGCCTACGGCCTCACCAACCACGGGATCGCGGCCTGCGCCCCGGAGCTCAGGCGCTCCCTTGAGCTGGGCTTCCACGTCATTCCCAACTTTTATCCGGAGTTCATCAAGGGGACTGAAACCGCCACTCGGGAGACCCTGGAGGCAATAGAGATTTACCGACAGGATTTAAGGGAGCACTTCTGGGCATTAGAGCTGAACTATTCCTGCCCCAACTCCGCCGAAGAGATCGCCCAAAACGTCGCCCAGAGTCTGCAATGCAGCCGGGAAGTGCGGCGGCGGCACCCCGAACTCTTTCTGATCGCCAAGATCAGCATCTGCCACCCCTACGAATTCGCCCAGGAATTGGAGAGGATCGGGGTCCAGGCCCTCCACGCCGTCAACACCATTCCTTACGAGATCGTCTTTCCGCCGGACCAATATCCCCGCTCCCCCTTGTGGCGGGCGGGCGGCGGCGGGGTCTCCGGCGGCCCGGCCTGGACCGCGGCCTATGCCTACAACCGGGGGCTGCGCCCCAGGGTGGGGCTGTTCCTCATCATGGGCTGCGGGGTGAAGAGCCGGGAGGAGGTGCAGCGCTACTTCGAGCTGGGCGCCGACGCGGTCAGCCTCTGCACCCTGGCCCTGCGGGATTGGCGGGAGACGGAGAAAATTCTGCGCCTCCATACCGGTAACCACTGAGGTTTACGCGGCTCATTTCGTTGTGAAGGTAAAGCCCTTTTCATTAAAGAGCCTCAGGCAGGCCCGCACCACTTCTCGGTCATAAAGAATTCCCTGGTTCAGGGAGATTTCCTCCAGGGCGGCGGACAATTCCAGGGCCGGACGGTATGGCCGGTGGGAGCTCATGGCTTCCACCACGTCCGCCACTCCCAGGATCTTGGCCTCCAGGAGGATTTGCGGACCCTTCAGGCCCCGGGGGTAGCCCGAGCCGTTGATCCTTTCGTGGTGCTGGAACACCATTTCGGCAATGGGCCAGGGAAATTCGACGTTCTTCAGGATATCGTAGCCGATCTGGCAATGCGCCCGGACCAGGCACATCTCGGTCTCGCTCAAGCGGCTGGGTTTGGTGAGGATTTCGGTGGGGACGCCCACTTTGCCGATATCGTGCACGAAGGCGGCCAGGCGCAGGACCTCGATGCTCTCCGGCGGCAAGCCCAATTCCCGGCCGATGGCGCAGGCGAGTTCGCTGACCCGGCACTGGTGCCCGGCGGTGTAGGGGTCTCTTTTTTCCAGGGTGGTGGCCAGGGCGCCCACCGTGTTCTCAAAGAGTTTTTTTACCCGGGCCAGGGTTTGCTGAAGCTGGCGCAAGATGTGCTGTTCCCTCTGGATGCGGCAAATCTTGGCTTTCAATTCCCCCATGGAGAAAGGCTTGTTCAGGAAGTCGGCGGCGCCGGCGCAGATGATGTCTTCATAGGAATATTCCGGCCCGCAGCCGGTCATGATAATGAAGGGGAGCTCAGGATAATGGCGATGGGCCTCCTGCATCAGGGCCACCCCGTCTTTGCCGCCCATCTTAATGTCGCTCACCACCAGATCAACCTTTTCCCGCCTGAGGATCCCCAGGGCTCCCGAGGCGTTCTCCGCGCCCAGGAAGGCATACCCGGCCATCCGGAGAAATTCCCGGAGCACCTGGCGGCAAGCGTCATCATCATCCACCACCAGGATTACCGCCGGGGCCTTATCCGACACCTCAGGATAAATGATGCCGCCGGCGGACCGATCGTAGCTGTAAGGCAACGGTCCGGGTGGAATTAAGGCAAAGCGTTCCAGCAATTCTGGCATCGGTTGCTCCCTCCAAGCCGTTCAGACCGGTCGGCGGCCCTCTTGCCTGGGGCCGACCGGTACAGGTTCACTCAATTCAAATCAAGAAACATGCCAATCGGGGTCTGCTGGATAACTCGTTGAATAATAAAGGGTTATCTGCGGCAGGGGGTGGCCGCGATTGGAACTCCAAGGAGGGAAAGACAAAAATTTCTTAGCAGACAAGATATTTTTTTAAAAAACAAGAAGGGTCACGGCAGGGCTTCCACTCCGGGTTTTTCGAGGACCGGGGCGTGGCGGGGCAGGCGGCGCATGAGGAAGACCAGGGGCAGGAGCGACAGAAAGACAATGGTGAAGAACCAGTAATCGTCGCAGAAGGCCAGCATCTGGGCCTGGCGCTGAACCTCCTGGTAGAGGGCGGCCAGGGCCTCGGGGGCCTGCCACCATTGCCAGTCAGGCCCAAGTTCGGGCAGGAGCTGCCCCACCCGGTGCTGCCAGTCCAGGAAGGGCTGGGACAGGGGGGTGAGGTGCTCCACCAGATGGCTCTGGTGGAACTGGCTGCGCCGGGAGAGCAGGGTGGTGGCGGTGGCGATGCCGAAAGAGCCTCCCAGGTTGCGCATTAGATTAAAGATGCCGGTGGCGTTGCCCATCTTCTCCTGGGAGATACGGGACATGGTGAGGGTGGTCAAGGCCACGAAGGTGGCGCCCAGGCCGAAACCCTGCACAAACCGGGGGAACCAGGCGGTGAAGTAGTCGATCTGGGTGTTGTAGAGGCTCATGAGATAGACGGCCAGGGCGTTGATACAGAGGCCCACGAAGATGAGGAAGCGGCTGTCCACCACGGTGGTGAGGCGGCCCACCACCGGCATGATCAGCAGGGAGCCGATGCCGCCGTAGGCCAAGGCCCAGCCCGCGGTGGTGGCGTCATAACCCATCAGGGTCTGGAGGAACAGGGGCAGGAGCATGATGCTGCCGTAGAGCACGAAGCCGAAAAAGAACATGATGGTGGTGCCGGCGGCATAGTTGCGCTCTTTAAAAAGGCGCAGGTCCACCACCGGGTGCTCGGTCTTCAACTCCCGCCAGATCAGGGCGATCAGGGCCACCGCGGAGACCAGGGCCAGGCGGGTGATGAAGGCCGAAGAGAACCAGTCTTCCCGTTCGCCTTTGTCCAGGACCACCTGGAGGGCGCCCAGGCCCACGGCCAGCAGCCCCAGGCCCCAGTAGTCAATGCTGCCGGCCCGCTGGCGCTTGAGGTAGTCCGGGTCGAAGATGAACATCCAGGTGAGGAGCACCGAGAAGAGGCCGATGGGCAGGTTGATGTAGAAGGCCCAGCGCCAGGTGAGGTTGTCGGTGACCCAGCCGCCCAGGACCGGGCCGACGATGGGGGCGATGACCACCCCGATGCCCCAGAGGGCCATGGCCATGCCCCGCTCCCGCACCGGGAAGGTCTCCAGCAGGATGGCCTGGGAGATGGGCTGCAAGGCCCCGCCCCCCAGGCCCTGGGAGATGCGGAAGACGATGAGCATCCCCAGGCTGGTGGCGGCGCCGCAGAGCATGGAACTGACGGTGAACATGATCAGGCAGAGGAGCAGGAAGCGCTTGCGCCCGAACAGAGCCGAGAGCCAGCCGGTGATGGGCAGGATGATGGCGTTGGAGACCAGGTAGGCGGTGAGCACCCAGGTGGCTTCGTCGGCGGAGGAGGCCATGGACCCGGCGATGTGGGGCAGGGCCACGTTGACCACCGTGGTGTCCACGATCTCCATGAAGGTGCCGGCCATCACCGCGATGGTGATGAGCCATTTGTTCACCGGGACCTGGTTGTTTTGAGTTTCGAGTTTCAAGTTTTAAGACAGGCCCAATTCCTGCTTGGAAAAATGCGGGGCAGTCAGGAGGCGTTCGCCAAATTCGTTGAGGAGGGGGCGCAGGGCCACGGTCTGTTCCACCGCCCAGATGACATCAAGCAACTGGATCATGACTTCCAGGGTCAAGGGCAGTCCGGCCCGGCGCTTCAGCCACTGGCGCAGGACCTCGTAACCGCTCACCAGGTAGCCCCAGGCCTCGGGCGACACCGGGGCGGCGTGGGCCTCCTTGGCGATAAACAGGCGGCGATTTTGGGGGTCGTAGTCGCAATTCTCGATGGAGGCGGCCGCGCCGTGGATGGTGATGGAGCCGTCTGCCGGATAGCGCTCCTGGAAGCTGTGGAGGTTGACCAGGCGTTGCCCTAACGCGGCGCCTTCCTGAAACAGGGGGTAATCCCGGGGGAAGGGAACCCGGGGGAAGCTCCGGGCCAGTTCCCGGGCGAACCGCAGGCTGTAGCCCTCCCAGCCCAGCACCCCGTAGCAATAGGCGAAAAGCTGTTCCGGGCTGACCTCCTGGCCCCAATGCGCCGACAGGTTTTCCAGCAGGACGGGATGGAAGTTGTGGGTGCTCCAGGCGCCATTGGCGCGGTCCCAAAGGGGGAAGATATAGCTTTGATGACCGCCATAAACATGAAGGTTTGGAAGAAACGTCTGTAAGAAGGCCACCGGACCTATGCCATGACGATCATGGCGGGAAGCCAAAAAAATGTTGGACTCGCCTCCAATAATTCTGAGAGAGCCCCGTCGATCATATTCGACATAGGCAGGATGGTAATAGAGAAACTGTCGGTCTAAGGGACGGTACTCAAAAGGGATAATCAATTTCTCATTGAAGGGGATAGCCGCGGCCCGGTGAAAAGTTTTATCCCTGGTATTGTGGAAAATATCGGCTTTTTGCTGCTCCGGCGCCGCCAAAAAATGTTGAATTTTTTGGGCGAGGAGTTCCCTTGTCGGCGCGACCACCAAATCATCCCGTTTTGTTTGGACACCGCTGATCTTCTTTTGAAATATCTCCGACAACTCCGGCCAGGCGGCGAAATCGGTCCCCATCCCCGGATAAAAGGGGTCGTAACCATTAACCGGCACCCTGGTAAAGCGATTCAGGGGCAGGTCGGCAGGAAACTGGTTCAACCACTCCTCCTTGCTGGCCCTGGCGCCCCATTCGTCGGAATAATAAATTTCCGCCTCGGCCCCGCCCCTCGATCCGTCGGCAATACACACGGCAATGGCCACTCCCACCTGAATGTCAAAGATGTTCTGGTCCAGTTCCACCCCCGCCGGCAGGGGGGCGCGGCCGTCGCCGTGCAAATCAAAAATATAAATCCGGTCGAAATAGCGCCGGAACCTCTGGCGCATGCCGGCGAAGGCCCCGCCGAGGAGCCAGCGGGAATTGGTGATGAAGCTCAGGATTCCTTTCTTGACGGCATGTTCCTGTTCAAAGAGCTTCCACAAGGCCCAACGGTAAAAATAGACGTACCATTCAGCCAGATTTTTTAGATCGACGCGGTATTCCGGCGGCACCTCCCGGCGGAAATCCTCCATCAGGACTTCCCAGACCCAGCCGGTTTCGGCCCGGCCCCGGCCATAGGGGGGATTGCCCAGGATGACCATAATGGGGATTTCCGCCTTGACCCGGTCGGCGCCCTGGCGCTCCTCGGTGATGGGCGCGGACATGAAGCCGAAGTGCGGGGTCACCTGGGACTGGCCGTAGGAGGGGGTCAGGGTGTCGGTGAGATAGATGGGGAGTCGCCCGGCAAGCCGGCCTCGGTATTCCTGGATGGCGGTGGCCATCCGGTAATGGGCCACAGCATACGGCCCCACCTGAATCTCAAAGCCGTGCAGATGCTGGCCCAGGTGGGTGGCGGCCTCGGGCACCGCAGCCTCGCCCAGGGCCCGGCGCACGTGGCGGCAGCCCTCCCCCAGGGCCGAAACCAGGTAGGTGCCGGTGCCCACCGCGGGGTCAAGAATCTCAAGGCCCTCATCGGCCAGGCCATTACGCCGGTGAAAGACCTCCACCAGCAGGCGGTTAATGACCCGGGTCTGGAAATTCACCACCGCCGGGGGGGTGTAGTAACTGCCCCGCCGGCGCCGCAGTTCCGGATCGTATTCGGCCAGAAAATCCTCATAAAAGTAGAGCAGCGGGTCGTGGGTAGGGTCTTCATAGGCCAGCACCTGCGGGTCAACCTGGTTCACTATTTCCAGCAGGGAGGCCAGGCTCCAGCCCACCATGGCGGTGACCGGCGGCTGGGCCAGGAGGTTCAGGGTGGCGGCGAGCAACCGGTGCCGTTCCGGACTGATAAAGGCATGAGCCGTGGCTAAGGTGAGTTCCTGACCGGTGGCCTGACGAGCCAATAGTAGTCCGTAGGCCAGGGTCTGGGCGTAGGCGTCGGCGAATTCCTTTTGGTCCAATTCGAAAAACAGGATGTCCCGAAATTCGGAGTAAATCTGGCCCAGGGGAGAATCGGGCGGGGCGATCTCCATGGCCTCTTCCACCGCGCCCCTGACCAAACGGGCCGCTCGGGCCAGGTGTTGGCAAAGCTGGCCAGGCTTGGAAATATAGGGAATGGCATAAGTGAAAAAGCGGGTCAGCAGTTCCAGGGCCGGGGCCGGGTCATGGGCCGAAAGACGAGCAGTATAAGGACCCGCAGGCTCCAAACATTCCCGCGGTAAAAGAATTGTCTTAATTTCCTGCTTTTCTTGTTTCAGCTTAACTTCGCTCTTTTCCTGAAAGAGCTTCAAGTCCCAAAAATTCGTATAGAGTATATTGGGTAGTTCCAGATATTTTTCCAGTTGCTCGCGGTCCCGGCCCCGCAAATTATCCAAAGGTTTATCGGGTTCTTTGGCCTCCAGGAAGGCCAGGGATTTTCCCGCGGTCTTAAGACAATAATCCGGCGCGCCGATCTCTCCGGTGGAGTATTGCTGAATGATGGTGAGGTTAATATCCAGGAGGGCGGCGAGTTCCCGGAGCAGAGTTTCGAGAGGACTGTATAAAGAGGTCTCGGGATGGTGGCCGGGGTCCTGGCGGATTTGCCGGATTCTTTGGCAGTAGCGGCTGAGGGCGTCTTTAGTCTGATTAAGTTTTGCTTCATCCATAACCGCGCCCCCTTCATCCATCAATTGGCACGATTGGATTCCAATGTCAACAACCGTTTGCCAGTGCGCTCCCGGGTGTCGATGGTGACCGTGGTGGACATGCCGAGGCGCAGCGGCTGGTTATCGGGGAAGGGCGGCAAGAGCATGATCTTCACCGGGATGCGCTGCACCACCTTAACCCAGTTGCCGGTGGCGTTCTCCGGCGGCAGCAGCGAAAAGGCCGCCCCGGTGCCGGCCATGATGGAGTCCACCCGGCCCCGGAACCTGGCTCCCGGATAGGTGTCCACCTCGACCTTGGCGGGCTGGCCGAGATAGACGTGGGTGAGTTCGGTCTCCTTGTAGTTGGCCTGAATCCAGAGTTGGGCGGTCTCCAGGGGCACCACCGTCATCAGGGGCTGGCCCGGCTGCACCCAGTTGCCCGCCTCCACCTGGCGCCGGGTGACGTAGCCGGTAATCTTGGCGGTGACCCTGGTATAATCGAGATTGAGGCGGGCCTGCTCCAGTTGGGCCTGGGCTTGTTTAATGACCGGCTGTTCATCGATAGGCAGCTCGGTGGAGCCGCCGATGGCAACCAGGGTCTGTTGGAGTTCCCTTTTGTAACGGTCCACCTGGGCCTGGTTCACCCGGTAACGGGTCTCCACGTTATCCAGGGTCTGTTTGGGCACGGTGCGGCGCTGATAGAGGGCGGAGTAGCGGGTCTGGTCGGCGCCGGCCAGCTTGAAGTTGGCCTCCGCTTCAGCCAGTTTGGCCCGGGCCGCGGCCACCTGGACATAATTGGCCGCCATCTCCTGGCGCAGCCGCCCGAGGTTGCCTTCGGCCTGGGCCACGGCGCTCTGATAATCCTGGGGTTCCAGGGTCAAGAGGACCTGGCCGGGCTGGACCAACTGGTTGTTGTCCACCGCCACCGCGGCCACCCGGCCCGGCACCCGGGCCGAAATCACCCCGATGTAGCCGCTGACGTAGGCGTCGTCGGTGCTGACGAAGGTGTGGATATGGACCCAATACCACACCCCCGCCCCGACAAACAGAAGAAGCAGCACCCCTGGGACCACCCGGATCAGGATTTTACGGAGCATGGGGGGGCTTCTCCTGAGGCAGGAGGGCCTCGATGCCGCCCATGGCCCAGAGGAGTTCGGCCTTGGCCATTTGATGGTCATAGACCGCGGTCCAGTAGTTGACCCGGGTCCGGGTGAGCAGGGTCTCGGCGTCAATGACGTCGGTGGCGGTGCCCACCTGCTCCTTATACCTTTCTTCATTGAGGCGCAGGTTTTCTTCCGCCTGGGTCACCGCGGTCTCGGTGGTGCGAATCTGGTCGGCGGTCTGCTTCACTCTCAAGTAGGCGTTCTGGACATCCAGGCGCACCTGGTCATCCAAATCCTTGTGCTGCTCCCGGAGCTGGTTGACCTTCAGCCGGGCCTGGGATACCTGGGCCTGGGTGTCCAGCCCGGAAAACAGGGTCCACTGCATCCCGAAGATGCCGAACCACTGGGTGTCGTGCAGCATGAATTCGTTCTGCTGATATTGCAGTCCGGCCTGGGCATAGAGGCGAGGGAAAAACTTTGACTTGGTCTGGGTCACCACTTTTTCCTGCTGAGTGATGCGGTCGGTGGAGGCCTTCAGATCGCTCCGCTGTTTCAGGGCGGCGTCGGTGGCCTCCTCCAGCTTCCAGGGCCGGGTCTCCAGCTTTTCGTCTTTCAGCACGGTGGGGGCCGAGACCGGGATAGCCAGGACTTTGTTGAGGGCCGAACGGATGTTGATGGTGTCGGTTTGGGCCACGATGAGGCGCTGCTGGGCGTCCGCCAGGGAGACCTGGGCCTGGAGCACGTCGTTGTAGGTGACCACCCCGAACTCGTATTGGTCCCGGGCGATCTTCAGGTGGGCCTGGAGATCGGCGACGTCCTGGGTGGCCACCACCTCCAGTTTCTGGGCCCGCAGGGTGGTGAAATAGCCTTTGCAGACGTTGAGGAAGATGTCGTCCCGGGTCTTGGCGGTGTCCAGCAGGCTGGCCGACTTGCCCAGGACCGCGGCCTGGTAGCGGGACGGCGTGCCCCAAAAATCGAAGACGGTCTGGTCCAAATAGGTCTTGCTGCCCCAGAAATTCCGGTTGGTGGTGGGAAAGGTGAAGGCGCCGCCAGTGGCCCCGCCGCCCCCGGGCAGGTTGCCGGCCGGAATTTTCGTTTGGATTTCACTATCATAAATGGTTTGGCTCACGTCCGACCTGAGGGTGGGCAGGAAGCCGGAGCGGGCCCGCACTACTTCCTGGCCGGCGATGAGCGCCTGGAGGCGGCTGATCTGGAGGTTGGGGTTGGCCTTCCAGGCCAGGCGCAGGGCCTCCTTGAGGTCCAGGGTGGGCGGCGCGGCCCCGGAGGAGAGGCCGGGGAAGGACACGGCCAGGCCCACTAATAGCCAACCGGATAAAGCCAGACGCCAGAGGCTCAGCCCTTTCATACCACTGCCACCTTTCCCGGCTCGGAGGCGCGGGTCAGCCCCGAGGTGAGCATGGTTAACAAGACCGGCCAGGCTTCCTGCACCGCCTTTTCCCGGCCTTCCGCCAGCTGGTAGTAGCCCACGGCCCGCACCAGACCCCGCAATAAAAAGGTGAGCAGCCGGGGATCGGCCGGGATGAAATGGCCGGCCGCGATGCCCCGGGCGAACACCCCGGTGACCAGGGCGACAAACTTCTCCTCCATTTCCTGCAAGTTCCGCCAGTAAACGGCCGCCGTCCCCCGGCCGCCCCGCAGCAGGTCCCGGGCATAGGCCGGAAACAGGGCCCGTTCCCGCATCAGATAATCCAGCAGCACCGAAGCCACCTGTCTAATTTGCTCGGTGGGATTCTCGGGCCCCGTCGCCACCGCCTCAATATCCGCCAGGATATTTTTCCCCACCTGGGAGATGAGGGCCTGGACCAGGTCATCCTTGCCCTGGAAATAGAGGTAAACGGTGCCCTTGGCCACTCCGGCGGCGGCGGCGACCTCCTCCATGGTCACCGCCTCCGCCCCGCGGTGCTGCATCAAGCGGCGGGCCGCGGCCAAAATCTCCCGGGTGCGGAACTCGGTGACAATCTCTTTCTTGGTCCGTTTGGGCTTGGCCGGCATAAATGACTGCCTGGTCATTAAAATGACTCAAGGGTCATTAACTTTTAGACCGCAGGAGGCTATTTGTCAAGAAAAACTTGCAAAGCCGGGGGCCGCCGTTTAGACTAGATAATATCCAAGAAACCGGGAGGCAACGATGCACCGCCGCGATTTTCTCAAGTATATGGCGGCCCTGGGCCTGGTGGCCGGGGTGGAGCGCCGGCTGGTCCTGCCGGAGGAAGTCTGGGCCATGGCCCCCACGGAGACGCCGCAGCCCCTGGCGGCCAAGGTTGAGGGGACCAATTGGGCTCAACTGGCAGGCGACGCTATCCAGAAACTGGGAGGCATGAAGAAATTCGTCAATCCCGGAGAAGTGGTGGTGGTCAAGCCCAACATGGCCTGGGACCGGACCCCGGAGCTGGCGGCCAACGCCCACCCCCTGGTGGTGCGCCAGGTGGTGGAGCTTTGCCTGGAGGCCGGGGCCAAGCAGGTCAAGGTCCTGGACCACACCTGCGACGACGCCCGCAAGGCCTATGGCGCCTCGGGCATCAAGGCCGCGGTGGAAGGGATCAAGGACCCCCGGGTGGTGGTGCCCTACGTGGATGAGCGCCGCTTCGTGGACCTCACCGTGGAGAAGGCCAAGGCCCTGAAGAAGTGGCTTTTCTATAAAGACATCCTGGAGGCCGACCGCTTCATCAACATCCCGGTGGCCAAGCAGCACGCCGAGACCCGGCTCACCATGTGCCTGAAGAACATGATGGGGGCCATCGGCGGCTGGCGGGGCCGCATCCACGTGGGCATCCACCAGAACATCGCCGACATGAACCTGCTCCTGCGCCCGGACCTGCACGTCCTGGACTGCACCCGCATCCTGTTGCGCAACGGCCCCAAGGGCGGCAAAATCGAGGACGTGGCCGTGAAAAACCTGGTGTTCGCCGGTCCCGACCCGGTGGCCCTGGACGCCATCGGCGCCGGTCTCTTCGGCCTGAAGCCGGAAGAGCTGGGCTACATCGTCAAGGCCCACCAGGCCGGCCGGGGGGAGATGGACCTGGGGAAGATCAAGGTGGTGTGAAACAGTGATCAGTGGCCGGTAATTCTCAAGAGTGCACCGAATCGGGGCCTATTCAGGTGTTTTTAAAGGGCGGGTTTAACACCCGCCCCTATATTTTTGCCCGAAAACGGCCTGATTCGAGTTATAATATATGGAATAAATTTTGGACAAGATAATTCATGGCTAAACCATCTGCATCAATAAATTCAAGCACCTGGTTGACCATGCGACGGGTCTCCCAGGTCTTCTCGTTCCCAAGCTCCAGCTTGGGAACGCCAATTTTTACCCCAAGCTCTGCTTGGGGACCTTACACGGCGAAGCGGAGCTTCGCCAAAAATCAGGGTTCCCAAGCCAGAGCTTGGGAACCAGCGAACCAGATAAATCATGGCTAAACAATCCTCCGAAATCAATTCCCGCCGCTGGCTCATCCTGCGGCGGGCTTCCCAAGTAATTTTCCTGGTCCTGTTCTTTTTCCTCTTCCTCAAGGCCGAATTTACCGTTCAGCCCACCCTGGCCTGGCCGGTGGACCTGTTCTTCCGTTTCGATCCCCTGGCCCTGCTGAGCAACCTGCTCAGCTTCAGCCCCCTGGTGTACGGCCTGCTGTGGTCCCTGGTCTTCGTGGGCTTGACCCTCGTTTTGGGCCGGTTCTTCTGCGGCTGGGTCTGTCCCCTGGGCGCCACCCTGGACGGGTTCCGGCGGCTGCTGTTGGCCGCCCGCCCCGACCGCGGCGTGGCGGCCCGCTGGCGCCGGGTCAAATACTATCTGCTCATTACCCTGCTGGTAAGCGCCCTGTTCTCCGTCAACCTGCTGGGCCTCTTCGACCCCCTGTCGCTGCTCTACCGCACTTTGGCCATTGTTTTCTACCCGGTCTTCGGCTACGGGGTGGAACACGCCTCCCTGGTGCTCTACAAGGCGGGACCGCCGGTTACTTACCTGAGTGAGCCGGTTTACCAGTTCTTCAAGGCCGCCCTGCTGCCCTTCCGGCCCCTGGTTTACCTGCTGCCCTTTCTGACCCTGGCCCTCTTCGCCCTGGTGGTGGCGGCGGAGCGGGTGGACCGGCGCTTCTGGTGCCGGGCCCTGTGCCCTCTGGGGGCGCTCTACGGCCTGCTGGCCCGCTTCTCTTTACTGCGCCGGCGGCCCACGGCCCTCTGCCCCGATTGCGGCGATTGCGCCGACCTCTGCAAAATGGCCGCCTTCGCCCCGGGGCTGCCGGCCCGCCACCAGAACGCCGAATGCCAGCTCTGTCTCAGTTGTCTGGCCAACTGCCAGAAGGAAGATCGGGTGACCTGGACCTGGCGCTCCAAGGCCCCCCGCGCTCCCCTGGATTTAGGCCGGCGGCAGTTAATCACCGCGGTGGCCGCCGGCGCCGCCATAACTCCCTTGGTGCGCCTGGGGTCCCTGGCGAAGCCGCCGGACGAGCACCTTATCCGCCCGCCGGGGGCCCAGAATGAAGGTGAGTTCCTGGCCCGCTGCATCCGCTGCGGCCAGTGCCTCAAGGTCTGCCTGACCAACGGCCTGCAGCCGGTGCTCTGGGAAGCGGGGCTGGAAGGACTCTATACCCCGAAACTGGCGCCCCGGATGGGCTACTGCAATTATTCCTGCAACCTCTGCGGCCAGGTCTGCCCCACCGGGGCGATCCCTAACCTGGATCTGAAGGTGAAACAGGCCACCAACCTCGGAACGGCCTTCATCAACCGCAGCCGCTGCATCCCCTATACCGAGGGGGCCGACTGCCTGGTGTGCGAGGAGCACTGCCCGGTGGCCCCCAAGGCCATCGGTTTCAGCGAACAGGAGGTCATCAACCTCCAGGGTGATCGGGCGCGGGTGAAACTGCCTCTGGTGAACCCGGACCGCTGCATCGGCTGCGGCCATTGCGAAAAGGTCTGCCCGGTGGGCGGGGAGGCCGCCATCCGGGTGAAGCGGTCCCTGCGGGTGGAGATGTGAGTGGAGTAAGCCGCGAGCAGTTCCTCATGGGCCTATGGCCCACCCGTAAAACATGAAAAGGATTGGTGGGGCGGGCCTCCGTGCCCGCCAAATCCAAGAAGCAGGCTGGAAGCCTGCGCTACCGGAACGAACTTTTCGTGACAGTCTAGGTGAAGGCCGCGGCGCCCGCTTCGGCCACGGCGTGATCCTGTTCGCCCGAGCCGCCGCTCACCCCGACGGCGCCCACCACTTTGCCGTCCCGTTTCAGGGGCACGCCCCCGGCGAAGATCATGATGCGGCCATGGTTGGAGGCATGAATGCCGAAGAACTGGCCGCCCGACTGGGAGTGGGCCGCCAGGTCTTTGGTGGCAATGTCAAAGGCCCGAGAAGTAAAGGCCTTGTTGATGGAAATATCGATGCTGCCGATCCAGGCGCCGTCCATGCGCACGTGCGCCACCAGGTTGCCTCCGGCGTCGGCCACCGCAATGTTCATGGGCTGGCCGATTTCCGCGGCCTTTTTCTCCGCCGCGGCAATCACCTTCCTGGCATCTTCCAGAGTAACCATAAGAACCCCTCCGCTGTAGTTTTTAAACGCCAAGGTGTCGTTGTTGCTTGGGCCATGACCAGGCCGCCAGGCCCCCAGGGTTTGCGCCCGCCGGCCCACCGGCGCAGAGCGGCGCCCCGACCGGAGAGCCGGCCTGGGCAAGAGGCGAATGCTGACTTACCTTGGATGGTGAGGCGGCGTCAAGAGCTCCGGGGACGGAAATCCGGGGGTCTCTCCGCGATCATTTAATTTTGATCGCCTTGGCATTCTCCCAAAAGCCATGGATATTGCAGAACGAGGTGGCCAAGATCACCCCCGGCTGGCTGATTTTCAGGGCCACCGCGGCCCCGTGGTGGGTGTACACCGGTCCTTTATTGGGCCCGTCCACCGATTCGCCGTGGGCGGTGAACTCGCAGTTGGCCACCTGGTAGGCAAACTTGCCGCCTTCGGGCTTGAAAAAGACCTGCATCCAGCGGATGTGATGTTCCGTGGTGTTGGGGTGGGCAATCTCTTTGCCGACGGACACCTTGACTTCGAACAGCTCCTCGGCCTGCACTGCATCCGGGCACTCGATGACGGGCACGTGTTTTTCCGTCTTCCAATCTGCGGTTTGGTAAATTTCTCCAACCTTCATCCTTATTTCTCCTTTTCAGTAATTTTTCGATACTCAAGGGTTGCAGGGGTGCCCTAACCCTCGGCAGGTTTCGATTCTTTTTAACAATAAGGCTTCTTTCTCCAAAGACAAGGGCCGGGCTCCTTTCGGCAAGGGGGTTTGAAGATAGCGGCCGGCTCCGGGGGATTGGGGCGAAGCGCCCCTTGTCTGGGGAAAAAGACCCGCAGGCGCGGGGGCCTGGTGGCATCCAGCATCACGGCGGGGACTTTGTGAAACATTTCATATTCCTAGTGATTTTAGCTATTTTAATTGACTCGTGAATAATTTTGTGGTTATTCTGGCTTTGGCAGGACCTTTGCACTGGCGAACACGATAGCAAATCTTGTCAGGAAGGAGGTGATGAAGTCAAGTTCGCTAAGGGAATGGTCAATCATTGCTGGTCGATCAACATGCTCTATTTTTATGTCATCATAATTCAGGGAGGGTGCAAATGGCAGACAAAGTTCCAGGTAAAGCGTGGGTGGTAGTGTTTTCAGGGACAGCCGTTAACCTCTGTTTGGGCATCTTGTACGCCTGGAGTGTTTGGACCGGGAAACTGATCGACGTGAAGAAGGCCGGCCAGCTCATTACCGAGGGCCCAGGGATAGGCTGGACTTATCTTACCAATGCGGAAGCGGCCACGCCCTTTTCGCTATGCGTCATTATCTTTGCTTTATTGATGATCCCCGGTGGCCGGATCCAGGATAAGGCGGGTCCCAAGGTGGGAGCCATCACCGGCGGCCTCTTCCTGGCGGTGGGCTGCATCCTGGCCGGCATGATGAAAAGCTACGCCGGCCTGGTGATCGGGTTCGGTATCTTCGGCGGCATCGGCATGGGCATCGGTTATGCGGCGCCCACGCCGGCGGCTCTGTCCTGGTTCGGTCCGCATAAGCGCGGTCTCATCGCCGGCTTGGTGGTAGGCGGCTATGGCGGCGCAGCTTTGTACATCTCACCTCTGGCCGCTTACCTGATTAATACCGTGGGCGTGACCGGAAGCTGGATTTACCTGGGCATCTTCTTCGCCGCGGTGGTTATCATCGCCGGGTCCCAGCTGGCCAAGGCGCCTCCGGGTTACGTGGCCCCGGCGGCCCCGGTAAAAGCCGGCGCGGCTCCGGCCAAGGCGGCGGGCACCCTGGTGGACTGGGCGCCCAGCGAAATCGTCAAGACCTGGCAGTTCTTCGCCCTGATGTTGATGTTTATCGGCACTACCCAATCGGGCCTGTTGGTCATCGCCAATGCGGCCCCCATCCTGGCCGGCGCCGCCAAGGGCTCTCCCTTCCTGGTGGCCAACGCCTGGATCCTGGCCTCTTGGGGCGGCTTGATCAACGCCCTGGGCCGGGTGGGCACCGGCATGTATTCCGATAAGATCGGGCGGGACAACGCCTATACCATCAACTGTCTGGTATCGGCCCTGGCCCTGTTCCTGCTGTCCTCCATCATTGCCAGCGGCAACATCTTCCTGCTGTTCCTGGCCGTGGGCATCGCCTATTGGCAGTACGGCGGCGGCTTGGCGCTGATGCCGGCTTACACTGCCGACTTCTTCGGACCCAAGAACCTGGGCATGAACTACGGCCTGGTGTTCATCGGGTGGGGTCTCGGCTTCTTCATGACCCGTCTGGCCGGCACCATTAAGGACATCACCGGCTCCCTGACCTGGGCCTTCATCCTCTCCGCCATCGTGCTCATC
>CAZOCQ010000032.1:0-19883 GCA_964578335.1 uncultured Desulfobacca sp.
GGGCCCCCAGGTTCTTCAGCCAGCCGCCGTCGCCCCAGACCCAGTGGGCCACCGGGTTATAGACGATGGTGGACCAGAGGATCATAAAAACCAGAAAAGTGCTGAACTTCATGCGCTCGGCAAAGGCGCCGGTAATCAGGGCCGGGGTGATGATGGCGAACATGGCCTGATAAATCATAAAGGTCTGGTGCGGGATGGTTTCGGAATAAGCCTTAAATGGTTCCAGGCCCACCCCGTTTAAGCCGATATAGGACAGGTCGCCGATGACGCTGCCCAAGTCGGGGCCAAAGGCCAGACTATAGCCGTAAATGGCCCAGAGCACGCCCACCACGGCCAACATGATAAAGTTTTGCATGATAGTGCCCAGCACATTTTTGCTGCGCACCATGCCCCCGTAAAACAAGGCCAACCCCGGGGTCATGAGCATCACCAGGGCCGCGGATACCAGGACAAAAGCGGTATCAGCTCCGTTCATCTACCATTCCTCCTTTGGGATTTGGGTCAATTGGGGTGAAGCAAAGGACGTGCCATTTTATTTTTACTGTAATTTAAGCATGTTAAATAAATGATCAGTTTTTCCAATTAACATTATTGTTAATTGGCAATATTTTTGCTTACCAATTTGGATATTAATTCCTTTGTCCCGGGTTCGCGTTTTCTGGAATAGCTACATTTTTGCAATCAATATGGCGACAATAATGAAGAGGGGAGACCCGGCGGCCGAGGCAGGACAGGGAGGCCGGTAATCCTGGGAAACCACGATTTTTTTGCCCCCAAGCGGCATCTTGTGGTATGAATATCCTGGAGCCTAAAGGGTCCGCCCACTGCGGTCCCCAACCACCGAACCAATGGAGCCCCAGGAGCGTTTGGCGGACGTTTCTGTAAAACCGTCACTTCCGCGGGAGCCATCAGGAGGCTGGGAAGAACATGAGAAGATCCTGGTATCCCATAAACTTCAGGGGGCGCTGGAGTCTCTGGCTGGCGGCGGTCTTGTTGCTGGCCGCGGCCTGCGTCCAGAAGCCGGCGGCGCCGCCGCCCGTCACCAAGATCCCCAGCCAGGTGATCACCGAGGATGGTCTCAAGTATTTCGTCTGGGGGCTCAAACTCCCCGGCTCCAGCCAACAGTTTAAACTGAAGAACGGCCAGGCCCTGACCTGGGTGCCCCTCTCCATCATCGGAGTCCTGACCTTCACCGGGCCCGAGGACAACCAGTACCGGCCAGTGCTCATTTATCTCACCTCCGGGGAGCAACTCACGGGAAAGCTCTTTGTGGACCAACTCATCGAAGGCGCCACCGACGCGGGTTACTGGAACGTGCCTCTGCACCGGGTCAAACAACTGGAAATGGGGCAGGAGTGAGGCGGGATGAGCGGCTTCCTGGCCTTGCTGCTGGGGCTGGCCCTGGGAAGCTTTCTCAACGTGGTGGCCACCCGGCTCCCCTTAAAGGAGCAGTTTTGGGCGGGACGCTCCCGCTGCCCCCGGTGCCGGGCCACCCTCTGCTGGTACGACAATCTGCCCCTGCTCAGCTACCTGTGGTTGCGGGGCCGCTGCCGCTTTTGCGGCGCCCCCATCTCCTGGCGCTACCCGCTGCTGGAGCTGATCAGCGGCCTGCTGGCCCTGGCCTTGTGGCTGGAGTTTCCCTGGAGCTTGCGGCTGCTGGCCTACGGGCCCTTCACCGCCGCCCTGCTGGTGCTGAGCGCCATTGACCTGGAACACCGCCTGCTGCCCGATGCCATTACCTATCCCGGCATTGTCCTGGGTCTGCTGCTGGCCCTCTTTTTGCCCCACCTCAGTTTTCGACAGGCGTTTTTGGGGGCGTTGCTGGGAGGAGGCGTTTTCTACCTGGTGGGCGTGATTTACGAGAAGCTCGCCGGCGCCACCGGGATGGGCGGCGGCGACGTCAAACTGCTGGCCCTGATCGGGGCCTTCCTGGGTCCCTATGCCCTGCCCTTTGTTATCTTCTTCAGCGCCGCCCTGGGGACCGTGGCGGGGGTGATCCAGGCTTTGAGCCGGGGGGCCTGGCGCCACGGCCAGTGGCGCACCACCAGCATCCCCTTCGGTCCTTTCCTGGCAGCCGCGGCGCTGCTTTATCTGTTCGCCGGCGAGCGTCTGACCGGCTATTTGGGGCTAGGGTGAGGAGAACCTGGGAAGCGCCGGCGAGATCCCATAAAAAAACCGCAGGCTAAAGCCTGCGGCTTTTTGGGTCCGGCAAGACAAGAGTTCGAACCTGACCGAATCCTTTACTTGCTGAAAATCCCCTTTTCGGCGAAACGGGGATCGGGCTGCCCCAGGGGGCGCACGAAAGTCCAGCCGGCGGGATTAACCACCAGTTTGCGGGCCGTCTCCCTGGTGGTCCCGGAGCCGATGCTCGTCGGCAGGGTGACCAGAAAAATTCCGGTGCCCAGGGCGGTGGCCACCACCCCCAGGGGACGGGCAATGAGGCCATCCGTGGCCACCTTCGCCGAGCTGGGCTCTGTCGGCGCATCTCTAAAACCGCGCTCGGCCCGGTCCATACTGTATCCCAGCACTCCGGCGGCGGCCCCCTGGCTGCAAACCCCCGCCAGGCTCAGGGCCAACATGACCACCAATATCTTCCGTTTCATGGCTGCTTCTCCTGGGCGCTGCCGCGCCTGCCATAATTCCCGCCCTCGCTCTTTAGGGCGCTCGCTCCGGGGCCTTAGCCGCTAGCGGCTGGTCCCGCCGGGGGCCGGACGCTGCTGCTGGGGCAAGGTTTCCGTCAGGCCCACCTTTTCCTTCAGATCATGGGTGACCCGGGCCCCTTCTTCCATATTAGTAATTATGTGCGGAGTAATCAAGACTAAAAGTTCGGTCCGTTCTTTGCTCACCGCGTCGGAGCCGAACAGCGGCCCCAGGATGGGCATCTTGCGCAACCCGGGGAGACCGGCCTGGCTGCGGGTGCGGTCCTCCCGGATGAGTCCCCCCAGAACTATGGTCTGGTTGTCACCGGTGGTCAGGGAAGTCTTGGCGCTGCGCACCGTAAAACTGGGGCTGCCGGACACCGTGGTGGTGGAGGTGTCCACGTTGCTGACCTCCTGGGCGATATCCAGGGTCACCAGGCCTTTGGCGTTGATTTGCGGCTTTACCGAAAGGATGATGCCGGTGTCCCGGTACTGCACGGTGGAGGTCTGGAAGGAAGTGGTCTGGCTGATCAGCGGTATGGACGAGGAGGTCAGGGTGGGGACCGATTGCCCGATCATGATGCGGGCCTCCTGGTTGTTGGCCGCCATGATTTGGGGCGAGGCCAGGATTTCCACCTTGCCTTCGCTGGCCAGCAGGTTGATGAGGCCCTTGAGCTTGTTCATGGTGTCCACGGCCACAAAGGTAAAACCGCTGGCCGCGCTGAAGGTGGCCCCGGCCGGTCCCGCCAGGGTCACTCCCTGGAGCGTGGCGGGAGCCGTAGAAGTAGTGCCGGCGCCGGACTGGTTGGTCACCAGGACGCCGCTGACGTTGCTGGAGGTGCCGGTGGTGCCCGTGGAAGTGGTGACATTGGCGGGGGTGCCCCCCAATAAAAACTCGATGCCGTATTTCAACTGATCGGTGAGACGGACTTCGGCGATGAGCACCTCGTTGAGCACCTGCCGGGGCATGATGTCCAGTTGCTTCAAGATCCGGGAAATGATGTTCCACTCATAAGGGGGGGCCACCACCACCAGGAGGTTGTTCTCCTCATCGGGGATGATGCGCACCCCTTCCTTGGGGGCGGCCCCGGCCGCGGGAGCGCCCACGGCCCGCTCTTTCAAACCGGGGGTGGCGGCTCCGCCGCCGGGGAGCCCCCCGGTGGCGCCCAAACCGGTAGTGCCGCCCAGGCCCAGGCCCCCGGCGCCCGTGGTGCTCTGCCGCATGGAACTGCCGGTGCCCAGGCCGCCGGTGGCGCCCGCGCCGGTGCCGCCCAGGCCGCCGAAACCGGTGGAACCCAGCCCGATGCCCGTTTCGGGCTTGGTCTCCTTGACGGTGGGCGCCGCCGCGGTGCCGCCGTACACCTGGGTCAGGATATTGGCCAGGTTCTTGGCCTTGTAATTGATCACATTATAGACGTGGACGTTGGCCAGCATGTCGGTCTTGGCGTCCAACTGGCGCGTCCAATAGACCGCCCGCTCCATCAGGGGTTTGGAGGTGGCTAAAATCATCACGGCGTTGAGGCGGTCCACCGGCATGAAATTCACCCCGAATTTCCCCTTGTCTTTGGCGGCCAGGGTGCCGTAGGCCGCGAAGATGGACTTGAGATCGTCGATGATTTCCTTGGGGCCGGCGTTATGCACCTTGATGATGCGCACCAGGGTTTGGGCCAGGGCCCGGGTGTCCACCAGGTGGATCAAATCCAGCAGTTTGTCCATGTTCTCGGGGTTATCCACCAGGATCAGGGCATTGTGGGCCGCCTCCCCGATGCTGCCGGCGGGGGAGAGGAGCGGTTTGAGGACCGCGGTCATCTCTTTGGCGGGGGTCTGCTCCAAAAAGACCACCTGGGCCCGCATCCCCGGAGGCACCTCCCCCTGGCTGTAAACCGGCAGACCCCGGGAAGCGGCTTTATCCATGGGGACGATGCGATAGAGGCCGTCGGGTCCTTTGATCATGGTGGCGCCGTTGATGGTGAGGATGGTCTCCATGATGGACATCAGTTCGCTCTGGCTCAATTTGCCGGAAGCCCGGACATTGACGGTGCCCTTGACTTTGGGGTCAATGGAATAGTTGAGCCCCATGGTTTCGGCCAGGACCCGGACGGCCTCCACCAGATCGGCGTTTTTCAAATTAAGATCAATGGGATAGACCTTTTCGCCCTTCTTGGGGACCCGCTTGGCGGTGGGCATCTTGGTGAGGCGGGAGGTGAGGGTCTCCAGCCCTCGTTCTTCCAGTTCAAGCGCTTTTTCCGCAGGCGGCTTCACTTCCTTGAGATAAGGACTCTTGGGGGCGGGACTCGGCGGCAGCACCTGCACCGGCACCTTCCGGGGTTCCGGCGGGGACGGCGGGGAGCTGACCTGGGAGGGACCGGCGCAACCAAGGAGCCCAAAGGCGAAGAGCAACGTCAAAAGGCCCGGGAGCCACCCGGTCCCGGAGCGTCGGGATAATCTGGCGCACAAACTGTTCTTCGTCTTTAACATGGGGCCTCTGTTCAAAAAGTAGTGTAGGATGCGCCCTGCGCACCAACCCGGCTATGTTCCGTTGAGGAGCCCCAGCCTTGATTGACAAAAGGACAATAATGTCCTACAGTAAACCAAGTGAAGGGCAAGGAATTCATCAGGAGGCTCAAACGGGCCGGGGCCACAGTCATCCCCCATAGGGGAAAAGGCGGCCATGTTCTGGTGGAGTACCAAGGTAAATGTACCACAGTCCCTTTCCATGGCAATCTGGATTTAGATCCCGCCTTTCTCAAAGAAATTTGCAAACAGCTTGGCCTTAATCCCCAGGATGTTTGGTAAGCGGAGGCCCCTATGTCCCTAAAATACCCTGTCATTTTAACTCCCCTGGACAACGGCACTATCATGGCTCAGTTCCCAGATGTGCCCGAAGCCCTCACCTGCGGTAAAGATCGGGGCGATGCCCTGGAATGGGCCGAAGACGCCCTGCTGGTGGCTCTGGGGGGCGCCTATATGGATAAACACCTTCCCATCCCCCAGCCTTCCGCTCCTGCCCCCGGCCAAGCCACAGTGACGGTGCCGCCCCTGGCCACCGCCAAGTTGGCCATCTACCAGGCCATGCTGACAGACAGAATCAACCAAACGGAACTGGCCGGCCGCATGGGCTGCCACCCCCGTCAGGTGCGCCGTCTGCTGGACCTGGACCACAACTCCCGCCTGGACCAGCTGGAAAAGGCCCTTAAGTCCCTTGGCCGGCAACTCATTCTGGAAGTGCGCCAAGCCGCTTAATCAGCTTATTTGCGCCTAATCAAACTTATCCCAATTTTTCTCCATTCTCCTTACTCAAAGCGGCGCAAAGAGATAATCCAGTTCAATCTTTCCATTGTTTACCGGAAGGTCAAGGACCGCAAATGATCATTCCGGAAAAGTTAAGGTCTTTTTGCCGTCTTTGCCTTGAAAAACCACGGTATCGCCGGAGATTTCCAAGACCTTAAAGCCGTCATAGTCCTCGCCCTGGCGCACCACGTCCACCGTGGCCTGGGACTTGCCCTTCAGGGGATTGGCCTTGCCGCTGATCAAGGCCACCCGGTCGCTGCCGATGATCATGGTGCCCATGAGCTCCCGCCCTTCCAGACTGGCTTCCACCTTCTTGACGGCCTGTTCTTCTTCAGGACCTTTGCGGTCCTGACTGAATAAATCCTTGGAGGCCACCACCCGGAAAGCGTTCAAGGGCTGGCGATCGCGCAGCAGGGGGGCCTTGGGCAATTCCGGCCCCTTGCCGGGACGGGACGGAGCCGGGGCCTCGTCTTCTCCCCACCAGATATGAAAGATGGCGACCAGCAGCAGGCAATTGAGCGCCAGTAAAAGGATATGCCACAGATTGAAGCCGCGCCGCCAGATCAACTGGAAACCCCTTTGCTCTTCTTGATCACCCCGGAGAGCACCAGGTTGACCTGCAAGGTATTATCGGTTTTGGCCCCCACCGCCAGGCGAGGGGCGTTGACCTCCAGTTCGGGGACAAACAGGAGTTTCTTGTGGTGCTCCAGTTGATAGAGGATGGTGAGCAATTGCTTGGTGGTGCAGGACAACTGGGCCTGCAACGGCACCTCCAGATAGGGTCCGGCCTCCCGGGGCGGCAACACCTTGGTGCTGGTCACCTGGACCCCGTGCTCCCGGGTCAGGTTCTTCAGAATTTCCTGCAAATCGGCCGAGGCCACGGCGGGGTTGGCGCCGGAGAGGAACTGGCTCTCCGCCTGCGTCAACGCGGCCTTCAGGTCTTTATTGGCCTGGGCGATCCTGGCCTTGCCATCCAGGAGACCCTGGTATTTTACCAGGAGCCGGCGTTTTTGGGCCAACTCCTGGGTCCAATCGTCTTCCAGCCCCAGGATGGGCAGGATCAGCAGCAGATAGACCAGGGCCAGCAACAGGACGCCGCCGCCGATCAGGGTCAGGCGCCGCTGCTGCGGGTTCAGCCGCTCAAGATGCCGGCCCCAGTCCTTTATAGTCTGCTTTAATTTTAAAATGGTCTTGTTTATTGGCATCGGTGACCACGGGTGAAGCGAATTCGGTTTTCGTCAGCCAGCCGGATTTATCCAGCAGGGGAATCAAATCGGAAGCCGACTTGGAAATGCCGCTGATATCCAGATTTTGCCGGCTGAGGCGTAGGTTGAACAGCCAGGTGTTGTCGGGAATCAGTTCAGTCAGGTCCTTGAGAATCTTGAGCTTGTCGGGCGTGCTGCCCATTTTTTGAAAGTTTTGCAACTGTTTGGCCAGGCCCCGGCTCTCTTCCAACTGGCGTTCCACCTGACGGGCGTCCGGTTCCAGGGCGGCCAGCTTGCTGTTGAGCTGATAGAGCAGCACCCGCTTATGAAGCAGGGCGCTGCCGCCCATGACCAGGCAAAGTCCCAAGAAAACCAGGAGCAAAATATTGCTGAAGGAAAACCGTCCCAGAGGGACCGCGGCCCGTTCGGCCCCCGGCAGCAGGTTGACCCCCTGGGAGCCCCTTCCCAGGCTGCGCAGGGCGGTGCCCAAGGCGGGCAGGGCGCCGGCCGACTCGGTTTCCGGCGGCAGGTTCTGGATGGCCAAATGGCTGGGGTAAATGGTATTCAAGTTATGGGTTTCGCTCAGGGCGCTGACCTGGAGGCCATCCCGGACCTGACCGTAAAGGCATAGGGTCTGGGCGTTGCCGGCCCCTTCGCCGAGGCGGGCGATCTCTTCGCTCAGCTGCCGGTTAAGGTCGGTGGCGGTGGCGCTGCGTCTCTGCCGGTATTCCCGGAGGACCTGGCCCTGAAAGCGACCCAGTTCAAAAGTCCCCGGCTCCGCATGGAGCAGCAGCCAGGCAGCGGGCAGTTTGCCGGCCAATTGGGCAAAGGCGTTGGCCGTGGCGGTAAGGGCAAGCTCCAGGAACATGGGCCGCAAGCCCACCTGGGTCAGGAGAGTGAGGAAGGGCTCCACCTGGTCCCGGGGCAAGGCCAGCAGCATGAGCTGGACGTCCGTCTCGGTCTCGGCCAAAATCTGATAATCATAATAGAGGCGGTCCGCCGGCAGCGGCAGGAACCGGTCCAATTCGTAGGCCACCACCTGGGCCAGGTTTTCGGCCGCGGCCCGGGGCAGGGACATGGGGCGCAGAAAACCCAAA
Source organism: uncultured Desulfobacca sp. (assembly GCA_964578335.1). GTDB lineage: Bacteria > Desulfobacterota > Desulfobaccia > Desulfobaccales > 0-14-0-80-60-11 > JAPLJC01. The sequence goes on from CAZOCQ010000032.1 coordinate 8,233, forward strand.
TCCCGGCTCACCGCCAGGCTCATGGGGCAGTCTTTTAACCCCAGCCGGACCACTTCTTCCTGGAGCCGGAGGGCCAGCTCTTCGGTCTCCTGCCGCTCCAGGCGCAGGACCTGCTTGACCCGGAGGCCCTTGAGGCCCTTTTCCAACTGCACCAGGGTGAGGGCGGTCCGGTCCAGATAGACCCCCACCCCATCGGCGCCGGCCAACAGGGCGGTGGAAAAATTCTGCCACAGGTTGTTCAGGTTCAAATTCAAATTCATGGTTTGTACTACCCGGAATCCATCTTTATCCGGGGAAATCGTCCACCCAGGAGAGAATCTGCCAGGAACCCCGGGTGGACAAATCGATGCGCGCGATGGCCTTAATGGTGTGACGCCCTCCCTTCTTATTTACCATACCGGTGGACTTTATCGTAAAAAAAGGTGAGGCCGCCGAGGTTAAGCGCAGGCCCTGCCCGGTGACCGGATTCACCGCCAGTTGGGCGATCTGCTGCTGGCCCAGGAGGGGTTCGAATTGCCGACTGGCGACGACGCTCTGGGCCACCTCCGGGGGCAGCCCGGCGGCCTCCAACACCGGCAGGGGCGCGGTATTGATATTGATCGCCAGGCCGGTTTCCTGCACCGTCAGATAATCCGTCAGCCGGGAGGCCAGGTCAGGGGCTTCGAAACCCCGCACCCAGGACAGCTCTTCCACCGTCTCAAAGGGACCGTCCCGGCAGACATAAGGCGGGTCCAGACTCATATAGTAGGCGCTCTTGGCCCCGAAGGGCAGGGGTTGTTCCCCCTTGCTGCGCCAGTCCAGAATGGAGTCCACCATGATGGGTATGCGCTCCGGGGAAAAGCCCAGGAAGGTGAAAAGCGCCGCCAAGTTCTCTTCCCGAGCCCGGTTAAGGTTGAGCTTGCCCCCTTCGTCTTCCACCCGCACCGCCACCAGGCCGCCGGGCAGTTGGAGTTCGTGGACCCGCTGATCCGCCTGCCAACCGCCGGCCGCTTTGGCCGCGGCCTGAGGCTCGGCGAGGCCGACGTTGCCCTCGGCGCTCTTGGCCTCCAGGATCTTTCCCAGGGCGTAATAGACCCCGGCCTCCGCCAGGCGGCGGCACTGATGGGCCTCCCGATAGTTGGCGGCCAGTTGCAGCTCGGTGCGCCACTCCTGGCCCCAGGTCAGCGCCAGCACGCTGATGAGGGCCAGGATCAGCATCACCAGCAGCAGCACCACCCCGCTTTCATCCCGGAGCCGAGAAGGACGCCGGGAGCCGGCGCGGCTATCTGATCTTAAATTCCGCCACATGGAGGGGAATCATCCAGACCTGGGGTTCCTGTCCCTTGAGAGTCAGGCGAATCTTGACCCAATCCGGCAGGCTGCGCACCTTTTTGCCGTCCCAGGTCTCATATTCCTCGCCTCCCGCGCCATACGTAAAGCGCAAGTCCGCCACATCCTTGAGAATAATCTGGCGAATCTCCACCCCGTCGGGGTCCTGGTACCAGTTGACATTTCTAACCTGCTCCACCGCCAGGACGCCGTGGCCGGCTTCATCCTGCCCCAGGAGCACCCGCCAGTGGTAAACGCCTCCCAGATCGTGGGCCATCAGCGGCACCAAGGTGAAGAACCGCATCTGCTGCGCCTCCCCGATGAAATAGGTCTGGTCTCCCAGGGAACCTTCCACCGCGGAAGTCAGAGAACGCTCCAGGATGGTCCCCCCCACCCTGAGTTCCTGCAGCCGCTCGGCGGCCGCCTGGCCGCGGGTCACCGCCTTCAGGCTGATGCTGACGGAGCCGTAAGCCACCAGGGTGATCAGGCTGGTGAGGGCGATGGACACCATCAGCTCCAGCAGGGTAAAACCGGCGTTGGGAGCGCCGCGGCCGAGGGCAGGCAGCCTCATCATTTCCTCTGGGCGGCGGAGCGGATGGTCTCCAGGGACACGGCGTAATCCCGGCCCCGCTGCTCCCAGGACACCGTCACCTGGATCAGGGAGCATCTCAAGGTGCGGTCCAGGGTAGCCGGCAAGGCCACCTCGTATTGGGGGGTAACCCGCACCAGATAGCGGTAAGGTCCATCCCGGCCCTCGAATTGACTGGAACCCAGGTTCATGGAACTGCAAGTATTTTGCAGCACCCGTTCCGCCACCTGCAGGGCCCGGGAATGTTCCAGGACGGCCTCCTGGGCCCGGATGGCGCCGGAGAGCACCTGGAGCAGGACCACCAGCACCAGTCCCATCACGGTGGTGGCCACCAGCACCTCCAGGAGGCCGAAACCCCGGCAATCCGCCCTCTTCCCCTGTAGGCTGCGCACTGCGCACCAACCTCGCTTGTTAATCGAAAACCGAAAACCGAAAACCGAAAACCCCATTACGTCACCGCTTCTTCAGTCTTGAGGGTGACTTTGCCGGTGATGATCTCCACTTCCAGGTTATAACGGCGGCCGGCGGGGTCCACCAGCACCAGCTTGCCGCCGCTGGAACTGCCGTCGCCGTAGAAGGCGATGTAGCCCCGGGTCCGGGTGGGGTCCTGCCAGACCAGGCGGGGATCCGCCAGGCGCAGGCCGGCCAGGTCCCCCCAACGGTTCCCACCCTCCAGCCAGTAGCGTTTGGTCTTCACGTCCAGGAAGACCCGGACCTGCTGCCGGCTGGTGGCCGCCTGACTGCGGGCCAGTCTCAGAACCGTGGTCAGTTGCCGCAAGCCGGCCCGGTCCCGCTCCCGGTTGATGGTGCGCTGTAGTCCGGGCAGCACCAGGCCCATGAGCAGGGCCAGCAGACCCAGCACCACCATCAGTTCCAACAGGGTAAAGCCCCCGTCGGCCGCGGGAGTTCCGGCCTTAAGGCGAGGCCTTCCAATTGGTAATATCGGCGTTCTCTCCTTCTCCACCGGGTTGGCCGTCGGCCCCTAAGGAAGACAGGTCGTAAGGCCCGTGTTCGCCGGGGAACTTGTAAACGTAATCCCGCCCCCAGGGGTCTTTGGGCGACTCTTTATCCAGATAGGGGCCGCTCCAGGCCGGCAAATTGTCCGGTTTCTGGTACAGCACCTTGAGGCCCTCCTCATCGTTGGGGTAGCGGCCCACGTCCAGATGGAACAGGTCCAGGGCGGTGGCCAGCATCTGCATCTGGGCCTGGGCCGTCTTCTGCTTGGCCTTGCCCACGCGCCCCATCAGGCGGGGAGCCACCAGGGCGGCCAGCAGTCCCAGGATGAAGAGCACGATCATCAGTTCGATGAGGGTGAAGCCCGCTTCCCGGCGTCGTTTGTCGTTCAAGGTTAATCTTCCTCCTTGCCGAAAGTACCTTAAAATTGAATCTCGTAGAGGTTTAAGATGGGCAGCATCAGGGAGACGATGATGAAGGCCACCACCAGGGCGGTGGCCAGGATCAATACCGGCTCCAGGAGCGCCATCAGCCGGCGCACCTCGTTGCGGGCGTCGTTTTCCAGGGACTGGGCCGCGGACAAGAGCATGTCCGCCAGATGGCCGGTCTCTTCCCCGATGGCCACCATCTGCAGGAACAGCTCCGGGAACAGCCCCACCTTTTTCAGCAGGAACGAGAGTTGCTGCCCTTTTTCCACGTTGGCCAGCACCCCGGTCAGGGCCCGGGCCAAAAAGCGGTTGGCCACGGAGTTGATCACCACCCGCAGGGAGGTGACCATGGGGACGCCGTTGTGGAGCAGGGTGCCCAGGGTCTTGGCAAAAAAGGCGGCGGCCACCCGCCGGCTCAAATCGCCCAGGAAGGGGGCGGTCATCTTGAAGCGGTCCAGGGTCATCTGGCCCTGGGGACTGCGGGCCAGGCGGACCAGGATAAAGGCCGCCAGGGCCAGGGCCACTCCGGCCAGCCACCAATACTCCCGGAACCCCTGGCTCAGGGCCAGCAGAAACCTGGTGCTCCAGAACAGGTTCTGCCCCATCTCCTTAAAAAAATCCTCGAACCGGGGCACCACGTAGAGGAGCATGAGGATCAGGGAGATCGAGCCCACTCCGGCCAGGATCATGGGATAGATCATGGCGGTGGCCAGATAGCTCCTGAATTCGCTCACCGTTTTGAGGTATTCCCCCAGGCCCTCCAGGGCCTGGTCCAGGAAGCCGCCGGTTTCCCCGGCTTCCACCAGGCTGACGTAAAGCGACGAGAAGATGCGGTGGCGGGCCAGGGCGTCCGACAGGGTCTTGCCCCCTTGCAGGTCCCGCAGCACCTGGGCCACGATCTCCTTCAGGGCGGGCCGGTGGATCACCTCCTGCAGGGCCTGGAGGCTGCGGTCCAGGGGCAGGCCGGCCTTTAAGAGGGCCGCCAGTTCCTGGGTGAAGTGCACCACTTCCTTGAGGGGCACCCGGGAGCCGCGGCGGCGCCTCAGGGCGCTCCTGCCGCTGGCGGCCGCCTCCTTGAGGCCGATGCGCAAGGGAATGAGGCCGCCTTGCTGGAGGTGCTGCACCACCAGGCGTTCCTCCCGGGCCTCCAGGGTGCCGGTAACGATGTTGCCGCCCGCGTCGCTGGCCCGATAATGATACAGGGGCATGAACTAAGACCGTTTTTCGTTTTTGGTTTTTGGTTTTTCGTAAAGGCTAAATACCTACGGCGCCCTCGCCTGCTTATAACTTATTACTGACCACTGGCCACTGACCACTGCCTACTCCTGGGTGACCCGGAGGACCTCCTGAGTGGTGGTGAGGCCCTGGGCCACCTTGTTCCAGCCGTCCTCGGCCATGGTCTGCATCCCCTGCGACATGGCGGCCTGGCGGATGGACGCGGCTTCGGCCCGGTTCAGGATCAACTGGCGAATGTTCTCCTCCACCACCAAAAGTTCGTAGATGCCGGTGCGGCCCTGGTAGCCGGTGTGAGCGCAGGCGGCGCAGCCCTTGCCTTCGAACAACTGCGCCGGTTCCCGGGCCGGGAGGCCCTGGCGGCCGTTCTTTTCCAACTCCAGGCGGACGGCGCCCGGCGACAGGGGCGCGCGGCATTGCGGGCAGATGAGGCGCACCAGGCGCTGGGCCAGGATGCCCATCACCGCCGAAGCCAGCAGGAAGTCCTCCACGCCCATCTCCAGCAGACGGGAGATAGCCCCGGCCGCGTCATTGGTGTGCAGGGTGCTGAAGACCAGGTGCCCGGTGAGGGCGGCGTGCACCGCAATTTCGGCGGTTTCCCGGTCCCGGATTTCCCCCACCAGCACCACGTCCGGGTCCTGGCGGACGATGTGGCGCAAGGCCCGGGCAAAGGTGAGACCGATGCCGGACTTCACCTGCATCTGGGTGACCCCGGCCAGGCGGTATTCCACCGGGTCTTCGATGGTAATGATCTTTTTATCCGGCGAATTGATGATTTCCAGGGCGCCGTACAGGGTGGTGGTCTTGCCGCTGCCGGTGGGTCCGGTGACCAGGATCATGCCGTAGGGCTTGTGGATCAGTTCGTTGAACTGGCGCAGTTCCCGGGAGGGAAAGCCCAGGCGGTTCAGGTCCAGGATGACCTTCTCCCGGTCCAGGATGCGGATCACCATGCTTTCCCCCAACAGGGTGGGCAGGGTGGACACCCGGAAATCAATGTCGTGGCCCTGGACCTTCAGGCGGAAGCGGCCGTCCTGGGGCAGCCGGCGCTCGGCGATGTCCAGGCGGGACATGATCTTCAGCCGGGAGATGACCGCGGCCTGCAAGCCTTTGGGGGGCGATTCGGCTTCATAGAGGAGACCATCCCGGCGATACCGCACCCGGAAGGAGTCTTCAAAGGGCTCCAAATGGATGTCGCTGGCCCCCATCTGGATGGCCCGCAGCACCAGGAGGTTGACCAGTTGGATGATGGGGGCCTCCCGGGCCATGTCCCGGAGGTGGCCGATTTCGGCGGTCTCCTCGAAGGACAACAGGTCCATGTCCTCCGGCTCCAGGTCGCCCACCAGCCGGGACATGGCGCTGCCCGGCCGGTACACCGTGTCGATGTACTCCAGGATCTCCTCTTCCGCCGCGGCCACCGGGGCGACGCGGGCCCCCAGGGCCAACTCCAGGGCCTGCTGCGCTCCCTCATCGTCAGGGTCGGCCATGGCCAGGAGCACCCGGCCGTCTTCCCGCTTCAGGGGCAGGCAGCGGCTTTCCTTAAGAAAGCGGATGGACAGGCCCTCGAAGGGTTCGATGGGTCCCCAATCTTTCAGGCTGGTGGGTTGGACGCTCATACTAAGGCTTTCTGCGGCCTCCTGGACGAAAATAATGCCTGGCTGATTAACGGCCCTCCGCGGCGGCACTGGCGCCCGGCATCCTGCGGCTCCAGGGGCGCTGGGGTTTGCGGCCCGGCCTTGCCGCAGCCTCCGGCTCCCCGGGGGGCGGTTCGGCCACCTCGGGATGGTCGGGCTCCGGGGCGGGGGGCTGCGTCTCCGGGTCGGCGCCGGGGGGCGATTCCTGTGGCGCGGGGAATGCCGGAGACTTAGGCTCCGACTTTCCCGGTGGAGTGGGCGCCGCGCCAGGCGAGACCGCCGGCGCCTTCGCCCTGGGAGCCGGCCCCGGGGCGGCCCCGGCTTTGACAGGCTCCTCCTTCCCGGCATTGGTAATGTGCAGGACGCCCTCCTGGTCGGTGAAACGGTCGATCTTGGCCGCCATTCCGGGGAGGCTCCAGAGGGCAACTACCGCGAAGGCTGCGACCAGCAGCCATTTCCAGCACAGCCGCGTCAAATTCCCTCTCCGGGCTGCCCGGCGTTGCCGGCAGCCCAAGAAATATAGGTTCAGCAATGATTAATTTTAAGGATTACCAATAAAAAAAACAAGATGGCGGACCGGGCCCGCGCTTCTTTGTACTTGATATTGTTTAGATTATTCAATGACTAAGTAGATGTCAGTCCGGCAAGGGCAGCAGACTTGTTGATCAACACTCCCATCGCCATAAATTCCGGGAGTCCGGCGGAAGTTTGGGTTGGCAGTGGCAGATGAAAATAAAAAAAGGCCGCAGGATTTGCACCAGGGATTGCCCAAATGCAGGCCGAGGCCGGCAAAAACTCCCGCTCCGGCCGGGGTGGGGCGGGAAAAAACATAATAATTCCATAATTTAAGCTCTAGTTGCCGGGGTCCCCGCCTCCGTTGCCGCCGCCCCTGCTTAACGAAGCATTTCCTGGAGCGCGGCGAGCACCCGATCCTGGTCGGCCTCGGCCATTTCCGGATAGAGGGGCAGGATGACGCTGCGGTCCTGGAGGCGTTCGCTCACCGGCAAGGGACTCCGCAGGGGGAGATCCCGGTAGGCCGGCTCCCGGTGGGCGCACATCACCCCCCGCCGGGTATGAATGCCCCGGGCCAGCAGGGCCTGCATCAGGTCAATTTGGGACAAGGGGGCCTCATCTTTCAGAATGACCCAGAAGGACTGCCAGTTGCTCCGGGCGAAGGGCGGCTCCTTTGGCAGGAGCAGGTGGGGGTGGCCGGCCAGGGCCCCCTGGTAGCGGGCCGCCAGGCGCCGCCGGGCCGCCACCAGGCCGGGGAGGCGCTTGAGCTGCTCCCGTCCCACCGCGCCCTGGATGTCGCTGAGGCGGTAATTCCAGCCCACTTCGGGGTACTCTTCGAACCTAACCCGGCCGAAGCCGTGGCGCTCGGCGGTGGACAGGGACATGGCGTGGGTCCGGAGGCGGGCCAGGCGCGCCATGATCTCGGGATCGCTCCCGGTGACCAGGCCGCCGTCGCCGGTGGTGAGGACCTTGCGGGGATGGAAGGAAAAGGTGGCCAGCCGGCCCCGGGGCCGCCCGATGGGTTCCCAGGCCCCTCCTTCCAGGCGGATTTCCGAGCCGATGGCGCAGGCCGCGTCTTCTATGACGGGAAGATTGTGCTTCCCGGCCAGGGCCAGGATACGTTCCAAATCGCAGGGCATCCCCAATTGGTGCACCGTTAGGACGGCCCGGGTGCGGGGGGTGATGGCCGCCTTAATTAATTCCGGATTGATATTGCCCGTCTCCAACTCCACGTCCACGAAGACCGGGGTGGCCCCCACGTAGCGCACCGCGTTGGTCGTGGCGATGAAGGAGGAACTGACGGTGACGACTTCGTCGCCGGGCTTCAGGTCCAGGGCCAGCAGGGCCAGGTGCAGGGCCGCGGTGCCGCTGGAGCAGGCCACCGCGTAAGGCGCGCCCACCAGGGCGGCGAATTCCTTTTCAAAGGCTTCCACTTCAGGGCCCTGGACCACCCAGCCGGAGAGGATGGCCCGCCGGGCCGCGGCGGCCTCCTCTTCTCCCAGGGTCGGCCGGGCTACGGGGATGGGTTTAGGTTTCTCGGTCATAAATTAAATCTCGGCAATATCAGGGCGGCCTGTGGCCGCCGTTTTTCGGCTGGCAACTGGCAACTGACTACTGCTCACTCACCCTATCCCAGGCCAGGCGGGCGGCGCCCAGGAGTCCGGCGTCGTCGCCCAGGGTCGCCGGGCAGACGCTCACCGCTTCCGAGGGGAACAGGGTGAGGCGGCGGTGCAGTTCTTCGGCCAGGGGCAGTTGGAAGACGTCCCAGGCCCGGGCGAAACGGCCGCCGATGATCACCCGGGACAGGCCCAGGAGGTGGACCACCCCGGCGATGACCTGTCCCAGGCTCTTGCCCACCCGGTCGAAGGCCCGCCGCGCCAGGGGGTCGCGGTTGAGGGCCGCCGCCACCAGGGTCTCCCCCCGGATGGCGTCGGGGTCGGTCAGGTAGAGCTCTTGGAGCCAGGAGGGAGCCCCTTGGGACAGTTGGTCCTTGACCCAGGCCACGGTCCAGAAGCCCGAAGCCATGGTTTCCAGGCAGCCCCGGTTGCCGCAGTGGCATTTGGGGCCGTCGGGCTCCACGGTGATGTGGCCGATTTCGGCGGCGCAGCCTTCGGACCCCGGCCAGAGACGGCCCTCGAGGATGAGGCCGCCGCCCACCCCGGTGCCCAGGGTGACGCCCAGCATATTCTGATGGCCCACCCCGCCTCCCAGCCAGTGCTCCCCCAGGGCGAAAAGGTTGGCGTCGTTTTCCAGGAACACCGGCCAGGGCGCCTGCGGCTGCAGCAACTCCACCAGGGGGCAGTCGTTCATGGCCGGGAGGTTGGGGGAAAAGGCGACGCGGCCTTCCCGGGCCAGGATGCGCCCGGGAAACCCCAGCCCCACGGCCTTGATTTCGGTATCGCGGGAAGCGGCTGCTTTGCCGCAGAGCCCCAGATCCTCCGCCAGGGTGGCGACCAGGGCCTCCTGATGGGGCATGGTGTCCGTGGTCCGTTCCCAACGCTCCAGGATTTCGCCGCTGGGCGAGATCAGGGCCAGGCGGACGTTGGTGGCCCCCAAGTCAATGCCCACTACCGCCGGATCTTTTGCCATCAGAACCTCATTTCCGGTATCACTTCCCTCAAGGTGGCCGCCGCCAAGGCCCCGGCCCGCACCAGGCGGGGCGGGCTGACGGTGACGTCCACGATGGTGGAGGGCCGGCCGCCGGGACAGGGACCCGTATCCACGATCAGGTCCACGGCCTCGCCGAATTCCCCGGCCACCTGGGAGGCCGCGGTCAACGGCTCCCGCCCGGAGCGGTTGGCGCTGGTGCCGGTGACCGGCCAGGCCAGCGCCGCCAGCAGCCGGCAGACCTGGGGCTGGCGCGGCTGGCGCACCCCGATGGTGCCGGTGCCCCCGGTGAGCCGGTCCGGCACCCCCGGCCGGGCCGGCAGGATCAGGGTCAGGGGGCCGGGCCAAAAGGCGGCCAGCAACCGGGAGGCCGCCTCCGGGACCTCCCGGGCCACCTGGGACAACCGCTCCGGTCCGGAGATCAGCACCAGCACCGGTTTTTCCGGCGGCCGGGCCTTCAGGGCGAAAAGACGGTCCAGGGCGGCTTCGTCCAGGGAATTGACCGCCAGGGCGTAAAAAGTCTCGGTGGGCAGGGCCAGCACCCCCCCGGCGCCCAGCACCCGCCGGGCTTCGTCAAACCAGGCCTCGGCCTGGTCCTCCCGCCAAACCCAAATACGCGCCATGCCTCATAATATATTCCGCTCCCGCGTCTGGCAAGGGAATAGCAGGCAGCTTTCAGCTTTCAGCTTTTAGCAGGAGTGTCCGGCGAGGTTGTCGCATTTAGAAAAGACCAGATACCAGGCAAATTTGTTAATCGCTGTAACATATGGAGTTTTTGTGTTTTTCCCCTCTCCCCTCAGGGGAGAGGGGGTTTTTCTGTTTTCGACCTAACTCTTTAATTTACCACTGATAAGATGGTGCGATCGCAATTGTTGCTCTTAATTCACCAGGGGTCCTGCATAATCTTTGCCGGACATTGCTGAGCTTTTAGCAAAACCGACCTACTTCCTGATCTTGCCCGTCAAGTGAGCGATATCTAGACGGAGAACCACGGTTTGGTCCAGGGAGGCGGCGGCATATTCCCGGCCCTTGGCGATATCTTCGGGGTCTTGGTAATACTTCTGCACCAAGGCGATAAGGGCGCTTAATTTTTCTTCCGGAGCCTCGACTACTTTGACCCGGCCGAAGGCCAGGGCGCTTTGATACTTCATGGAAAATTTTTGGGGCAGGGGTTCGGCCTCGGCCACCACGCAGAAGCAGACCCGATTATCTTGGCGGAGCAGGGTCAATTTCTTGCCTTCCGGGGCGCAGTGCAGGTAAATGGAATTATTTTGAAAAACATAGCTCAAGGGCACGCCGTAGGCATAATCGCCGCCGGCGTTGAGGGACAGGACCCCGTATTGCCCCCGGCGCAGGATGGCTTCGGTTTCAGCCTGGCTTACCTGTCTCTTTTTCAGACGCATTTCCTGGAACATCGGATACCCCATGTTTAACGGTCACCCTAAGTTGCCATAAACCCTGGTATTAAAATGGGGCGAACTTTATGTTCACCCTCCTATCCTGGGCGAACATAAAGTTCGCCCCTACGGGAACAATACTTTTTTAAAACGAGGCCCTGTAGTTTATGTGGAACAGCCGCCCCCGGCTGTTCTTGAAGAGCAGGCGAGGGCGCCTGCTCCACGTTTCCCAAAGGCGGGATGCGTTTCACTTTCCCGCCCTACTCAACCGCTGCCGGCGGATTTCGAACAGGGCCACCGCGCCGGCGGTGGCGGCGTTCAGCGAGCCGATCTCCGGGGCCGCCTGGGGGATGGCCAGGACCAGGTCGCATTGTTGACGCACCCGGGGGCGCAGGCCCTTTTCTTCGCCGCCGATGACCAGGACCAGGGGGCCGGTGAGGTCGGCGTCATAAAGGCTTTGGGCGGCCCCGGCGTCGGTCCCGACGATGAACAGGCCGGCCTCCTGGAGGCGCTTGAGGCAGTCCGCCAGGTTGGTGACCCGGTAAACCGGCAGGTATTCCAGGGCCCCGGCCGCGGCCTTGGCCACCGCCGGGGTGACCCCCGCGGCCCGGTCTTTGGGGATGATCAGCCCCTGGGCTCCGGCGGCCAGGGCGCTGCGGGCCAGGTTCCCCAGGTTCATGGGGTCGGTGAGGCTGTCGGCGGCCACCAGCAGGGCGGGGGATGGAAGTTCCGGCAAGAGATCCAGCAAATCCCGCTCGGAGCGGTAGGCGTAGGCCCCCCGCCGGGCCAGGATGCCCTGGTGGTGGCTGGTGCCGCAGAGGCGGTCCAGGGCGGCCCGCTCTTGCACCCGCAGCTTAACCCCGGCGGCCCGGGCCAGGCGGCGCACTTCGTTGAGCCAGGCTCCTCCCACCCCCTGGGCCACGATGACCTCCTCCAGGGGGCTATCCGCCCGCCGCAAGGCGGCCAACACCGGATGACGGCCGTAGATGAT
>CAZOCQ010000033.1:0-16492 GCA_964578335.1 uncultured Desulfobacca sp.
ACATATAATTAACCACTCGGCCCCATTCTTTCCCCAGGCCTTTCGACCCTCCGCAGTTCAATTTTTTGTACGAAAATTAGGCCGCCGATCTACCGTGACCCGAAACGTTGGCCGGATAACGAGCAATCCCGCCTCCAAGCAGCCCGGCCAAATTTTTTAACCGCCGGGCCGGGGTTTCGCCAAGATCGTCCGGGCCGCTTGCAAGACCTCCTCCGGCGTCAGGTCCTGCAAACACCGCGGCTCGGGGCAGGGAATCTGTCGCCCCTGGGCGCAGGGGGCCTGGGGGCAAGGTCCCATCAGCACCTGCACCCGACTGCCCGTCGGGGCCCAGACCGCCGGGTCGGTGGGGCCGAAGAGGGCCAGCACCTGGGGGCCGTTCAGCGCCGCGGCCAGATGGGTCAAGCCGCTGTCATTGCCGATAAAAAGGCGGCAGTGGGCCAGGACCGCGGCCACCTGCGACAGCGGCGCCCCGGCCAGCAGCGCGTGGTCCTGGGCTGCGGCCAGGGCCTCCAGATATGGCAGCCAGACGGCTTCGGCGGGTCCCGTCAGCCACACCACCCCCAGCTTATACTCCCAGGCCAGAGCCCGGCTCACTTCATAGTAATGGGCCAGGGGCCAGTTTTTCTTGGGGTGGCCGCTGCCCGGGGCCACCGCCAGCCAGGACCTCCGGGCCGCCGCCGCCACTTCCTGGCGGCTCTCCGGCGGCTTTAAGCGGAAACCTCCCGGATCCACTGCCAGTCCCAGCGCGGCCAGGTGTTCGGCCTGCACGGCCGCCACTGACTTGCGGCCGTTCTCCTGAAACGAAGGCGCCCAGGCGACCGAGGGAATGCCGGCCTCACGCAAGCGTCCCGCTAAGGGGCTTTCAGGATTGGGGCTGAAGACCAGGGCCAATTGAAACGGGGCCAGGCGGGCGAGTAGTTCCGGGGGAACGGGGCTGTCGGCAAAAAGCCCGGCCCAGCGGGACTCGCCGCTGTCCCAGACCTCGTCCAGGGAGAGGGTTCGGGCCAACAAACCCCAGCGCTCCGGGTGACCCAGACCCGCCAGCCGGGCCCGGGGATATTGCCGCCGGAGAGCCAGCAGGGCCGGCCCCGCCAGCAGCAAATCGCCCAAGGCCCCCTGGTGCCAGATGAGGATAGAATTAACCGCCTCCGGCGGCGGGAGATCTGTTGAGGACATGGAAAATATTATGACAAAATGGGGACGGCCCCAAATTTTCTTTGATCTCAATTATCGAGCTGTGAGGCCCGTCATGATGGCTCGCCTGGTATCCTCAGAAAGCTCTACCGCGGCGAAATAGTCTCCAGGATAAAGGTAATCCTCACCTGATTCGTCGATCACCCTGATAAAATGCTTTTTTTCCGCCTCCGGATCGGGGATTTTAATATAGAGTTTGCGTTTCTCCAGAGAGGCGGGATAATCATCATTGCGAATACAGATAACGAAGGGCTGTTCCATGAGGTCAACCTATAAATCGTTTAATTTTGAATTCCTTCTTGCCAATACCGGTTGCTTCATACCAATGAAGTTCAACCCGCCATTGTGAACCATCAGTCAAACGAATTGTAGCCATGCCTTTGCGTTTACGCCAGCGACCCTTGCCATAAACCTTGTTCAACCTGGATAGCTCTCGAAATACTACGACCAGTGGCAAACGTTTCTATTTCAGTGGGCCAGTCGATAATCTCAAAATTCATGCCACCATACTTTCAGGCGTTTGGCATACCTTCGTCAAGGTGTTAATTAAATAAATTATATGCTATTTAACAAAAAATCTATAACAATTCGTGCAGATTGTGGACTGCGACCCGAACCTCATTTCCCTTCCAGTTGCAGGAAATTCACCAGGCCCAGCACCAGTTCGGTCATGGCCTCCAGGTCCAGGTTGGCCATGACGTCCCCCGGTCCGTGGTAGTGGGGGTTGCGCATAAACGCGGTGTCGGTGAGCATCACCGCGGGATAGCCCTCATCCCAAAAATTGGCGTGATCGCTGAGGCGCACTTCGGGCAGGAACAGGCGCCCCCCCAGGGGGACCGACAGGGTGACCACCGGCAGGCTGCAGCCTCCTTTGATGGCGGCCTCCAGACGCTGGAGCAGACCCTTGGAACGGAGATCGCTCACCAGGCCCAGGAAATTGCCGGTGGTGGGGTAGCCCAGCAGGCGCAGGGACAGCGGCAATTCCTGGCTCTCCGGCTCGCTCAGGTAGTAGCCTACCATCTCCAGGCAGAGCATGCCGAGGATGCGGTGGCCGTGCTTCTTGGCTTCCTTGGCGTACACCCGGGAGCCCATGTAGGGGGTATGAAAGGCGGGCGGCTCCTCGCAGGTGAAGCCGATGAAGGTCCAGGGTTGAGGCAGCTCAAGGCCCCGGGCCAGGCGGGCCGCCTCCAGGAGCACCGCCACCCCGCTGGCGTTGTCGTCGGCGCCGGGGGTGCCGGCCACCGTGTCGAAGTGCGCTCCCAGGATATAGTAGCCGCCGGCGGCGGGCTTCCCGGAAATAATGTTGCTCACTTCCTGGCGCATATAGATGAAACTCTGACGCCGGGGTTCATAGCCCTGGCGCCGAAAATGGTCGCAGACATAATCTTCGGCGGCTTTGAGATTCTTGGGGCGATAAATGGAACGGTCCCCCAGCTTGACGCTGAGATATTCCAAATGCGCAGTGAGATTGGCGCGGATTTCGGCGCGGTTCATGGGTTGGGCAGATACAGACTTCGGAGGAATAGTCATGAAACCATTAACCACCAAGGCACCAAGGACACCAAGGATCACAAAGGATTTTTTCAAAATTTTTTCTGTGCCTCTCCGTGTCCTCTGGGTCTCCGTGGCGATCATTGCACCTATTTAAAAACCGATAAAAGAGGTGCGCAAGGCGCACCCTACCGAAAATGCAAGACCAGCCACACGGTTTGCTGCTCCGGGTCGGTCCATTCCACCCGGTGGCGGCAGTGGGCCGGGATGAGGAGATAATCGCCGGGGCGCAACACCCTGATTTCCGCCTCGCCTTCGAACCACAGTCCCGCACTCCCGGACAGCAGCGCCACCCATTCATGGGTCTCCTGGTCGTACCACTGCCCCGGCGGGGTGGCCTGCCCGGCGGAGACGATGCGCTCCAGGTGAAAGCCTGGAGTCTTCAGAAGAACCTCGATGATCTCTGCGGGAACTTCTCCACGAATCTCTTCGAAAAGATTATTTATTAAAGGCGAGTGCAATTATTACCCCAGAATATGTTTCATCACCAAGATTATGATGCCTTTAACATCTAGTACGCGTCCCCGAAAATGAAAGCTTCTTGCAGGGGCGGCTCGAGAGCCGCGCCTACAGGGATTCTCCAGGAAAAAGAATTATTTTCCCAACGACAAGGGCGCAAAGCTCAGTTTTGCCCATATCGGGGTTCCAAAATTCGACTTGGGAACCGGAACCCAAAACCTGAAACCTGAAACCTGAAAGCTTTACTTCCCGGCGCCGTGGCCCAGGCGCCAGTGCTGCACCCGGCCCTGGGCGTCCAGGCAGAGCCGCAAGACAAAGGGGAAGTCCCGCCCCGGCACGCTGAAGCGGAGGTCCAGCCACTCCAGCAGTTGCCCGTCTCCCTGGGCTTCCTCCCGGCGCAGCAGGGGAAAGCGGGCGAATTCCAGGAAAGGCTCCAGGATGGCCAGGGCTTCCGGGTGCCTGGTCAGGTCGGGGGCCGGCAGGCCGGTCCAGACCAGGATCAGCAAGTTATCCGGAGGCCGGTAATCCCCGGCGGGGACGTGGGAACCGGGATTTACCGGGAGGCGGTTCACCGCCGGAGGTTTGAATCCCCCCCAATGGAAGTAAGGCAGTTGCACGAAGGCCTGCCGCACTTCCCGGCCGTCAGCGGCGATGAGCTGCCAGCGGCGGCAGGAAAAGGGTTGCGGCAAGGCGGCCACGGTCGCGGGCTCACCTTCAGCCTGGACCGGCAAACTCTGCTGACCGGCCGGCGGCTGCAGCAACACCTGATCGGCCAGACTGAGGGCTTGATGGTGATAGGCGGCGCATATAAGGATATAAACCCCCGCCACCGCCAATGACAGGCCCCCCACCCGGCAGCCCCAGGCGGCGGAGCAGAGGGCGGCGGCGAACCCGGCCAGCAGCAAGGCGGTGAGGTACGGGTCAATAATGAAAAGCCAGTCCAGGGCGAAACGCTTCCGGGAAAAGGGCAGCAAAATCTGGGTGCCGTAGGAGGTGAACAGGTCCAGCAGGAGGTGGCTGGCCAGCACCGCCAAACCGAGAAGCAACAAGGGGCGGAACCAACGGGGGCCTCCCAGGGCCCGTCCCAGCCCGGCTCCCAGGAGGGCCAACAGCGGCAGGGCCGCCAGCGAATGGGTGAAGCCCCGGTGTTCGCGAATGAAGGCCAGACGGTCGGTGAAAATCAAGAAATAATCAATGTCCGGCAGCAGGGCGAACCCCACTGCGGCCAGGGTGGTCCAGGCCCGGGACGGTCCGGGCAGCACCTGGGCGATCAGCGCCCCCGCGGCGACGTGGGTTACTGGATCCATGGCCAGCCCCCGGTCTGGGTGCCGTAGTGGGGAAAGTGGCGCAGCAGGTCCTCCTTCAAGGCCCGGGCGTGCGGGTAGCGCTCCTCCACGTTTTTCTCCAGGCACCGCAGGATGATCTTCTCCAAGGCCGCGGGAATTTCCGGGTTCAGTTCCCGGGGCGGCTCCGGCTCCTGCTCCAGGATCATGTCAATGAGCAGTTTCTCCACTTCGGAGTAAAAGGGCAGCTCCCCGGTATAGAGCAGGTACATGAGCACGCCGATGGCCCAGATGTCGCTGCGCCGCTCGCTCTTGCCCATGATCTGCTCCGGGGCCATGAAGGGGCGGGAGCCCACCATGGTGGCGCTGATGTCCTTCTCCCCCAAGATCTTGGCCGCTCCGAAATCCAGCAGTTTCAGGGTGCCGTCCGGTTGGATGATGATATTGTTGGGCTTGATGTCCCGGTGCATGACCCGGTGGCGGTGGGCATGGGAGACCACGTCGATGAGCTGCAGGATGACCCGCTCCACCAGGGGCCGGGGCAGTTCCTCCCCCAGCAGGTCCCCCAGGGTGTGGCCTTCCACGTATTCCTGGATCAGGATGAGCTTGCCCTCGTCTTCGACGAGGTCCACCAGCCTGGCCACGCCGGGGTGAGGGGCCAACCGGGTGCAGATGGCCGCCTCTTTGCGGAACTTGGCGTTGGCCGCCTTCTGAAAGGGAATCTTGGCCACGTAGCGCCGCTCCACCCCCACGGTTTCGGTGTCCAGCACCAGCCAGACTTCACCGAAGCTCCCCTGCCCCAGTTTCTCCAGCTTCTCATAGCGCCCGCCCAGGAGCGGGGTAAGTTTCATCAGAGCCAGATAATCCCGGGCGCTGGGAATCAGATGTTCCACCAAGCCCTGGATGGCCTGGCGCAAAGGGGAGACGGAGCCCACCGGCCGCACCTGAAAACTGCGCACCTCCGGGGACACGGGCAGGGTCAAATCCTTGAGCAGCACGGTCATGGGCTGGCCGGCCCGGTTGGTCAGGCGCACCTTGACGTGGTCGGCGTCCTCGGTGCGGGCCAGGACCCGCTGAAAACGCTCCCGGTCCTCCGGTCCGTAAAGCAGCTCTTCCACGCTGGACGGGTCGGCTTCACCGGTGGTGGGATAACCCAGGAAGCGCCGCAACCCCGGGTTGAGTTTGCAGGCCGCGCCGCTCCGCTGGCAGAAAAACAGGGGATGGCTGCTCTCCCGGAAGAGGCGCGAAAGTTCGTGGGGTGACTCCAACAGCAACCGCCGGTCTTCCCGGAGCCGCAGCACCACCCGGACCCGCGCCAGCGCTTCCGCCGGCTGAAAAGGCCCCGCCAGGAACTCGTCGGCCCCGGCTTCCAGGGCCCAGGCCGCGCTGGTTTCGGAGAAATTTGGTAGAGCCACCACCACCGGCGTGTCCTTGAGGGCTTCGTCCTGTTTGACCTGATGAATGAGGCCGTGAATTTTGGGGAGATCGTCCAGAATGACCATAAGGTCGGGAAGCCGCTCCCGGACCTGAGCCGGAAGCTCTTCGGGCAGACAGAGGCGCACCGGGTACCCATTGCCGGTAAAGATGTCCGCCAGTTCCCGGCGGGCGGCGTTGGCCGGCCCGGCAAGCAGAATCTCTGGGGTCACCCGGAACCTCTCCTGTTAGTAGTTAAGATGCTGGGGATATTTTCCCAATTAGCGGAGTATTTGGCAAGGAAGAAGGGAGTGGATTTTTAAGCCAGGGGGCGTAGTTTTGAGTTTTGAGTTTTAATGTAGAACGTCCTGAGCCTCTGGTAAAAGTCTTTTCTCTGCTTTTCTCTGGGTCCTCTGAACCTCTGCTCCGAAAAGTTCGTCCCGGTAGCGCAGGCTTCCAGCCTGCATCTTAGGTTTGGCGGGCGCGGAGGCCCGCTCTACCAAATCTTTTCATGCTTTGTGGGTGGGCATTCTGGCCCATGAGGAACTGGTCCCGAAGCTCCGGCTTTTTGCTTCTGGTTCCGAAGCTCAACGCGACTATTCTGGTGACTATTCTGGTTCCGAAGCTCTGCTTCGGAACCAGATTTTCCGGCCAAGCTCTGCTTGGCCCCAACCCGGCCGGCGTCGGAGCTGATAACCTTGAACACAGGTGGTTTAACTCCCTCCCCCTGGGAGGGAGAAGGGTTGGGGAGGGGGGGAGTCGCGTGAGCCGAGGAAAAGCGATTGCCACCCTACCCCTGGACGAAGTGACCGAGATTTCACCGGGCCTCCAGGCCAAGCTTTTGCGGTTTCTCCAGGAGAAGGAGTTCGAACGCCTGGGAGAAAACCGCACTCGCCGGGCGGATGTGCGAGTAGTGGCGGCCAGCAATCGCAACCTGGCCTTGGAGGTTCAGGCCGGGCGCTTCCGGGAGGACTTGTTTTTTCGCCTGAACGCGGTGCAGATCAATCTTCCCCCGCTCCGGGAGCGGCGCGAGGATATTCCGAGGCTCAGCCGGCGCTTCCTGGATTTCTTTGCCCGCCAGAACCGGCGCCCCACCCCGGAGCTGTCGCCCGCAGCCCTTGGCGCCCTGCTCTCCTATGCCTGGCCGGGGAATATTCGGGAGTTGCGCAACGTCCTGGAGCGGGCCGTTATCCTCTGGCCTTCCCGGATTATTGAGCCGGAGGCCTTCCCGGAACAGGTCGCCGCCCAGGTGTCGCCGGCGCCGCTCCTGGGAGGCGGCTTCACCCTGGAGCAGATAGAGCGGGAACATATCCTCCGGGTCCTGGGCCGCACCGCCACCATTGATGAGGCCGCCCAAATACTGGGCATCGATCCCTCCACCCTCTGGCGCAAGCGCAAGAAGTATGAAGAAGAAGGTTGAATCAAGCCGTTTCCCTTATTTCTCCCCTCATCTTGCATTTTGAAAGACGCCCTTCTTGATTATCCTGCATTTTGCAATTACCTTTTGTTCAGGGTTCCGGGTAACTATCTAAATTTATAATAAAATATTAATAGATAATCATGGTTCGTCCCTTGCATTGTCTTTCTGAGCACGAAGGAGGAACGCTATGGGGGACCTCATTTGCTTAGGGATTTTATTGATTTTTTTCATTCTTTCCTGGGCCTACCTGACCGGGACTGCAAGGCTTTGAGGAGGAGAACATGACCTGGGAACATGCCGTCGGCATCGTGATCTCATTGCTGCTCCTGGGGTACCTGGTGTACGCCCTGCTCTGGCCGGAGCGCTTCTGAGGAGGTGGCCATGACCCTTAGCGGCTGGCTGCAAATCTTGATTTACAGCGGAATAATCCTGGCGCTCACCAAACCTCTGGGGGTTTATCTGCACCGGGTCTTCGAAAGCCCGGCGCGGCCCCTGCCCCGGATCTTCGGTCCCCTGGACCGTTGGAGCTTCCGATTATGCGGGGTGGACCCGGAGGTGGAGCAGACCTGGAAGGAATACGCCTTGGCCCTGCTTCTTTTCAGCCTGGTGGGGGTGCTGGTGAGTTACGCCATTTTGCGGCTGCAACATCTCTTGCCTTTGAATCCCCAGGGGCTGGGACCGGTGGCTCCCGACCTGGCCTTCAACACCGCGGTGAGCTTCACCACCAACACCAACTGGCAGGCTTACGGCGGTGAGAGCACCATGAGCTACTTCTCCCAGATGGCGGCCCTGGCCTGGCACAATTTTATTTCCGCCGCGGCGGGGATGGGCGTGGCCCTGGCCCTGGCCCGGGGGTTGACCCGCCGCGCTGCCGCCGGGAAGGAAGCGCCAAGGACCCTGGGTAATTTCTGGGCCGACCTGCTCCGGGCCATCAACTATGTCTTCTTGCCCATCTGTGTGGTAGGAGCCCTGGCGCTGGTGTCCCAGGGGGTGATCCAGACCCTGAAGCCCTATGAAACCGTGAAGCTTATGAATCCTTACACCGCCCAGGTAACCAAAAAGGAGGCCGGCGGACAGGAAGTCAAGGACGACAAAGGCAACCCGATGACGGAGGAGGTCAAGGTGGAGACCCAGACCCTCCCCCTGGGGCCGGTGGCCTCCCAGGAAGTCATCAAGGAGTTCGGCATCAACGGCGGCGGCTTTTTCAACGCCAACAGCGCCCACCCCTTTGAAAACCCGACCCCCTGGTCCAACTTTCTGGAGATGCTGCTCATTTTCGCCATCCCGGCGGCCCTGACCTATACCTACGGGCGCATGGCCAAGGATCAGAAGGAGGGCTGGGTGATTTTCGGGGCCATGGCGCTGCTGTTTTTTTTGGGGGTGGGGGTGGCTTATTGGGCTGAGGCCCGACCTAATGCCGCCCTGGCCGGCCTGCCGGTGGACCAAACCCTGGGGAACCTGGAAGGCAAGGAGATGCGCTTCGGTGTGGCTGCTTCCTCCCTGTTCGCCACCATCACCACCGGCGCTTCCTGCGGGGCGGTCAACAGTATGCACGACAGCTTCACTCCTTTAGGGGGCCTGGTGCCCCTGGTGAATATCCAACTGGGGGAAATCATCTTTGGAGGCGTGGGCGCGGGCCTGTACGGCATACTGGTCTTCGTCATCCTGGCGGTCTTCATCGCCGGGCTGATGGTGGGCCGCACCCCGGAATACCTGGGGAAGAAGATCGAGTCCCGGGAGATTAAATTCGCCATGCTCTACGTCCTCATCTTCCCCCTGATCATCCTGGGCTTTTCGGCCTGGGCCGCGGTGGCGCCTTATGCCTTATCGTCCTTGAATAATGCCGGCCCCCACGGTCTGAGCGAAATCCTCTACGCCTGCTCCAGCGCCGCGGGCAATAACGGCTCGGCCTTTGCCGGCCTGAACGCCAACACCCCCTGGTGGAACCTGGCCCTGGGGCTTGCCATGCTGGCGGGACGCTTCTGGATGATGATCCCGGTGCTGGCCCTGGCTGGGGCCATGGTGGGCAAGAAGACCGTGCCCCCCAGCCTGGGGACTTTTCCCACCAACGGGCCGCTCTTTTTGGCCCTGTTGGTTGGGGTGATCTTGATTGTCGGGTCTCTGACCTTCTTCCCGGTGCTGTCCCTGGGGCCGGTGCTGGAAGAATTTCTGGCTCGCAACGGCAAGTTTTTCTAAGGGAGCAGGACATGACCGTTCATCCCAGAGCGGAAATATCCGTATTTAACCGGGCGATCCTGGGCCCGGCGGCCTGGGCCAGCCTCAAGAAGTTGTCGCCCCATCTGGTTTACCGGAACCCGGTGATGTTTGTGGTGGAAGTGGGGGCGGTTCTCACCACCATTTTATGGCTCCGGGACTTCTTCTCCGCCTCCCCCGCGGAGCCTTTATGGTTCACCGGCCAGGTGAGTCTGTGGCTCTGGTTCACGGTGGTCTTCGCCAACTTTGCCGAGGCGGTGGCCGAAGGCCGGGGCAAGGCCCAGGCCGCGGAACTCAAGAAGATGCGCCGGGAGATCATGGCCCGGAAGCTGCTGGAGGGCAAGGAAGTCCAGGTCCCGGCCTCCCAGCTCCGCCGCGGCGACGTCGTGGTGGCCGAGGCCGGCGACTACATTCCCGGCGACGGCGACGTCATCGAGGGCATCGCCTCAGTGGATGAATCCGCGGTGACCGGGGAATCGGCGCCGGTCATCCGGGAAGCCGGCGGGGACCGCTCGGCGGTCACCGGCGGCACCCGGGTCCTCTCCGACCGCATCGTCATCCGGATTACCGCCAATCCCGGGGATTCCTTCCTGGACAAGATGATCGCCCTGGTGGAGGGCGCGGTGCGGCAAAAGACTCCCAACGAGATTGCCTTGCACATTCTCCTGGTGGGTCTGACCATCATCTTTCTCATCGCCTGCGTGACCCTGGTGCCGGTGGCGGCCTATTCGAAAGTGACCCTGTCGGCGACGGTGATTGCGGCTTTGCTGGTTTGCCTGATCCCCACCACCATCGGCGGGTTGCTCTCCGCCATCGGCATCGCCGGCATGGACCGGTTGATCCGCAAAAACGTCCTGGCCATGAGCGGGCGGGCGGTGGAGGCGGCGGGCGACGTGGACACCCTGCTCCTGGATAAAACCGGCACCATCACCCTGGGCAACCGCATGGCCTCGGAACTGATCGCCGCGCCGGGAGTGGAGGTGGCGGAGTTGGCCCAGGCCGCCGCCTGCGCCAGCTATGCCGACGAAACCCCGGAAGGCCGCTCCATTGTTGAGTTCGTCAAAAAAAATCACGGGTTGGCGGAGGCTGACCTGCAGCCTGCCGAGGCTCAGTTTATCCCCTTTAGCGCCCACACCCGCATGAGCGGTTGTGATCTTAACGGCTTGAGCCTGCGCAAAGGCGCGGGGGATGCCATCATAGCCCACGTGCGGTCCCTGGGAGGCCACATCCCCGACGAACTCAGCCATCTCATCAACAGCATCGGCGACGCCGGCGGCACCCCCCTGGTGGTTTCCCAGGGTAATAAAGTCCTGGGCGTCATTTATCTGAAGGACATGATCAAGCAGGACATCCGGGAGCGTTTCGACCGTTTCCGGGCCATGGGCATCAAGACCGTGATGATCACCGGCGACAATCCCCGCACCGCCGCTACCATCGCCCGGGAGGCCGGGGTGGACGACTTTCTGGCCGAGGCCACCCCGGAGCGCAAAATGCGCCTCATCCAGGAGGAGCAGGCCAAAGGCAAGATGGTGGCCATGACCGGAGACGGCACCAATGATGCGCCGGCCCTGGCCCAGGCCGACGTGGGTGTGGCCATGAATAACGGCACCCAGGCGGCCAAAGAGGCGGGCAACATGATCGACCTGGACTCGGACCCCACCAAACTCCTGGAAGTGGTGGAGGTGGGCAAGCAGTTGCTCATGACCCGGGGGGCCTTGACCACCTTTTCCATCGCCAATGACGTGGCCAAGTACTTCGCCATTCTGCCCGCCATGTTCGTCATGGTTTATCCGGAAATCGCCCCGCTCAATCTGATGCACCTGGCCTCGCCCCAGAGCGCCATCCTGTCCGCGGTGATCTTTAACGCGCTCATCATTGTGCTGCTTATCCCCCTGGCCCTCAGAGGGGTGCGCTACCGGCCCCTGGGCGCCGGGGCCTTGTTCCGCCGGCTGCTCCTGCTCTATGGGCTGGGAGGGATCATCGCCCCCTTTGCCGGCATAAAACTCATTGACCTGCTGTTGGCGGGATTTGGTCTTTAACCGAGGAGAAGGTCATGTGGCGATCTTTTGGAATAGCCTGCCGGACGGCCCTTTTCACCCTGATCCTGACCGGAGTGGCTTATCCCCTGCTGGTGACCGGCCTGGCGCAGCTGATCTTCGCGGACAAGGCCAACGGCAGCCTGGTCAAAGACGAGCGGGGCCAGGTGGTGGGCTCCAAACTCATCGGCCAGGCCTTCAGCCATCCCGCCTATTTTCAACCGCGGCCTTCCGCCGCGGGGGAAAAGAGCTATGACGCCCTGGCTTCGGGCGGGTCGAATTACGGAGTCACTTCCCAAAAATTACGGGATCGTGTTATAAGTGATTTAGAACGCTTAAGAAAAGAAAATCCTGAGGCTCCGGTTCCGGTTCCGGCGGAACTGCTGACGGCCTCGGGCAGCGGCCTGGACCCTCATCTTTCTCTTGCCGGGGCCCGCTGGCAGACCCTCCGGGTGGCCCAGGCCCGGAAAGTGGCCCCGGAACGGATCGAGGCCGTGATCCGGCAAAATACCGAAGGACGCGGCCTGGGCTTTCTGGGGGAGCCGCGGCTGAACGTGCTCCTGCTGAACCTGGCCCTGGACCGGCAATTCGGGCGGCCGCAGCAGTGAGCAGTAAGCAGTGAACTGTGAGAAGGACCGCCGAGGGCGCGGTGCAACATTTTCCTGCTTCTGTCGATAAGAGGGGTTTATGTAGGACAGCCGCCCCCGGCTGTCCTGGACAGGCGAGGGCGCCTGTCCCACATTTATCTTCTCTGCAAGTGGTTTCCGCAGGATGCGCTCCACGCACCATAATGGTGCGCCGGGCGCACCTTACATCTGGAAGACCATAATGAGTATGCCGGAAGAGGCTAAACGAGCCCAGGACTTCCTAAACCTGCTGGAGCGCGCCAAGCGCGGGCGGCTGAAGATTTACCTGGGCTTTGCCGCAGGGGTGGGCAAGACCGTGCGCATGCTGGAAGAGGCCCATGCCCTGAAACAGCGCGGCGTGGATGTAGTCCTGGCCTACATCGAACCTCACGGCCGGGCCGAAACCGCCGTCCTGGTAGAGGGTCTCGAAGTGATTCCCCGCAAGCCATTTGAATATCGGGGCATCATCGTGGAGGAGATGGACCTGGACGCGGTGCTGGCCCGGCGCCCGGAAATCGCCGTGGTGGACGAAGTGGCCCATACCAACGTGCCCCTCTGTCGCCACCGCAAACGCTATCAGGATATCCAGGAAATTATCCGGGCCGGCATCAACGTCATCTGCGCCTTCAATATCCAGCACCTGGAAAGTCTGAACGACCTCATCGAACGGGCCACCGGGGTGGTGGTCCGGGAGACCATCCCGGACACTTTTCTCCAAGAGGGCGACCAGGTGGTGACGGTGGATCTGTCGGTGGAAGACTTGATGGAGCGCCTGCGCGGCGGGAAGATTTATGAGGCGGAAAAGATTCCCTGGGCCCTGGAGCATTTTTTCAAGGTGGCCAACCTCTCTTCCCTCCGGGAACTGTCCCTGCTGGAGGTGGCGGAAAGCCTGGAGCGGCGCTCCGCGGCCGGAGCGGTGGGGGATAGCGGAACGGCCCGGCCCAAAGTGCCGGGACGGGTGTTGGTCTGTATGGCCTCGGGTTCCCCCCGGGCCAAAACCCTCCTGAGAAAAGGCTCCCGCATGGCCGGCCGCCTCAACACCCATTGGTTTGTAGTCCACGTGGAAACCCCGGGCGAGACCCCCACTCACATTGATGCCGGGATTCAGCGGCAGTTCCTGGAGAACATTCAGAAGGCCCGGGAACTGGGCGCGGAAGTTATCCGCCTCAAGGCCAAAGACCCGGTGCCGGCGATTCTCGATTTCGCCCGCGCCCACGGAGTAGGGCATATCATCATCGGACGGTCGCAGCAGCCCTGGTGGCGCAAACTCCTGGGCCGTTCGGTGGCCAACCGGCTCATCGAAGAAGCCGCGGGTTTCGACGTGCACGTGGTCTCTTTTGATGAGGAGGAGTAGGGGGAATGCTCCTGAAAACCAAGCTGCTCCTCGCCCAGGCCCCCCTGGCGTTGGCGCTCCTGCTGTTGGGGGCGGTCGCCATCGCCACCATCGGCCAACTGGGGTCGCATTCGGACAAGATCCTGAAGGACAACTACCGGTCGGTCCTGGCCGCTCAACGTATGAAAGAGGCCATTGAGCGGATGGATTGGGCCGCCCTCTTTACCGCCCTGGGGGAGCCGGAAGCAGGAAAGCGCTTGGCCTCACCCAACCGCAAGCTCTTTGACGCCGAATTGGAAGTGCAAGAGAACAACCCCACCGAAAAGGGGGAACAGGAGGCCACCAAGGCCCTGGCGGCGCGCTGGCGGGCATCCTGGCCTCCATGGCCTTGACCACCAGGGTGATCCGCCCGCTGTCGGTCTTAACCCAGACGGCCCGCCGCATTAAAGAAGGCGACCTGGAGGTCCGGGCCAAGGTGGAGGGCTCGGATGAGATCGCCCTCCTGGCCCGGGAGTTCAACACCATGACCGACAGCCTGGACCGCTACCGCAAGAGTTCCCTGGGGGAGCTGCTGCATGCCCAGCATGCCTCCCAGGCTGCCATTGACAGCCTTCCCGACCCGGTAATGTCCACTGACCTGGAAGGGGAAATCCTGAACCTGAACCGGGCCGCCGAATCTTTACTGGGACCGTCCCTGGCGGGGATTTCCGGGAAAAACGTCCGTGATCTGGAACCGGCCTTGGCGGGGGCCATAGGGAGAGCCCGGACTCACGTGTTGTCCGGCCGGGGGGCGTATCTGCCCGCCAGCCTGGTTGAAGCCGTGAAAACCGGGGCCGCGGGTGAGGAGCGCCACCTCCTGGCGCAGGCTGCCCCGGTTTATGACGAGAACGGGAGTCTGGCCAGCGTCACCCTCCTCCTCCGGGATGTGACTTTGTTGAGCAAACTGGACGATATGAGCAAAAACCTGCTGGCCACCTTTGCCCACGAGTTCCGCACTCCTCTCACCTCATTGCACATGGCCATTTATATCCTCCTGGAGCGGCTGTCCGGAGCCCTGAAGGAAAGGGAACTAGACCTCTGCCATGCCGCCCGGGAAGACTGCGAGCGCCTCCAGAACCTGGTGGACGACATTTTGAACCTGGTCCGCATCCAATCGGGGAAACTCGAGCTGCGGCGGGTGATGGTGCGAATTAATCCTTTGATCGAGCAGGTGATCGAGCCGCACCGACTTCCCGCCGAAGAGCACGGGCTTCGGCTGGCCTACCGCCTGCTTCCTTTTGATGAAGAGGTCTTTGCCGATCCGGAACGCCTGGAACTGGTGTTTGCCAACCTCATCACCAATGCCATCCGGCATACCCCGTCCGGCGGTTCCATCGAAATCCGCGCCCGGCCGCAAGCAGAGTCGGTAAGGGTTGAGGTGGCGGATACCGGAGAAGGAATACCCCAGGAATTTCACGCCCAGATTTTCGGCAAGCATTTTCAGGTTCCGGGGAGTTTCAGGAAAGGCACCGGATTGGGACTGACCATCGCCCGGAATATTATTCAAGCCCATGGGGGGGGAGATGGGCGTGGAGAGCGAACCGGGGAAAGGCAGCGTTTTTTGGTTCACTCTGCCAAAAACTGAGAAGGAACGCGGAGGAGATTAATCATGAATGAGCCGGCCGTCTTAATCGTTGATGACGAGAAAAACATTCGTCTCACCCTCTCGATGGCGTTGGAATCCCTTAAGATTTCGGTGGCTGCCGCCGGCGCGGGGGAAGAAGCCTTGCAAAAGCTGGCCGAGAAAGCCTTCCGGCTCATAGCTCTTGGGCGGCCCCCGGGTGGGACCGGGGCCGGCGGCGGTTGGCCGGCGCTAACCGGGCAGCCCGGTGGCGCCGACCGCGAGGAAACGACTCAACTCAGCGAGACCAATAGACCCGGACAAACTTGCTCGGCTCGCTCCATTTGAAGCTCAAATCGCCCTTGTAGGCCTTATAAACGGCGCGGCCCAGGTGCTGGGCCAGTTTCTCGGTGGTGGTCTCCACCACCAGCTTATCGTCGCCCTCCGGGATTATCTGGATGATGCGGTCGTCAACGCTGCGTTTGCCCACCTTGGCGGCCTCATTTTCCAGCACGGTGACGATTTCTGCTTTGTGCCCCGTCAAGAATTCGCCGCTCAGGGTGAGGTAGCCTTCCACGTAATGGTCTTTGATCTTGCGGCAGGTGGGGCAGATCACCGGGCGCACCTTGCCGGCGCCCGCCAGTTTGCCGTAAAGCGGTTCATCAAAAAACCAGCGTTTCTGCTGATAGAGGGCGTGGCATTCCTGGCAGGCCGCCGCTTCCTGGCCGGCCGCCAGTTCGTAAGGCTCGCTGACCCGGCCGGCGTGGCCGAATTTTTTGCCTTTCTCACCGCTCCACTTCCGTTCTTTGTATTTTTCCATAAGGTCCGCCTCTCTTCGGGTTCCCCCCCGGCTAAAAGTCCTGGGGGTGGTGAATGATCTGATGTGGTCGAGCGTCCGGCTCCCGAGGGAAGATACCCTAGAAGTTAAGGCGGAATTTTTCATTTTCTACCATAAACTGTGAAAATGTCGCGCCGCCACCCCCGGCGGCGCAGTCTCGTTCCGCACCGGCGAGACGCCGGCGCCGCCAGAGGCAGGGAACTTTTCAGGGCGCTTTGTGCAGCAGGGAAGGAAAATACGGGACCAGGGCGAAGGCGAATCTGGTCAAAAGCACCCTGGGGCCTTGAGGCAAGGGGCGGTTCTTCATGGTGGCCGGTTGTTTCCGGATCATCGTGGCGCTCTCCATGCGCTTCCCGCAATGGGGCTGGATGCTGTGCAACGGCGTCGTCACCCTGATATTGGGATTGCTGATCTGGAGACAGTGGCCGGGGTCGGCCCTGTGGATCATCGGCCTCTTCATCGGCCTCGACTTGATCTTCACCGGCTGGGCCAGGGTGATGTTGGCGTTGGCGGCGGGGCGGCGGG
>CAZOCQ010000033.1:16592-19636 GCA_964578335.1 uncultured Desulfobacca sp.
GGGCGGCGGGCAATAGTAATGACAGATAGGGGTTACATACGATTTTAGGAAACTTCCACTTCCGGCCTCTTGGTGCGGCAGCGATCCGCCTGGCGCAGGGCTTCTACATCGGCCAAATCCTCAGGCCGACCGGAGGCGAGTTTCGAGGCAATCAAACTATCGGCATCAATAAATGGTACCTGCAAATCTGGGTCAATTTTTACGGCTACCCGCTTTCCCCAGGCCGTATCGAAATTGACCCCGCTGATTTCTGAGAAAATATCAATCATCAGGGGCGGGACCCCCATCCGGTAAAATTTGCCCTTTTCGATGAAATCTTCAGGTTTCAGGTCTTCAAGGGGGGCGCCGAACTGGGCCAGGGCTGCATAAACCGCCTGGGCATTGGCATGGTCCGGTTTGATAAGAATATCCAGGTCCTTCGTAGCGCGCGGTTGGCCATGGTAGGAGACGGCGTAGCCGCCCACCACCAGGTATTTCACCTTATGGGCGTTGAACCGCGACAATAATTCTTTGAAGTCGGGATACATTGACGGAGGGGTCTTTCAGCCGGTAGGTTTCGGTCGTGAGCTCGGATACCGCGGCAATACGTTCATGGGCGGGCCTGCTTTGCCAGTAGCGATATTCCTCGTCTTTCATGGCCTCGAGGCTGTCGAATTTTCTGATGGGGAAGCGGGATTTTCGGTCCATGTCTCCTCCAGCTTTCGCTTAAAATGAATTTCCCGTAAAGCCATGGTTTCCATGAGACTCCCTTTCGATCTGACTCTGCTCCCTTAACCCCTGCTATTCCCCGGCGGGTACTTCTTCGGGCGGCAGGGTGCGGGCCCGGACCTGCTTGGCCCGGCGTTCGTCGGCTTCCACCACGGTGAGTTCGAGATTGCCGATGAGCACCTGATCGTGCGCCTGGGGGACCCGGCCCAGTTCATTGATCAAGAGGCCCCCCACGGATTCAAACTTGCCTTCCGGGCGGGGCAGATCGAAGTGGTCCAGGAGCAGCTCCACGTCCAGGCGGGCGTCCACCAGCACGGAGCCGTCCTCCTGGGGCAGCAGGCGGGGTTCGGCGCGGTCGTATTCGTCGTAGATCTCCCCGACGATCTCCTCCAGGATGTCTTCCAGGGTGATGAGCCCGGCGGTGCCGCCGTATTCGTCAATGACGATGGCGATGGCGGTCTTGCGCTCCACCAGGTCCCGCAGCAGGTCGCTGATCTTCTTGCTTTCCGGCACGAAATAGGTGGGTCGCAGGACCCGGCCCAGGTCCCAGGTGTCTTCCGGGGTCTGCCAGAAGACCAGCAGGTCCTTGGCCAGCAGGATGCCCTTGATATGGTCGATGTCGCCGGCGAAAACGGGCAGGCGGGTATGGCCGCTGTCTAGAACCAGGCGGATGATCTGGTTGAGGGGGGTGCCAAGATCCACCCCCACCATTTCCAGGCGGGGCACCATGATCTCCCGGACCAGGGTGTCCCGGAACTCAAAGATGGACTCAATGAGTTCGCCTTCCTGCCGGGTGATGAGGCCCCGCTCGGCGCCGGCGTCGAGGATCTGCTGGATTTCCCGCTCCAGGTCCTCCGGCTGTTCCATGGCGCTGCGGCGCCCGAACCGTTGCCGGAGACGCGAGAAGAAGCCGGGGCTGGTACTCTCGGCCTCGTCCATGCCTAACCTCGCAACTGCCTCCGCTCCTGACGCATATGGTGTTCCACGACGCCCACGTCACGGGGAAATTCCAGACCCCGGTCCAGCAGGTTCTTCTCAAAGCGGGTGATCCCAAAGAGATCGGCGGCATAGGCCACCGCCTGATCGTGGTCGAATTCTTTGCAGGAAAAGATGTCCAGGCTGAGGTAGCCCCGTTCGGGGAAGGTGTGGATGCTGATGTGGCTTTCGGCGATGAGCACAAAGCCCGAAAGACCCCAGTCTTCCGGCACTTTGCCGTGATACTTGAAGACGTAAGGGGGCATGATCTTGGTCATGTGGATCAGGTCGGGGCACTGATCCAGGAACTGATAGATGAGGTCCAGGTTGGTGAGCTGCTCATAGCCGCAGCCATAGCCGTCCAGGGTGAGATGCTGTCCAAAGGCGGGCACCATCTGTTTCAATAGTCCATCCTCCTCGCACAGGGGATAAATCGTCACCGGAGAATGCCCGGTTAGGCATATCAAGGGCGCCGCTCGGCGCGGCGCGCCCCGGAAAGCAACGGCCTTTCCGGAGGGACTAAGGTCCTGGGCCCCGGCAACGGTCCGGAGAGCACGAGGAAGGGAGCCTATCGCCCCAAATTTTTTTGCCCCGTAACCTGACAACCCCTCCAACCTACAGAGGGGTCATGCGCATACGCCCATCCCTTAATCAAGATTATCGGTTGTATATATCCTGAACCCGGAGGATAATCAAGATTTTTTTGCAGTCTGAGACAGGCGACGGGGAGTAAAAGTGAGAATTATCCCCAGGGCAAGTGGATAAGAACTTTCAGCAACTGGGCATGGCCTCGTGCCGCTTTGAGAGGTTTGATCGCAGTAGAGGTCTTGCCACCCTGACTTCCCGTTGCCGGACCCGCTTCAAAAGACGGGACAGAGCTTGACAATAATCCTCTTAACTGTTAGCTTATCCAGATATTTTTGCACCCATGGAGGTGGGCCGGATGACTTTTCAGGAACTGCTGATGACCCTGGAGCGTTTCTTTGCCGACCGGGGCTGCATCATCGTGCAGCCTTTTGATATCGAGGTGGGAGCCGGCACCTTCAGCCCGCACACCCTGTTACGGGCCCTGGGGCCGGAGCCCTGGAACGTGGCCTACGTGGAGCCGTCCCGGCGGCCCACCGACGGGCGCTACGGCGAGAACCCCAACCGGCTGCAGCACTATTACCAATACCAGGTGATCATGAAGCCCTCCCCCAAAAATATCCAGGAAATCTACCTGGACAGCCTGCGGGCCTTGGGGCTGGACCCCCTGGACCACGACATCCGTTTTGTGGAAGACGACTGGGAGTCCCCCACCCTGGGGGCCTGGGGCCTGGGCTGGGAGGTCTGGCTGGACGGCATGGAGATCACCCAGTTCA
>CAZOCQ010000034.1:0-19610 GCA_964578335.1 uncultured Desulfobacca sp.
CCCTGACCGTCAACAAAAAACCGAAAACCGAAAACCGAAAACCGAAAACCGTATTATAAGTTGGGCCATGCGACTCGGAAAAAACCTGATCATTTACGCGGGGGCCGACCTGGCCGGCAAGAGCATCGGCCTGCTGACCTCGCCAATCCTGACCCGCCTGCTGACGCCGGAGCAATACGGGGCCAACGCCCTGATCCTGGCCACCTGGGGCACGGTCACCTGGCTGCAGTACGGCGGCATGGACAACGCCTTGCCCTTCTTCCTGGCCCAAAGCGACCAGGAGAGCCACAAGAAACAGGTGTTGGCGACCTCCACTTATCTCACCACTTTCTGGTGTCCCATCTTCGTGGCCCTCTGCATCCTGGCGGCCATGACCACCCCTTACCTCCGGAACCTGCTGGAGATCAGCCCGCTGGAACTGGGGTTTTTCCTCCTGGGGGTCATCCCCCTGGGGATGATGGGCTGGTATCTTTATCTCTTGCGCTATCTGCACCAGGCCCTGTCCTTTGCCCGGGTCAGTCTGCTGGGGCGGGTGGCCCCGGTGCTGCTGGCCATCCCGGCGTTGTTTCTGGTTTCCCAGGGTCAGCGATTGGCCGTGATGTTTGCCGCCTGCTCCCTGGGCCAGATCCTGGCCTTCGCCTGGTGCCTGAAGGAATTGAAGCTGGCCGGCGCCTGGCCTTACCAGGCGCCGATTTTTTCCAGGACCCTGGCGCGCCGGATGTTCGCCTACGGCATTATCCTGGTGCCGGCCTCGGTCACCTATTCGGTGATCGCCGTGGCGGACCGCCTGCTGGTGGGCTGGTTCGCCGGACCCAAGGAAGTGGCGCTCCTGGCCCTGGCCATCTCTTTGGGTTCGGTGGCCCTGCTGCTCAAGGGCTGGTTTTCCCTGGTCTGGGACCCCCACCTGGTGGAGTGGCTGTCCACCGGCAACCCGGAGATTTACCTGCCGAAACTGCAACTGGCTCAAACCGTGCTCAGTGCGGTTTTCCTCACCGTCGCCGGCCTCTCGGCCGTCTGGAGCGACTGGGTGGTGCAGTTAATCTACCCGGCCTATTATTATCCCGTGGCCCGGATGATCCCTTTTATCATTCTCACCGCCGCCTGTGCGGTGCTGTCCCTGGTGGCGGTGGCCACCGTGGTGATCGTCAATTCCCCGCGCTATCACCTGCCCATTTATCTGGCGGGGCTGGCTCTCAACGTCGCCATCGCCAGCCTGACCATTCCCAAATGGGGGGCCTTCGGCGCGGTGCTCGGCACCCTGGCTTCGGAATTTTTTATCCTGGCGGTGTGGGTGACCCTGGGCAAGTGCATTTTCAAAAACCTGAACCTTAACTGGCGGCTGACGCTGATCTTTGCCCTGCTGACGGCCGTCTTCATCACTCTTTATCATCCCGGCGTCTTGTTGGAGGCTCGGCAGTTGTATGAGCGCGGCATTCTGACCCTGTTGCTGTTAACCGGTTTGGCCGTTTTTTTCTGGCGTTTTCGCCCGGCGGAGGGTTGGAAAAAATCTCTGGTATAATTATCAATTAGTACGGAAAATTTTTAAATGAATTGAGTGGCTGATGCCGATCCGTTACCCCAGCGCCGACCAACTGCGTCAACTCGGCATCCCGGAAAGCGAGATCGACTTCGCCCGGGTGGAGCTGGCCCGGAGCCCCGATTACCTGCGGCGCCGGCTGGAGGTCCTGGGCTTTAGGGGCCACGATTTGGTGCTGGATTGCGCCTGCGGCATCGGCCATTGGACCGCGGCGGCCGCCACTTTAAACCGGCAGGCCATCGGCCTGGACTATAATTTTCAGCGCCTGCGCATCGCCCGGACCGTGGGCGGAGTTAATGACTTGCCCGGCCTCGCCTGGCTGCAGGGAGACATGCAGGAGTTGCCCTTCCGGGACGCCTGCTTTGACGCGGTGCTGTGCTACGGCGCCTTCATGTTTGTCCGGCCGGAGCGGACCATAAAGGAGTTCGCCCGGATTCTCAAACCCGGCGGCCGACTCTATGTAAACGCCAACGGTGCGGGCTGGTACTGGGTCGAACTGGTGCGCCGGGCGCTCCGGCAAGGCAAGCCCCGCTTGCTGCAAGCGGTGTTGAGATACACCTGGCGCACCTGGAAACGCCGCCGCCGCGGCCTGGATTTGGCCGACACCATCTGGAACCGGCATGAGCTTGCTCGATTAATGGCCGTTCAGGGCTTGCAGGTCATCGGCGTCCATGATGAAGGGCGGTTCGGGGCCCCGGAGAACCTGCCGCCCATCTATCCGGGGAGATTCGGCCCCCTGGAGGGCATTTTCGAGGCCATCGGGGTTAAGCCCGAGGGACGGGATAAACATGGCCTCCTGGCGTGAGGCAATTAAACAACTCTTAGGGGCCGAAAGGGTTCGGCAGGCAAGGGACGGCTGGGCCGCTTTGAAGTCTTCCCGGCCGGCGGCCTGGGCTCGGCAGTGGTGGACCGATACGGCGCTCTTTCTGAACCTGCCCGTCAAGTCATGGTATCAGGAGGTCTTGTCTTTCGGGCCGCATCCGCCCCGGCTTTATGACTATATTTTGGAGCGGCTCCTGAGCGGCGGCGTCGAGGTGGTCCTGGCCCGGGACCTGCATACGGGAATAAGGCCCGGCGATCGGGGCCGCCTGGTGCTGCGCCATGATCTGGACGCGCAGCCGGAAAAGCTGCGTATCTTCACCGAAGCCGAGAAACGCCTGGGGGTGCGCTCCTCCATCTATCTGCGGGTGGACGGCGTCAGTTACGACCCCCAAGG
This sequence comes from uncultured Desulfobacca sp., assembly GCA_964578335.1. Taxonomy (GTDB): domain Bacteria; phylum Desulfobacterota; class Desulfobaccia; order Desulfobaccales; family 0-14-0-80-60-11; genus JAPLJC01. The sequence goes on from CAZOCQ010000034.1 coordinate 2,754, forward strand.
GATTGCCGGCCAATTGCGCCGGCTGGCAGCCGAGGGCTTCGAGATCGGCTTGCACACCGCGGCCTATCAGGCTCCGGACCCTCTGGCCGCTCTGGAAGGCGAACTGGAGCGTTTTCGCACTGCTTTGGGTTTTGAGGCTCTTAGTCTCAATACCCATGGGGTCTTTCCGTCCAGCCGGGCCCTGGGGGTTCGTCGCCAGGAATTTTTGCAGGAATTGAGCCGCCGCGCCGCAGAAATGCGCCTGGCGGTGGTGGACCACAACCTGCCGGGTGCTTATGATCTAATAGCAGGAGACGCCAATCTGGCCCTGAACCGGCGCCTGAGCTATCTCGGCCGCAATGCCCTGGAGTTGGCGCGGCTGCCGGCCGGCCAGCAGGGCCTCTTTCTAACCCATCCGGAATATTGGCTGGAATAAACTAAGGTGAGAGGAAATCGTCAGTGTCTTTAACTAAACAATCGGGTGGTCCTTTTCCCTTCCGCCGGGCCTTGGTGACCGGCGGCGCGGGCTTCATCGGCAGTCATATTATTGAGACCCTGCTGGAGGCCGGGGTGGAGACCATCAGCATCGATAATTACGTGGCCGGCAAACCGGAGAATTTGGCCGGGATGCCCAACCCCCACCTGGTCCAGGAAGTCCATTGCGACATCCGGGATTATGACGAACTGCGACGGTATTATCCGGGAGTGGATCTGGTGCTGCACAACGCCGCCTCCAAAAAGACCATCTGCTTGAAGGACCCCCGGGAAGACCTGCGCATCAACGCCGAAGGCGCCTTCAACGTCCTGGAATTGGCCCGGGAGTTCGGGGTCAAGAAAGTAATTCACGCCTCCACCGGCTCGGTGTACGGCGAAGCCCTCTATTACCCCCAGGATGAGGAGCATCCCCTCAATCCGGTGTCGTATTACGGCGTCAGCAAGCTGGCGGGCGAAAAATACGCCCTGGCCTTCGGCCACCTCTACGGCATGAATGTTTCCGTGCTGCGCTACTTTCACGTCTATGGGGCGCGCCAGGAGTCGGCGGATGAGCGGGGTGGGGTGGTGGCCATCTTCTGCCGCCGGGCCCTGGCCGGTCTGCCGCTGCATATTTATGGGGACGGCACCCAGCAGCGCTCTTTTACCTATGTCAAAGACGTGGTCCGGGCCAATTTACTGACCGCGGTCCATCCCGGCTCCCGCGGCCAGGCTTATAATTGCGCCTCGGGCCTCAAGATCACCATTTTGCAGTTGGCCGAAAAGATCAAAGCCCTGTGCGGCTACCCGGACCTGGAACTGGTTTTCTCCGATTGGACCCCCGGCGACATCAAGGTGTTCGAGGTCGGCACGGACAAGATGCGCGCCTTGGGGTTGGCTTCCTGGACCGGCTTCGACGAGGGTCTGGCCGAAACCCTGGATTGGTATCGTCATGAGGTTCTGCCGGCCGAAGCCCAGGCCAAGAAAGGGCTGCCTCAGGTATTAACCCGTTGATTTATTGACCAATCGCCATGCACATCGGCCTTGTCTTGATCAGTCCGGGAATCGGCGGCACGGAAAAACGGTTCGCAAACTTATTCAATTACTTAAGTGAACAGTCCAACAACCGCTATTCGCTGCTGATCTCGGCCGAACTGCTCCTGATGCTCCAGCGGGCCGGACTCCTGCCGGAGGCCCATCCCGAGATTGTGCCGCTTTTTGCCAGGGGCGCCGCGGCCTTGGCCGGCAAGTTGCCGACGCAAATCGGGGGGGTCAAGATTCCCGGGGTCATCCGCTTCCAGAACCTGTGCCGCGGCCGGGAGCTGGCCTCCCGGGCCGGGCAAAGCCGTTTCGGGTCCCTGGACCTGATCCATTATGCCTTTCCCTACGCCTACTTCCTGGGCTGCCTGCCCCTGGACCGGGCCATGGTGGTGGAGGCCCAGGACACCACCTTGCTGATGAAAAACCAGGGCGGCTGGCGGCAATCCAGTTCGTATCTAACCTTTACCAGGGCGGCCCTGGAGAACCGGGCCCTGGTCAATTGCGCCTCGGCGCGGGTCAGGCAGGCTTACCGGGAGCTCATGCCGGAGGAAAGATTTGCCGGCCAGTTCCAGGTCAGCCCGTGCAGTTTTATTGATTACCGCCGGATGGCGCCGGCTCCCAAGGAGAAGCTCATCACCTTCTGCGGCCGCCTGGAGCCGGTGAAGAACCCCCAGCTCTTTGTCAGGGCCATCGGCCGGCTGGCCCGGACCCGGAGCGATTTCCGGGCCTGTCTCCTGGGCGGAGGCGAAGAAGAACCCATAGTGCGCCGCCTGATCGCGGAAATGGGGCTGGGGGGGATATTGGAGTGCCGCTTTGAATCCCAGCCGCAGACCATCCTGGCCCGCAGCCTGATCTATGCCTCCCTCCAGAGCGGCGACAATTACCACAGCCAGGCCCTGATGGAGGCCATGGCCTGCGGCTGCGCCGTGGTGGCCTCGGAGGTGGGAGAGACCTGGCGGCTGGTTTCGGAGCAGGTGGGGTTCCGGGCGCGGTTGGAGGCCGAGGCGGTGGCGGCGCGCTTCGACTTTTTGCTGGACCATTTCGACCTGGCGGTGGAGATGGGGCGGGCCGGCAGGGCCAAAGTCATGAGCGAGCAGAGCGTGGAGATTTATTCCGGGTACCTGGAAGACCTCTACGGGCGGGCCCACCGGTTTTTTCGCGAGGCGTAACTTTCACCATGTGCGGCTTTTGCGGGATCTATAACTACCGAAACCGGGAGCCGGTGGACCGGGAGCTGCTGCCGCGCCAGACCGACACCCTGAGGCATCGGGGGCCGGACGACCGCGGTTTTTATTATGACGACGGCCACGGCCTCGGGCTCGGATTCCGCCGTCTTTCCATCATCGACCTCTCGCCGGCCGGCCGCCAACCCATGGCCAATGAGGACGGCAGCGTCTGGCTGGTGTTCAACGGCGAGTTGTACGATTTCCAGGAGGCCCGCCGGCGCCTCGAAGCCAAGGGACACCGGTTCCGCTCCCGCACCGACACCGAGGTCCTGCTGCACCAGTATGAAGAGCAAGGCGTTGACTGCCTGGCGCACCTGAACGGCATGTTTGGGCTGGCTTTATGGGACGCGCCCCGGCAGCGCCTGGTCCTGGCCCGGGACCGCGTCGGCAAAAAGCCGCTCTATTATTACGACGACGGCCGGAGAATCATCTTCGCCTCGGAATTGAAGGCCATCTTGGCGGACCCGGCGACGCCCCGCCAGCTTGATTGGGAGGCGTTGGGCGAGTACCTGGCCCTGGGCTACGTCACCGCGCCCAGGACGATTTTTACCGGGATCAACAAGCTGCGGCCGGGGCATTACCTGGTGCTGGAGCCGGGCCGGGCCGAAATCCGGAGTTACTGGGACTGGCTGCCGGCCTTCCGCCGGGCCAAGCGGGATTATCCCGACGCCGAGTGGCCGGCCCGGACCCGGGAGATGCTGGCCGCGGCTGTGAAAGACCGGTTGCTGAGCGACGTGCCCCTGGGGGCCTTTTTAAGCGGCGGGGTTGATTCCAGCGCGGTGGTGGCCCTGATGGCCGCGGCCAGCGAACGGCCGGTCAAGACCTTCACCATCGGCTTTGCGGACCGGGATTATGACGAGAGCGCCTATGCCCGGCTGGTGGCCCGGCGCTTCGGGGCCGAACACCACGAACTGGTGGTGCAGCCGGAAAACGTGGCGGATTTGCTGCCCCGCCTGGCCCGGCAGTATGATGAGCCTTTTGCCGATTCCTCGGCGGTGCCGACTTATTACGTCGCCAAACTGGCCCGGCAGCACGTCACCGTCTGCCTCTCCGGGGACGGCGGCGACGAGGCCTGCGGCGGCTATGAGCGCTACGCTCAGTATCTGAAAGAAGCGCGGGTTGATCTGATCCCGCGCTCCTGGCGGCGACTGCTCTTGCGGCCCCTGGCCGCGCTGCCGCTCCACCTGCCGGGCCCGCGCCTGGCCCAGCGGCTGCTGCTGGACCCCGAGGAGCGCTACGCCTTCGCCATGCGGCAGCTGCCGCCCCAGCAGGTCCGGAGCCTGCTCACCGGGGAGGCGGCCCGGCTGCTAGGGGCCAACGGGATAGCCGCCATTACCGCGGCCTTGAAGGAGGCGGCGGATTTGGCGCCGCTCTCCCGCCTGCAATATGCCGACGGCCGGGTTTACCTGCCGGAGGATATCCTGGTGAAGGTGGACCGGGCCAGCATGCTAAATTCCCTGGAAGTGCGCTGTCCCTTGCTGGATTACCGTTTTTTGGAATTAATGGCCGCGGCCCCGGCGGCGCTGCACCTGCAGAACGGCCGGGGCAAGGCCCTGCTGAAGCGGGCGCTGCGCGGGCTGGTGCCCGACCCGGTGCTGGACCGGGCCAAACAGGGTTTTGGGGTCCCCTTTAACCGCTGGTTCCGGGATGACCTGACCGGCTTTATCCGCGGCCTGCTGCTGGACCGGCGCACCACCCAGCGGGGCATCTTCTCCGGGCCGGCGCTGGCGGAATTGCTCCGGGGCCAGGCCTCGGGCCGGTCGCGCCTGACCAACCACGTCTGGGTGGTCCTGATGTTGGAGATGTGGTGCCGTGAATACCTGGATGGCCGATAATCCCCCCACCGTGCTGCTGGTGGTGGACCAGCTGGGCGTGGGCGGCCTGGAGCGCCAGATTGTCGAGCTGCTCAAGGGCTTGCAGCGGAACGGCCGCTTCCGCACCGCCCTGGCCGTGCTGGACCGCGGCGGCGAACTGGAGGGGGAAGCGGCCCAATATGCCGGGGATTTTCTGGCCTTACGGCGCCGGGCGCGCTATGATGTCACTCCGGTGCTGGGGCTGCTCCGGCAGGCGCGGCGTCCCTGGGTGGATTTAATTCACGCTTTCGGCTGGATGTCCAACCTGGCGGCCCTGGCGACGGCGCGGCTGCGGCGGCTGCCCCTGATCAACGGGGGCATCCGCGCCGCTTTACCCAGCCTGAGTCTCAGTCACCGGCTGCTCCGCTGGACCGCGCTGAGGGCGGACGCCATCGTGGCCAATTCCCGGGCCGGGTTGGCGGCTTACGGACTGGACCGGGCGGCGCAGGCCCGGGTCATCCCCAACGGCTTGGATTGGCGGCGTTTTGAAGGGGTTCAACCGGTGCTCAACGGCGCCTATGGGATTTGCATGGTGGCCAATTTCAGCCCCTATAAGGACCAGGCCACCGTCATCCGGGCCCTGCCTTTGATTCAGCAGGAATTCCCGGAGGCCAGGCTGACCCTGGTGGGCCTGGATAAGGGCACCCTGGCCCGGACGCGCCGCCTGGTGAGTGAACTGGGGCTGGAGCAGACCGTGCGGATCGTCGCAGGCACCTCAAGACCGGAGGCCTTCATCGCCGGCAGCCGGGTCTGCACCCTGCTGAGCCCCATGGGGGAGAGCCTCTCCAACGCCCTGCTGGAATACCTGGCCCTGGGCAAGCCGGTGGTGGCCAGCGATTGTCCGGGAAACGCCGCGGTGATTCAATCCGGGAAAACCGGGCTGCTCTTGGCGCAGCCCTCCCCCGAGGCCCTGGCCGCCGGCATTAGGCAGTTGTTTCGGGAGCCGCAGCAGGCCCGGGCCCTGGGCGAGGCCGGACGCCGCCTGGTCAAGGAAAAATATCTCCTGGACCACATGGTGAGACAATATGAAGGGCTGTACGTTGAGATGCTGAACCGGCGGGCTGCTTAGGTAAAGTGCATGGAATACAACATCTTAAATAACCCGGTGCTCAAATGGTGGCAGCGCCATCAAGCCTGGCAGACCTGGATCCTGGTCCTGGCCCTGCCGCTGTTGGTTACCCTATGCTGGCTGCTCTCCATCAAATTGATGCTGCCGCTGCAATTGATCTTGGGTTTTCTCCTGGCGGTCTTCTGCTGCCGGCTGATCCTGCTAAAGCCGCAAGTCGGCTTATTTGTTTTATTGTTTTTTGATTTTTTTGTTTATGTGTTGAGCGATAAATATGTCGGCCTGCTGCCCCAAAAGGTGGTCTGGCTTTCCGATGGCATTTTCTGCTTATTTTTCCTGCACATAATTTTTACCGCGGTGAGAACGGGGCGTTGGCGGCGGACGGTGATAGACTTGCCGCTCCTGTTTTTTTTGGCGGCCATTATTCTGTCCGCCCTGGCCAACCATTCCGGCCTCCTTGCCACTATGTTGGGCCTGCGTTTTTATTTGAAGTTCCCTTTATTCTATGTGTTATTGGTCAATTTACAATTTGAACCCAGGGTCTTCCAAACTTACCAAAAATGGTTTTTAGGCTTAATCTTTTTGCAGATTCCGTTCACCATCTTCGAATTCTTTGTTTTAAAGTGGCGGATTGACGACGTGGGAGGCACCCTGGGGCCGGGCGGAACCAGCCAAATGGGCCTGATGTGCGTCCTGGCCCAATGCGTGTTCCTGACTTATCTGTTCGAAGGTTCGAAGCACCGCGTCAGATATTTTCTTTATACGGTTTTACTGCTGATCCCCGCCGTGCTGGGCTCGATCAACGCCAGCTTTCTCTTTTTAACGTTGCTGCTGGGATTCATCCTGGTCCGCAAGCTCTTTTCCCGGGGCGCGCTGCGAATGCTGGTGATCATCCCCGGATTGGCTCTGGCGCTCTGGGGTAGTTTGAAGATCTATTCGGAGATCATGCCGGAAAATACGGCCGTCATGATGCTGCAAAACCCCCGGGCGGTCTGGGAAGTGATGTTTTCGGGACGCTTGCACAAAGGCAGGAGCATCAACCGCCTGGTCCAGATCCCCAGCGCCTTCCAGCAGGCCTGGAGCAGCAAAGGAAAATTCTGGTTCGGGGAAGGTCCTTATGAATACGCCGAATTCAGCAAGGTGACCGCCAGCGAAGATGAGTTCGAGTCGGAAAAATTTCTGAGCGGCATCGGTTATGTCCAGATTACCCGCACCCTCCTGGAGTTGGGGATGTTGGGCATGGTGGCCAGCATTTGGCTGATGGGGGCGGTCTGGTGGCTGGCCTGGAGATATTGCCGGACCGCGGCGACAGAAGACCAGTTTCTCCGGGGCCGAACCGTCGAGCTCATGTGGGTCTTTTTTGCCGTCCTGGCCACGGCCTACGGCCCGGTTTGGCAGGTGGAGCACGTGGCCATTCCCTTTTGGGTCTGGGTGGCCTCTTTGAGCGCCGTTCCCACCCCTCAACCGTAGGGGCGAACCTGGTGTTCGCCCAGAGGGGCGGGGCGAATACAAGATCGCCCTTACAGTAAAATCAAAACGAGGACTTAGTGACGGAAAACAGCAACCAAAAGGCTCGCCTGGCCTTCCAGCAGAGCCGCAGGGCCCAATGGGACGCGGTGGCTAAGAAAAGGGATACCTGGACCGGGTGGGGGGGCTACTACAGCCAGCGGCTGGTGGAGATTTACCGCTTCCTGACCGTGCCGGGACAGCGGGTCTTGGAACTCGGCTGCGGCCAGGGCGACCTTTTAGCCGCGGTCCTGCCCGAAGTAGGAGTGGGAATCGACTTTTCCGCCGAAATGTTGAGCCGGGCCAGGCTTCGCCACCCGGAGTTGCGTTTTATCCAGGCGGACGTCCAGGATCTGTGCCTCAAAGAAAAGTTCGACGTCATCATCCTGTCCGACCTGGTCAACGATCTCTGGGACGTGCAAGGGGTGTTGGAAAAGGTGGCTCCCTTGTGCCACGCGCAAACCAGGATAATTATTAATTCTTATAGCCGCTTATGGGAATTGCCCCTGGCCCTGGCGACCAAATGGGACCTGGCCTCGGCCAGGCTGTACCAAAACTGGCTCACCGTGGAGGACATCAGCGCCTTATTGAATCTGGCCGATTTCGAAGTGATCCGGCATTGGCCGGAAATCCTCTGGCCCCTGGGGACTCCGGTCCTGGCGGCTTTGGCCAACCGCGGCCTGGTAAAATTCTGGCCTTTCAGGATGTTGGCCCTGACCAACTTCATTATTGCCCGGCCCTTGCCATGCCGCCAGAACGGCCCCGAGAAGCCGCGGGTCTCGGTCATCGTCCCGGCCCGCAACGAGGCCGGCAATATCCCCGAAATCTTCGCCCGCACCCCGGAAATGGGGGCAGGGACGGAACTGGTGCTGGTGGAGGGCCATTCTAAAGATAATACTTACGAGACCATGGAGGCGGCCAGGGCTCAATATCCGGAACGCGCCTGCCAGTTGTGGCGCCAGACCGGGGTGGGCAAGGGCGACGCCGTGCGCCTCGGTTTTGCCCAGGCCAGCGGTGACATCCTGATGATTCTGGATGCCGACCTGACCGTGCCGCCCGAGGATTTGCCCCGGTTTTACGAGGCGCTGGTGTCGGGCAAGGCCGAGTTCGTCAACGGCGTGCGGCTGGTCTATCCCATGGAAGAGAAGGCCATGCGCTTCCTCAACCTGCTGGGCAACAAATTCTTCAGCCTGGCCTTTTCCTGGCTGTTGGGCCAGCCGGTCAAGGACACGCTCTGCGGCACCAAGGTTTTGTGGAAATCGGAGTACGAGACCATCGCGGCCAACCGGGCTTATTTCGGGGAGTTCGATCCCTTCGGCGATTTCGATTTGCTCTTCGGGGCCGCCCGGTTGAATCTGAAAATCCTGGATCTGCCCATCCGCTACCGGGAGAGGACCTACGGCAGCACCAACATCCAGCGCTGGAGCCACGGCTGGCTGCTGCTGCGCATGGTAATGTTCGCCGCCAAACGTCTCAAGTTTGTTTGAGTGGGGGGAGAGTGCTGAAAGATTGGCTGGCCCATCCCCTCACCCGGGGGCTCGACCTCGACGATCCCCGAACCACCCTGATGAGGCGGCGGATTATCCGGGAAAAAAAGTTCCTGCGGCTGATCTATCAGGAATGGTATCAGGACATCGCCGCGGCCCTGCCGCCGGGAGCGGGGCCGGTGCTGGAACTCGGGGCGGGCGCCGGTTTTTTGCCGGAATTCATCCCCGGCCTGCTGACCTCGGAGATTTTTTATCTGCCGGGTCTGGCCGCGGTGCTGGATGGACAACAGTTGCCTTTGCGGTCCGGGACCCTGCGGGCCTTGGTGATGATTGACGTCCTGCACCATCTGCCCCGGCCGCGCCTTTTTCTGGCGGAGGCGGCCCGCTGCCTGCGGCCCGGGGGCGTGGCGGTCATGATCGAACCATGGGTTAGCCCCTGGTCGCGCCTGATTTACCGGCGCCTGCACCCGGAGCCCTTCCGTCCGGAGGCCTCCGAATGGGAGTTCCCCTCCAGCGGGCCGCTTTCCGGGGCCAACGGCGCTCTGCCCTGGATTATTTTTGCCCGGGACCGGCGGCGATTTGAACGGGAATTCCCCCAGTGGCAAATCCGCCGCCTCGAACCGGGCCTGCCGTTCCGCTACCTGCTGTCCGGGGGCGTCTCCCTGGTGAGCCTCTGCCCGGCCTGGACCTACGGCGGCTGGCGGCGGCTGGAGCAGCTCCTGCAGCCCTGGATGAGACACCTGGCCATGTTCGCCCGCATCGAGCTGGTGAGAGTAAATCATTGAACCGACGACTCTGATGACTAAATCAACCCGCACCCGACATGAAATCGCCCACGGCAAGCTGCTGGCCCAAGGTGACCCGGTGGAAATTTGGGGCTGGGGGACGCCGGCCGGGCGCCTCCGGGCCCAGCGGCGGGCCGCCTTGATCGCCGCCGGCGCCCGGCTGGGGCCCGGGGTCCTGGCCCTGGAAATCGGCTGCGGCACCGGGATGTTCAGTGAGCTGTTCCTCGCTTCCGGGGCCAACCTGCTGGCCGTGGATATTTCCGGCGAGCTGCTGGCCCAGGCCCGGGCCCGCCGTCTCCCGGAGGAACGGATCAGGTTCCTGGAAATGCCTTTTGAGGAATGCCGGGTGGAAGGCCCCTTTGACGCGGTCATCGGGTCCTCGATATTGCATCACCTGGAGGTGGAAGCGGCCCTGGAGAAAATCTTCGGGCTGCTCAAGCCGGGCGGCTATTTGTCTTTTGCCGAACCCAATATGCTGAATCCCCAGGTCTGGCTCGAAAGAAAATTGTCCTTTTTGCCCTGTTTTTGGTATGTTTCGCCCGATGAAACCGCGTTTGTGCGTCCGTCGCTGCAGCGCCTTTTGGCCCGGGCCGGATTTACCGAAATAGCGATTACCCCGTTCGATTGGCTCCATCCCCAAACCACGCCGGCCTGGATCAAAAAGATGCAGAAACTGGGGGAGCGGTTGGAGCACACCCCCTTCTTGCGGGAATTTGCCGGCTCGCTGCTGATTCGGGCCCGACGCCCGCAAAATTGAGCACAGAATTTAAACATAATCCGGAGATTCGTCTCTGTTGACCACTGACACCTTTTCCTCCGGCCGCGGTCTCAGGCTTATCCTGCTGCTCTTGATTTTTCTGGCGGCGCTGGGAGTGCGCCTCTGGTTTGCCTGGCCCACCTTGACGCAGCCGCGGGTTTTCCAAGGAGACGAAGCCAGTTATTATGATCTGGCCATCTCGTTGCTGCAAGGGCAGGGGTTCACTAGAAACGGCCTTCCCACGGCTTATCGGCCGCCCGGGTTTCCCCTGTTTTTGGCGCCGGTGTACGCCCTCTTCGGCGCCGCCCCTTTTGCGGCCATCCCGGTGCTGGTGCTGCTCAACGCCTTGATTTGCCTGGGGGTTTACTGGCTGGGCCGGGAATTCTTCAATCCCACCGTGGGCCTGCTGGCCGCCGCCATCAATGCCGCGGATGTCTATGTCTTTATCTACGGCAGCTATTTATTGGCCGAAACCACTTTTGTCTTATTAATGACTTTCGGCCTGTTGGCCTTGGAACGCCTGCGGCGGCGGCAGACCTGGCCCTGGGCCGCGGCGGTGGGCCTCCTTTGGGGATCCGCCATGTTCACCAAGGCCAATCTACTCCCCTTCCTGCCCTTCCTGGGGGGTTGGATCATTTATAGCGGGCGGGACCACCTGCGGCGGTCGGTCTGCAACGGCCTGCTCGCGGTGGGGATCATCGGCCTGCTCTGGAGCGCCTGGATCGTGCGGAATTACCTGGCCTTGGGCGCCTTCATTCCGGTGACCACCCAGGGGGGGTCGGCTTATTACGGGCTTTACAATGATGCGGCCGCCAATTCATCCAGGCTGGGGACTTATGGACAATGGCAGAATGTCATTTTGCCGGTGCCCCCCAACCTCAGCGAAGTGGAATACAACCGCCGCTACCAGGAAGCGGGCCTGGCCTGGATTCGGGCGCATCCCCTCCAGGCCGCCGGGGTGAGCCTGATGCAGGCGGTGCATTTTTGGCGGCACGCCGGGGTCTACCTCAGGCTTTACGCCATCCTGTTCTGGTATGTTATGCTGTTTTTCAGTATCTGGGGCTACCTGGCGGCCTGGCGCCGGGGCGCCCCCGGCCTGGCGGTATGGGGACTGTTGGCTGTGGTGCTGACCGGGGTGGCCCTCATCACCGCCGGCGATCCGCGCTACCGCATCGGCCTGCAGCCGGTCTTTGCGGTCCTGAGCGCCGTGGCCCTGTTGGACCTGCGGGAGCGCTGGCGGGCCGGATTGGCTCGATCCTGAGGGAATGGCGGGCTCGGCAACGGCGGTTAGATGAGGCAACGCTAATGGCGGGATGCGCTTCGCTTTCCCGCCCTACGGTCTACGGTCGCATTAATGGCGGTTTAGCTCCCTCCCCCTTGAGGGGGGAGGGTTGGGGGGGGGGGGTGGGGGGGGGCCCTCGCCAGTCGGCCTTTCGACCGGCGGCCCCCCCTCCCAAAAAACTGGAATCCGAAAACGGTATTTTACCATGCGAGAAGCTTTTCTGCCCCTGCTCTGCTGTCCCCGCTGCCGCGGCCGCTTGGCGCTGGCGGCGGTGGAACGCCATCGGGAAGCGGAGATCGAGACGGGGCAATTGACCTGCCCGGGTTGCGCCGCGGCCTATCCCATTCTGGGGGGCGTGCCTCGCTTCGTGCCCCTGGAAAATTACGCCGCCAGCTTTGGGTTGGAATGGCGGCGGCACGCCCGGACCCAATATGACAGTTACACCGGCCTGAAACTCTCGGAGACGCGGTTCTTTGAAGAGACTCGCTGGCCCCGGGACCTGTCCGGACAACTGGTGCTGGAAGTGGGCAGCGGCGCCGGCCGGTTCACCGAACCCGCAGCGGCCACCGGGGCCCTGGTGGTCTCCCTGGACTACAGCCAGGCGGTGGAGGTCAATTACCAGGCCAACGGCGGCCGCCCCAACGTCCTCATCGTGCAGGCCAGCGTCTATGAGATGCCTTTTTATCCGGGGACCTTCGACAAATTATTCTGCTTCGGGATGCTGCAGCACACCCCGAACCCGCCTCAGGCCTTTGCGGCGTTGCCCCCCTTGCTGAAACCCGGGGGAGAATTGGTGGTTGATGTCTATAAGCGGACCTTCTTTGCCACTTTTCTGGCCACCAAATATTATGTGCGCTTCCTGACCCGGCGCCTCGAGCCGCAACGCCTCTACCGCTTCACCAGGAAATGGGTGGACTTCTGGTGGCCCCTTTGCCGGGTTATCAGCAAGGTCCCGAAAATCGGCAATTCCCTCAACTGGCGGCTGCTGGTGGCGGATTACGCCAGTTACGGCCTGCAAGGCGACCTGTTGAAAGAGTGGGCCTATCTGGACACCTTCGATATGCTCTCGCCCCGCTATGACTTGCCCCAGACCCTGGGGACGGTGCGCCGCTGGTTCCGGGAGGCCGGCCTGGAAGGGGTTGAGGCGCACTACGGCTACAACGGCATCGAGGGCCGGGGCCGGATACCGGACTCTTCCCGGATGGTGCGCTCATGAAGATCCTGCCTCCCCTGCCGGGCCGGAAGATTCCGAGTTGGCGGCTCGAGGCCCTGACGCCGCGGCCCTGCCCCGTTTGCCGCCGGGAGAACGATGCCGACTACCTGCGGCCGGACCGCCTGGAAGTGAGCCGCTGCCGGGACTGCGGCCTGTTTTACGTCAGAGCTGTCCCGGACGCGGCTGACCTGGCCTCGCTCTATGAGACTTATTGGTCGGATTACCGTCCCCGGCGCCCGGGGAAGAAGCAATTATTCAATTTTCGCCCTCCCTTTCTGGCTGGCTTAAATAAATTTATCGCCTTAAAAGGAGCCAAGGTTCTGGATGTAGGCTGCGGCTGGGGGGAAAATTTATTTTATCTAAAGAACGCCGGCGCCATCGGGCAGGGCGTGGAGATTAATAAGCACGCCAGTGATTTCGTTAAAACCGGTGGATTCACGGTTTATGATGATGATTTTCTGGCGGTGGAGTTTAGCGATAAATTTGACGTCATCATCATGGCGGATATCATCGAACACCCGCCGGAGCCGCTGCGGTTTTTGGATAAGGCCAGATCGCTATTAAATAACCAAGGCTTACTAATTATTCAAACCCCTAATGGCTATGTCAACCACCGGGCGCCTTACGACGCTCATTATTTTCTGAAGGTGGATTTTGAACATCTGCAATTTTTTAATGCCGAATGTTTGCGTTATATTTCCCAGCAATTCCCCTGGCAAATAGAATTTTTGCTGACCTGGGGCTATCCGGCCTTCGGCATTCCCGGCCCGGAAGGGGGGGCCCGGAGCCCCTGGTGGACCTTTGGGCAGCGGGCTCTCTCAAAAATTCGTCGAATTCCTGGGCTAACCGACCCCTGGGGGGTTGCATCTTACCAATTGACGATTTACTTAAAAAATAGATGAACCTTAACTTGTTTGTAATCATTTTTTGAATGAAGATTGCTATTATTGCCAACCTGAGGGAAAGCCTGCTCCGGGCCAAACTGACCCCCCTGGGAAGGCTTAAGGGACTTGAGGAGATCCTGGTGGTGACTGACCAGGCCGGGCCGCCGCTGCCCAAGGTGCGTTACCTGACGCCGTCCCGCCGGCTTTACCGGCTCAGTCTGCACAAGTCCCTGGCCAAACTGTTGCTGCTCGCCTGGGTGGTGCGGCGGCACGCTCCCGAGATCGTCATGGCCTATGCCCTCAATGCCCATGGCCACAGCGCCTGGCTGGTGGGGAAATTATTCCGGAAAAAGATTTTCCAGCATCTGATCGGCGGATTCGATGAAATCACCGTACCGGACAATTCCACCGCCGAAGATAATGCCTTGATCCGGAATTTTCCCGCCCTCAGACCGGTTTTTAGAAAGGTTAATCCCTTTATCGTGCGCCATTCCGACCTGATATTTGCGCCGGGGAGGAACACCAAACGCCAGCTCATGGAAAAGCTCGGAATATCGGCGGACCGCATCGTCCGGTTGCACAGCACCATAGATCTGCAGCGGTTTGCGCCCCGGCCGGACGGCGGTCCCCCCAATTATGACTTGATCACCGCCTGTTGGTTGGCGGAGCGGAAGCGGGTGGACCTGTTTCTCCAGGCCGTCAAGCAGGTTAAAGAGCAATTCCCCGAGGTGCGGGCGGCCATCCTGGGGGAGGGCCCGTTGCGGGAGACTTTGGAAAGACAGGCCCGGGAATTGGACCTGGAGGAAAACCTGGACTTTTTGGGATTTCGCCGCGATATGGCCTCATACTACCGCCAGGCCAAGGTTTTTGTCCTGACTTCGAACTCGGAAGGCTTGTCTTGCGCCTGCCTGGAAGCCATGGCCTGCGGTTTGCCGGTGGTGGTTTCAGACGTGGCGGATATGGCTGAAATCGCCCGGAATAATGAGACCGGGTTTTTAATCGGCAGCCCTCAGGCGGCCGAGGCCTTCTCCAAGGCCATCATGAAATTGCTGGGAGACGCGTCGCTCTACCAGAAATGCTCCCAAAGCGCCCTGAATCTGATTCGCCGGAAACACTGCTTTGGCGCCGCCACCCAGACCTGGAGGGATATCCTTGGCGTCAACTGACCTTTTACCCCGAAAATCCTTAAAGCTTCTGGAGGCGCAGGCGTGTCACCTGAAGGCCCAGGCCGCCACCGTCATGTTTCTGGGCTGCCCGGTGACCACCCTCAACTACTCCCAAGTGCTGGAGTGGATGAGCGCCGCGGTGGAACAACGCCGGAACACCCATCTGGTCACCCTGAACGCCCAATATCTCTGGGAGATCAAACGGGACGCCTCCTTAAAGGCGCACATCCTGGGGGCCGGCTTGATTGTCCCCGAATATGCCATTGTTTGGGGGGCGCGGCGCTTGAACCTGGCGCCCCTCCACTATATGCGCGGGATTTCCCTGACCCAGCATTTCTTTGAACTCAGCGCCGCCAAAGGTTACCGCATCTACCTGCTGGGGGCCAAGCCCGAGGTGGTGGCGGCCCTGGCCGACCAGCTTACCCAGAAATACGGGCCGGGGTTGGTGGCGGGCTGGCACGACGGTTATCTGTCGGAGGAGACTGAGGCTCAAATATCCAAAGATATTAAAAGGCTAAAGCCTGACGCGGTCTTTGTCTCCATGGGGGTGCCCAAGCAGGACCTCTGGATCGACCGTTATTCCAAGGCCCTGGGAATTCCCCTCTGTGTGGGGACGGGAGGCAGTTTTGATGTCCTGGCCGGGTTCAAGCCCGACACCCCGGCCTGGGCCCAGGGAAAAGGGCTGGAGTGGTTATATCGCACCTACCTGGACCCGGCCGCCTATCTGAAACGCTATATGGTGGTGAACACCTGGTTCTTGTGGCAGGTTTATCGCGAAAAACTGGGGTTGAAAATAACCCAGGGACTGAAAGCCACCAAAATCCGCTATGAATCCATCGCCCACAAGTTCCGCCCTTAGCCCCGGGCGCAGGCGGATTTGAGCTGTTTGAGTTATTTTTAATTTCTTTCCGAAAACCGAAAACCGAAAACCCTCTCAGACCTTGCGCGCCCTCGAACTAACCGGCTCGCCCCGGGAGCGGGGCCGGCGTCACGGCCAGACCCTGGGGACGGAAATCCGCCAGATGCGGCGGGCCCTGCTGAGCTACCTGGCCCGCCTCAGTCTCTATGCCGGAGGTCTGCCTCTCTTCGGCGGCCTGGTCCTGCTGGCCCGGCGTTTTCTGCCTTACCTGCCGGCGCCCTTCCGGGCCGAGATGACCGCGCTGGCCGCCGGGGCCCAGGTGAGCCTGGGGACCCTGCTCCTCATCAACGTCACTGATGATCTGGCCAACAACACCCCCCGCTGTTCGGCCCTGGCGGTGGGGGAGGGCCACAGCCTGGACGGCGGGTACCTCATGGGGCGGAACCTGGATTACCCGGTTTTTCTGGAGATCCTGGTGCGCCTGCAGACCCTGTTTCTCCTGGAGCCGGATCAAGGCCAGCCCCTGGCCTCCCTGGCCTGGCCGGGTTTCCTGGGGGTTTGCACCGGCCTGAACCGGGCCGGGGTGGCCCTGGCCCAACTCACCGCGGTGAGTCGGGAGCGCACCCTGAAAGGCCTGCCCGCGGCCCTGCGCTTCCGGCTGGGTCTGGAGGCCGGGACCACGGCCCCGGAGGTCGCCGCCCGGGTGCTGGAACTGCCGGGCACCATCGGCAACAACCTCATGCTCTGCGATCCCCGGCAGGCGCTGGTGCTGGAGCTTTCCCCCCGCAAAGCGACCAGTCGCCATCCCCGGCGGGGCCTGCTCACCGTCACCAATCACTACCAAAGCTCGGTTATGCGGCCCGTGAAGGGCCGTTTCCCGCCCCCGCCCCCCTTCTCGCCGCTGCCCGCCCACCATTTCACCGAGGCTTACAGCGCCGCCCGCAACCGGCGGCTGCAAGACCTGGCCTGGGGCCGCCGTCTGGGGCCGGCCGATTTGCAAACCATCCTGGCGGACGACGGGGTGGCCAACGCCGGCACCGCGGTCTGCGTCGTCTTCGATCCCGGGGCGCGCACCTTATGGGCGGCCCAAGGGGACTCGCCGCCGGTGAACCGGGGCCCTTTTGCGGCGCAGAGATTGTGGGAGTGAAAGGCGCCCGGGAACTGAGCGGGCCAAACCGCAAAATCCCTTTCTTGACAAGGGCCGGGCATTTGGTAATATTTCTAGAAGCGGGCGATTAGCTCAGGTGGATAGAGCGTTGGTCTCCGGAACCAAAGGTCGGGC
>CAZOCQ010000035.1:0-19466 GCA_964578335.1 uncultured Desulfobacca sp.
AACTTGACAAACTGCTGGGCCCGCTGCTGTCTGGCGCACCGGGGGCAGAAACGGCGCAGCACCTGTTTCCCGATCATGGCATCGCTGCGGTTGGAGACGTAGTTCATATACCGCTGGGGGGGCAAAGGCTCGCCGCAGGCCGCACAGCGGGGGGTTTCCAGATGATTCAGCACCGTGCCGCAGAGGCGCACCTCCCGAAAGTCCGGCCCCTCCTGGTAGTCAATGGCCTGGGTGGGGCAGGCCAGGGCGCAGGCGCCGCAGGCGATGCAGGTCTCCCGGGCCAGGGGATAATCGGTGAGCACCCGCTCGGTGGTGGTGATCTGGGAAAATTTCAAGGCCCGCACCCGCATCTGGCGGCAGGCCCGTTCGCAGGCGCTGCAACGGATGCAGACGTCGCAGCGCAGACAGCGGTTGGCCTCCTTCTGGGCCTGGCTGTCGGAGTAGCCCATTTCGATGGGGGTGAAGGTGGTTTTGCGCAACCCCAGGTCCAGCATGGTCACCGGAGTCCGATGGTTGGCGATTTTTTCCGCCGAGGGGATGATCTGAAACTCCACCTTGCGGCGCTTTTGCGGGCTGAGCACCGGCTTGGCCCCGCTGCCTCCCAGAATAAAGTGGTCGATTTCCATAGCCGCCCGCTTGCCCGCGGCAATGGCCTCCACCACCGTGGCCGGCCCGGTCACCGCGTCGCCCCCGGAGAAAATATCCGGCACCGTAGTCCTGGTGCCGTTTTTTTCCGTGACGATGGTGCACCAGGGGGTGGTCTGCACCGGCGGTTCCGGGAAAGGGCATAAATCCGGCTGCTGGCCGATGGCGGTGATCACCGCGCCCACCTCGATGCGGTAGTTGCTTTCCGGAATGGGAATGGGACGGCGGCGGCCGCTGGGGTCGGGCCGGCCCAGTTCGGCTTGCAGGCACTCCAGATATTCCACCTGGCCGTTACTGCCGCCCACCTTGATGGGCACGGTGAGGAAATGGATCTGCACCCCTTCTTCCAGGGCCTGTTCCACTTCCTCGGGATGGGCGGGCATTTCGGCCCGGGTGCGGCGGTAGGAGACGTGCACTTCTTTGCAGCCCAGCCGGATACAGGTGCGGGCCGCGTCCATGGCGGCGTTGCCGCCCCCGATGACCACCACCTGGTCGGCGGGTTTTTCCTTCTTGCCCAGATAAATATGGCGCAGGAAACTGATGACGTCATGGACCTGGGGGAAATCCCCTTCGCCCTCGATTTTCAGCTTATAACCGAGATGGGCCCCGATCCCCAGGAAAAAGGCTTTATAACCCTGGCGCCTTAATTCGTCCAGAGTGACGTCTTGGCCCACCGTCACCCCGGTGCGGAATTCCACCCCCAGATATTTGATCAGCTTGATCTCTTTGTTCACCACCTCCCGGGCCAGGCGATAATCCGGGATGGCGGCCCGCAGCAGGCCGCCCGCCTCCGGCAGGGCCTCGAAAACCGTCACCTGGTAGCCCTTCAGGGCCAGGTAATGGGCGCAAGTGAGGCCGGCCGGGCCGGAGCCGATCACCGCCACTTTGTGTCCGTTGGGAGGAGCCGGGGTGGGCGCGGCGAAGTTGCCGTGCTTGGAGACCCATTCGGAGAGAAAGGCCTTCATATAGCGGATATTAATGGCCTCGTCCAGATTGCCCCGGACACAGGCCCGTTCACAGGGATGGGGGCAGACCAGGCCGCAGACCCAGGGAAAGGGATTGTCCTCCCGCATCACTTCCCAGGCTTCCTGGTATTTCCCCTGGCTGGTAAGGGCCAGAAAACTGGGGATGTCAATGCCGGCGGGACAGGCCTGATGGCAGGGAGCCAGCAAAAGTTTGGGACACTCGCCCGCCGGGCAGTGCTTGTTCTCCAGGTGGAGGCGGTATTCCTCGGGGAAATAGTGCAGCGAAGTCAGCACCGGGTTCACCGCCTGGCGGCCCAGGTGGCAAGAACCGCGTAACTTGAGTTTTTCGCAAATCTCCTTTAGTTCCTTTAAAGTGGCCTCCGTCCCCAGGCCGCCAGTGATATCCGAAAGCAAGTCCTTAATCCTGGTCAAGGCCGGTTGGCAATTGGCGCATTGACCCCCGGGCTGGTCCAGGACCCAGGCAATCTGGTCCCGCACCAGGGTCACCAGGCAATCCCGTTCATCCAGGGCCAGAATGTCCCCCACGGCCAGAGTGGCCCCCATTTCCCGCAAGGTCTCGTGACTGAGGTTAAGGTGGAGCAGGGACTGGGGAAAAATCCCTCCCAGAGCGCCGCCCACCTGGACGGCCTTGGGGACCCGGCCGTAGCGCCAGCCGCCGCCGATGGCGTTGATCACTTCGTTCAGGGTGGCCGACAGGGGCAGCTCCACAAAACCGGGGCGCTCCACCGCACCCCGGAGGCGGAAGATCATGGTGCCCGGGGCGCATTCCACCCCCAGCTTGCGGAACCAGGCCACCGGGGTCTGGGCGATGAAGGGCAGAGAAGCTATGGTGCCCAGACTATGGGTGAGAAAGATTCTCTGGGGAAACTTGTCCCAAAAAGACCGGGGCAGCATGCCGGCGATGGTCCGGATCAACTGCTCTTCATCCTCAATCAGGAAGCAGCCGGTGCCGGAAAGGATTTTGAGTTCAACGAGGGGCTCCCGGGACGGCCAGATATGGGAGGCTTTGAAGGCGCTCCAGGCCTCCTGCAGACGTTCCCGGGCCAAATCGGCCTCCTCCGGCAAATAAATAATGGCCGCCTGGGCCTTCAGGGTTTTGACCGCCAGCAGGATGCCCTCGATTACCTGATGGGGACAGCCCTCCATCAGGAAGGTTTCCCCGGTGCTTTGTTCCGTGGGGGGCGCGGCGTTCACCAGCAGGATGGGCTGCTCTTTTTCCACCCGCAGTTCGCACCACTTGGCGCCCAATGGAGAGGTGGTGATCCGGGTGAATTCGCAAAAACCCGCGGCCACCACCTTTTGCAGGAAAGAGTCGAACCCCTGGCTGAAAAAGGTTTGCAGGCCCTTGTAGCCGTCGTAATCCTGGTATTCTTCCCAGGAGGTGGGAATGATCTTGCCCACCAGGTCCGAGACGTACATCTTCTGGTGTTCGGTGAAGTCCCGGTAATCTTTGCCCACCAGCCAGCGCTGCACCGGCCGGCCTTCGTCAATATGGCTCTGAATGATGCGTTGGGCCATATCCGGGGTGATCAATTCATACAGGTGGGCCTCTTTCTGATCGCGCACCTCCACCACCGTGTCCTTGCCTTCGATGCCGCGCCAGCCCACCAGGTGGACGTCCAGGGGACCCAGGTCATCCAGGGAACGTTCTTTTAACTCGGTGATGAAGGCGTCGGCCACGGCCTGGGCGACTTTCAGACTCTTGCGGGGAAAAGTCGAGATATTGATGCGGAGTAAAGGACTGCCGTTTTGATTAGCCATGGGGCGCACTCTCCATTATGGTTCCGGGAGTGAAAAGCAAGGGGCGAGGGCCTGCGAGTAACGCGCCCGTCGCCCCTCGGTTGATAGTAGCGATTTTAGCGGGCGCTGACAATGGTCTCCAGTTCGAAAGCCACGGTTTTGGCGAAACGCTCCCGGCGGGTCAAGTCCAGTTGCTCCGCCCGGCCGAAGCTGAGGCAGTGGGTGACGCACTTGGCCACGCAGGCCGGCTCCAGCCCCTGGTCCACCCGGTCCATGCAATAATCGCACTTCACCACCTTGCCGGTTTCCGGATGCCACTGGGGCGCGCCCCAGGGACAGGCGCTGATGCAGCTTTTACAGCCGACGCAGAGGGCCTGTTCCACATAGACGATGCCGTCTTCCGGGCGCTTGCGCATGGCGTGGGTGGGACAGACCGGCACGCACCAGGGGTCTTCGCAATGGAAACAGGGCATGAAGACAAAGGCCTGGCGGGGCACCCCGGCCACCATTTTGGGACCCACCGGCATGATCTGCCCCAGGCGGGGGCCGGTGGGCAGTCCCTTGTTGCTCTTACAGTGCACCTCGCAGCTCAGGCAGCCGATGCACTTTTTCTGGTCTTGGAGAAGATAGTATTTGCTCATGGGTTATCCTCACTATAACGGGCGCACCTGCACCAGGGTTTCATCCAAGGCCGGGCTGCCGCCTACTTTATCGGAGATATTTTCTTGCAGCAAGGCGTCGCTGGCGCCCTTCTGGTAACAGCGGGTCTGGGCCGGCACCGTCTTGCCGAAGCCGTGCAGCATGAACACCGCCTCGGGATGGATAAATTCCGTAACCTTGGCCTTGATTTTGCCGTTGGTCTTTAAAGGCGAGACCACCTCCACGTAACCCCCGTCTTTGATGCCCGCGGCCGCCGCGGCCTTGGGGTGGATCCAGAGTTCGTTTTCCGGCACCAGTTCGCTGAGAAAGGGGTTGTTCTGGGTGGAGACGTGGGTATGGGCGGCGC
Organism: uncultured Desulfobacca sp.; assembly: GCA_964578335.1. Lineage (GTDB taxonomy): Bacteria > Desulfobacterota > Desulfobaccia > Desulfobaccales > 0-14-0-80-60-11 > JAPLJC01. The sequence goes on from CAZOCQ010000035.1 coordinate 4,378, forward strand.
AGCGGCCCACCATCAGGCGGAAATGGCCCTCGGGGGGCTTGGCCACCGGGACGTAAGGGGGAAAAGATGGAAAGCCGGCTTTTTCCAGCAGTTCGCTGACCAGTTCGATCTTGCCTGAGGGGGTCTTGAACTTGATGCCGTCTTTCCGGTCCCACAATATCGCCTTATCGGTCAGGGAGACGAACCCCTTGGCATTGAAGTCCTCGATCTTCACCCCCATGTCCTTGAGCTGGAAGTTCCAGATGTCTTCGACAGTCTCGTAAGGGAAATACTGCCCCAGGTCCAGCCGCTTGGCGATCTCTTTGAGAATGAGCCAGGCGGGCTTGGTGTCGTACCGGGGCGAAACCGCCTGTTGGCGAATGCGCAGCGAAGGCTTCAATCCGGCAATCATTTGGATGGAATCGGCCCGCTCCAGGTAGATGGATTCGGGCAGAATGACGTCGGCATACCAGGCGATTTCACTGAAGTTCACGTCAATGGCCACGATGAGGTCCAGCTTGTCCAAGGCCCGGCGCACCGCGGCGCTGTCCGGAATGGACTGGAGAGGCTCAAACCGGTTGGCGATGAGGGCCTTGATGGGGTAGGGGTCCTCAGTCATAATGGCCTGGGCCAGCATCTGGGGATTGCCGTGAGAAGAGTCGGCGATGGGAAAGGCATCCCGGCCGGAGCCGTCAAAACGGGGGGCGCTGACCTTGGGCAATTCCTGGCTGACGTACTTGCCGATGTCTCCCCGGCCCGTGGCGGGAGCGCCTTTCTTGAAGAACAGGCCACCCTGGGCTTCGATGCTGCCCATGAGGGCGTTCAGGATGATAAGGGAGCGGCGCAGATGTATCTCATTGGGATGGTGGGCCCCCCGGTAGCCATAATGAAAGATCACCTGGGGCTTGACTTCCGCGGCTTCCCGGGCCAGGGTGACGATTTCCGCGGCCGGGATGCCGGTTTCGGCTTCGGCCCACTCCGGGGTGTAAGGCTCCACAAAGGCCTGCAGTTCCGCCAGTCCCGAAACCCAACGCTTGACGTAGTCGGCGTCATAGAGCCGTTCTTTCAGGATCGTGTGGATCAGGGCGTAGTTGAGGGCCAGGTCGGTGGCGGGCCGGATCATCCAGTAGCGGTCCGCCTTGGTGGCGGTGACGCTCACCCGGGGGTCAATATAGGTGAGCTTGGCCCCTTTTTCCATGGCCTTGAGCAGATTGTTGATGGGCGCGATCTCCAGGGCCTCGAAGATATTGCGGCCATACATGATGATATGGCGGGTGTTGGCGTAGTCGATGCCCACCTGGGGGTCGGCGTAGCCCGTCAGGCTGCGGAAGGCGGTGTTCACCGAGCCTTTGCACAAGGCGTCATGGGTGAAGTGGTTGGGAGAACCGATGGCCTTCACGAAGGTCTTGCTGATGTGGGTGTTGAGGTTGGTGCGCTCGCCGAAGACCACGCTCTGGCCGCCGTGCGACTGGATAATCTCCCGCAGCTTGTCGGCGGTGTAATCCAGGGCTTCCTCCCAAGAGGCCCGGCGCCATTGGCCGCCCCCCCGGGGGCCGGTGCGGATCATGGGATACTGGGGCCGCTCGTGGTCATGGAGCAACGCCAGACCCGCGGACCCCTTGGCGCACAAGGCTCCTTCGATCCCCGCCACATGGCGATTGCCCTGAATCCAGACCACGTCATCGTTGGCCACCACCACCTCGATGGGGCAGCGCACGGTGCACATGAAACAGATGCTATGAACTTTATCCGACATGGACGACCTCGCCTTTTCTTCGGGAAAATCCTACTTCCCTATGTATTCATTATATCGTTTATATCATTTAATTACCATAATTAACCGAGGCGCCGCCATCCCGGAAGCGCCCTTCAGGCCGAACTTTCCAGACCCCGGCCGCCGTCCTGGAGCGAGTCCGGGATTTCCTTGGTCCGGCGGCAATGGGACAGCAGGGATTTGATCCGCTTGAACAGCAAATAAGCAGCCACGTAGAGGAGAATGAAGACCCCGATGAATCCCAATGACCATGAGGTGCCGGGGATGGGAAACTCCACCTCCAGGAAGCGGTGCTGCATCCAGGCCAGGGCGAAGCAGACCGGCCAGAGAAAGGCCGCCGATAACGCCGCCTGCTGGAAAAAGGTGTGGCCAAAGGCCTCTTTGGCCAGCTGGTCGGCGGCCTGGTAGGCCTCCTTGTTTCCAGCCCTCAAGGCGTCCACGGACAGGTTCTGGTATTTTTCCGCCTCGGCGGTCTTCTCCCCGATACGTTGGCGGCTAAACCGGAAGGCCAGGAAAACGCTGATCTCCCCGATGAGCAGGGAGATGCCCGCCAGCACCAGGGTGCCGATGACAAAGTCCACCCCGGCATGGCCGGTGAGCCGGAAGAACCAGATCAGGTAGGGGTCCAGGACCCGATAGAAGGGATGCATGTCCATGCTTACCCCGGTCTGGGGGGCCGGCGTTAGCGGCCCCCCGTGAGGTTGGGTTGATTAAATGCCAGGGAGACGGAGTTCCAAAAAGCCGCGCAAAGTATACCCTATACCTATGTAAAGGGCCAGGACCACAAAAAGCCGTTTGAGCCAGATGTCAGGAATATATTTGGAGGTGTAAGGCCCAAGAACGGAGCCGGCGGCGATACCCACCAGTTCCGCCCCCACGAACAAGAAATCAACGGGGGTGCCCTTGATGAACATGAAGGTGAAGATGGAGGTGATCATACTAACGAACACCGCCAGGGCCGAGGTGCCGGCCACCACGTACATGGGCAGGTTGACGATGTTGGTTAAAAAGGGCACATAGAGGAAACCGCCGCCGATGCCCAGAAAAGCGGACAACGCGGCGATGAAAAAGCCGCCCACTATGGGCCAGATGGGGTTGAAGTGGAATTCCACCCCGAAGAAAGAAAAATCGACCCGGCTGAAGCCCCAGGCCTTTACCTGGACACCCTGAGCCGCCAAATCACCAGCGGCGGCGCCCTTTTTCACCGCCTCCTGGAAGGCCTGGGCGGCCGCTTTGGCCTTCTTCTTCTTTTCCTGTCCCGCGGGGGTGGTGTCATAGAAGAGGAAGGCGCCGATGACAAAGACGATAATGCCGAAATAGCCTACGTAGGCTTTCAGACTGATCTTTCCGGCGGTGAGCACCGGAATGAGATAGGCGCCGGCAATGCCGCCGATGGCCAGGGCAACCCCCAGGGGCAGGACCAGACGCCCCATGCGGTAATAAGTCACGGATGACATCAAGGCCGACAGACCCACCAGGTATTGGTTGGAAGTGCGGATGGAATCGGTGACCAGTTTGTTCAGGACCGGGCTTGTTTTGCGGAAACTGGCGGCGTAATCGCCCAGGCCGAAGACGCTGATGTGGCCCACGCCGGCCATGATGCCGCCAAAAGCCCCCACGGTGGAGAAGATCCAGCCTACCCAGATGCCCCATAAAATCCCATAAAACCAGAAGGGCGAAGGACCGCCGGGAATGCCCATGAATCCCTTAGCCGCGGCAGGGTTGATCTGCCCCGGGCCCGTGCCGGTGGGGGTCTTGGCAAGGGCTTCCTCCAGTTTGCCCGCCTCCGCCGGAGCGGTCAGCACCAGGGCGGCGAAGGCGACCAGAACGACCGCCAGGCCCATGAAAATCCAGGTGTTTTTCTTCATAAAAAAGTCTCCTTTATGCTAATTTAGACCCGCCCTGGTGGGTGTCACCTTTGGGTCAGTGTTGCCTGGATTATCTCCGGCAGCGGGGGGTGATGAAACCTGAGCCTGAAGCAACATAGCCGGAGTTAACGCTTAACATATAAAACATACTGATAACAAATGTCAATTAATTTTTTTGATTGAGGTCTGACCTGCAATATGTTAAGAGAAAGATTAGATAGTTAACGTGTTAAAGTTAACATAAGCAGGAATTGCCGTCAGTCAAGGGGAGCGTCATGTTCCAAGGGGATTGGGGGAAGATCTGGGAGACGGTGAGCGCCACCATGATGGAAGGAATGGTGGTGGTGGACCCCAAGGGAATCATCCAGGCGGTCAACCACGCCCTGGAGGAAATTACCGGCTACACCCGGCAGGAACTCATCGGTCAGAGTTGCGCCATGATCAGGTGCGACGCCTGCTTCGGCGCGGATCAGGCCGCGGCCCGCAAGCAATGCGAGCTGTTCCGGAGCGGCGCCATGGCTCCCGCCAAGTGCGTCCTGGCCAAAAAGGACGGCACCCTGAAACACGTCATGAAGAATGCCACCCTGATACTGGGCGAGGACTCCCAGGTATTGGGGGGAGTGGAATTTTTTATGGATATCAGTGAGACGGTGGCCCAGGAACGGCTCATCAGCCGGCTCCGCCGGGAATTGAGCCAGGAGGACGGTTTTCAGGGCATCCTGGGCAAGTCGGCCGCTATGCTCCAACTCTTCTCCCTGATTTCCACGGCCGCGCCAAACGAGGCGCCGGTCATCATCGTGGGCGAGAGCGGCACCGGCAAGGAGCTGGTGGCCCGGGCCATCCATAACCTCAGTCCCCGGCGGCAGGGGCCTTATATCCGGGTGAACTGCAAGGCCATGCAGGAATCCCTGCTGGACAGCGAGATCTTCGGACCGGTGAAAGGCCCTTTCAGCGGGGCGGAACCCTCCCGGCTCAGCCAGTTCGAGGCGGCTCGCGGCGGCAGCATCTTTTTGGATGAGGTGGGCGATCTGCCCCTTAACCTCCAGACCAAGCTGCTGCGGGTATTATGTGAGAACGTCATCGAACGGGAGGCGGGCCAGAAGCCCGTCGCCGTGGATGTGCGGGTCATCACCGCCACCAACCAGGATCTGCAGCACCTGGTGGCGGAGAGTCGTTTCCGGGAAGACCTGCTTTATCGCCTGAACGTCATCCCTATCCACCTGCCGCCCCTGCGGGAGCGGCGCGAAGATATCCCCTTGCTGGCCGAGGCCTTTCTGGAGCGGACCCGGCTCAAGACCCGCAAGCCCGTCACCGGTTTCAGCAAAGCGGCCCTGGAGCGTTTGCTGAGGTACGATTGGCCCGGCAATGTCCGGGAACTGGTGAACGCCGTGGAGTATGCCTTTATGTTGTGTCCGGAGGGGAATATCCTCCCGGAGCATCTGCCGGTTCACCTCGGCGAAAGAGGGCCGGCCCGCTCCCGGGTGACGGCCGTGGCCCGGGAGGGCAGCCGGGGCCGGGACAAGGAAGCGCTGCTGCGGGCCTTGAGGGGAGCCGGCGGCAAGATGAACGAGGCCGCCAAAAGCCTGGGCATTAGCCGCGTCACCTTGTGGAAGTGGTTAAAATATCATAAAATAAATATTAAAGAGGTGGTGTGAGGCACTCGTCGGGATGAGGCGGCATCACCTGGATGGAGACCTTGGGGGTGAGATGATGCGCAGGCGGATGGCGGCGCTCTTGCTGGTTATCGGTTTTCTGCTGGGCGGTTGCAGCGACGAGGAGCCGGTAAAATCCATTGATCTGTCCAAACGGGGAGAGGTTACGGTGGACCGCCAGGAAAACGCCATCACCTATGCCTACCTGCCCCAATATGCCCACACCGTCTCCTACCAGCGGCACCATCTGGTGATCGAATACTTGAGCCGGGTCACCGGGCTCACCATCCGCCAGGTGTTCCCGGACACCTTTGATGAACACATGCACATGGTGGGCCGGGGTTTGATCGACCTCACCTTCAGCAATCCCTTCATTTACGTGAAGATCGCCGATCGCTACGGGGCCCGGGCCTTCGCCCGGATCGTGGAGCCCCAGGGCCAGGAGAATTTTCGCGGTCAGATTATTTGCCGGGCCGACAACCCCCAGATCAAGACCCTGGCGGATTTGAAAGGCAAGCGCCTGATTGCCGTGGACCCCACTTCGGCGGGCGGCTATCTCTACCCCTGGGGCTGGATCTTGGAAAACGGCCTGCGCAAGGAGGATTTCGCCGAGATCACCTTCTCCCCGGGGCCGGGAGGCAAGCAGGAAAAAGTGGTCATGGCGGTCTATTCGGGGAAGTACGACGTGGGCCTGATCCGCGAGGGAACGCTGAATATCCTGAGCAACAAGATTGACCTGGCCAAGATTCGGGTGCTGGCCTACTCCCCCTGGTATCCGGGCTGGGTCTATGCCGCCCGCCGCGGCCTGGACCCGACGGTGGTGGAAAAGATCAAACAGGCCCTCCTGGCTTTGAATATTAATAAACCCGAAGATGAAGCTATCCTGGAAAAGGCCGGCTTTATTGCCGTGATCCCGGCTCAGGACTCGGATTTCAACCGGGTGCGGCGGCTGGCGGAGATCGTCGAATCCGGCGGACGCCCCTGAGACTTTCGGTCCGGGCGCTGCCGAAGTTGACAGGATGAACCCGTGATGCGGTTTTTAAACAGGCTGTCGTTTCGCAGCAAAATAATCTTGGGAATCACCGCCGTTGTCCTGGTCTTCGGTCTGCTCTCCGCCGTTTTCGTGAGCCGAGTCGCCACCCAGGCCATGCTGGGGGAAATCGAGAAGCGGGGCTTGAGCCTGGGGCTGTCGCTGGCCGCCCGCACCGCCGACCCCTTGTTGGCCCTGGATTTTCTCCGCCTGAAGAACATGGTGGACGAATTAAAGGAATCCAGTGACGACATTATCTATGTCTTTGTCCAGGACAAGCGCGGCCAGGTCTTATCCGACACCTTTAAAACCGGTTTTCCCGTACAACTCAAAGAGGCCAACCAGGTGCCTCTCGACTCGCCTCAGAATATCCAACTATTGGATATCAGGGAGAAGGAAGAGGGAGAGTCCGGGGCGGAGCGGGTTTACGATTTCGCCGTACCGGTCACCATCAGCAAAGAACGTTTGGGGACGGTGCGGGTGGGACTGTCTCAAATCAAGGCCCAGGCCGCGGTGCGCCGGCTGCTGTTAATTATTTTCAGCGTCTCGGCCGGGGCCGGACTGGTGGCGGTGGTGCTGGGCACCCTGTTTGCCGGCACCGTCACCCGGCGCTTAAACCTCCTGAGACAATCCGCCGAAGATATCGTCAAAGGCAATCTGGATCTCCAGACCGGTCCCCAACTCCGGCGCAATTGCTGGGATATCAAGGATTGCCAGCAGCCGCTATGCCCGGCCTACCACGATACCCGCCGCCGTTGCTGGTATCTGGCGGGCACCAACTGCCCCGAGTGCGCCGCCGGCGGTTTCGACCAAAAAATCGAGGCTTGCCGGGAGTGTCAGGTTTACCAGGAAATGAGGGGCGATGAAATCCAGAGCCTGGCCGAGGCCTTCGACTTCATGGCCCTCAACCTCAATACCTATATCACCAGCCTCAAAGAGGCCGAGCGGACTCTGACCAGGCAGCAGCAGTTGCTTAAAACCATCCTGGACGTGACCCCGGACCTGGTCAGCCTGCAGGATGAAAAGCTCATCTACCGGGCGGTTAATCCGGCTTTTTGCCAGTTCTTCGGGATAAAGGAACAGGATATCCTGGGCAAGACGGACGCGGAAGTCTTTCCCCAGGTGGCGGAACGCCACCTGGCGGAAGACCGGCAGATCATCGGCACCGGCGCCCCCTTGAGCAAGGAACTGCTGCTGGGACGCCCCCACCGCCGCCACTGGCTGCATCTGGTCAAAGTGCCGGTGTATGACGAGGAGCGCATTTCCGGCCTGCTCTTTACAGCCCGGGATATTACCGAACTCAAGCAATACCAGGAGAAATTATTGCAGTCGGTGAAAATGGAGCAACTGGGCAAGTTGGCCGGCGGCATGGCCCACGAAATCAACACCCCCCTGTGCATCATTCTGGGCTATGCTCAGATGCTGCTGGAAGACGTGCCTCCCGGCACCGAGAGTTTTGAATATTTGGGGATTATTGAAAAACAGGCGCAGATTTGTCGGCGCATCGTTTCAGATTTGCTCAGTTTTTCCCGGCACATGGAAAGCAAGATGGAGGAACTGGACCTCAACCAGTCCATCGAGGAGGTCCTGCAACTGGTCCGGCACACCTTCAAGCAGAACTGGATTGACATAGTCACCGTTTTTGACCCTCATCTGCCGCGCATCATCGGTGATAAGGAAAAACTCAAACAGGTGTGGATCAACCTGTTGAATAATGCCTTTGATTCCATCGGCCAGGACGGCACCATCTGGGTGAAAACCGGTATCTGCCCCCAGGGCCGGCGGGTGCTGGTGGCCGTGGCCGACAGCGGTTCCGGCATTGAAGCCGAAGACCTGAAAAGGGTCTTTGAGCCGTTCTTCACCACTAAGGCCCCCGGCGCCGGCACCGGCCTGGGGCTGTCGGTCTCCTTCGGCATCATCCAGGATCATCACGGCGCCATCTCCGCCCTGAGCCCCAGCCTCCCGACTTTTCAGGGCGCAGCCGGGCCGGGCCGCAGGCCGCCGGGGCCGGGCTCGGTGTTTCTGGTGGAATTGCCGGTGTCTCCTGATGAGCCTGGGGCGGATTCTTGTGAAGACTTGGTGGCGGATGCAAGGTTAAGCAGTTACCAACAAGTCTCTTAGGAGGGGGTATGGGTGATATTCTGGTGCTGGACGACGTGCTGGACGCCGCGGTCATGATCAAACGCATCCTGGAACGGAAAGGCCATCAGGTGGCGGTGTTCACCGACGAAGTGGAAGCCCTGGAGCATGTGCGGACGCACCCGGTGCAGGTGGCGATCCTGGATATCCGGCTCAGAAAGATGAGTGGGGTGGATATGCTGGAGGAGTTGAAAAAGGTGTCGCCCCGCACCCAGGTAATCATGCTGACCGGTTATCCCACCCTGGAAACGGCGCGTCAATCCAAGGAACTGGGGGCCTTCGATTATTGCATCAAACCGATTGACAAGGAAGAATTGGAGGCAAAAGTGGCCAGCGCCCTGGCCGCCGGCAACATTGTGGTTCATTGAGATTGGCAGATTGATCATATTATCTTGTAAGGGCCGCGGGGGCCAGTTCCGCCGTCCTGCTGTTTAAATAATCCCTTCTCCCCATTGCCCATGTATCTTCGTCAACTCTTCACCTACTGGACTCTCCAGGTCTTCGCCCCGGGCAGACTGCTGCGCCTGAAATACGAGGCCTTCAAGGAACTCCTGCGCCACGATAAAAGAAGCCTGGAACTCATCACGGACTTGGAGGAGGTCTTCTACCAGGGGGCGTCGGTTGACTGGGCCAGGGTGGAGAGCCTGCTCCGAGCTCTGCGCTGGTCGGTGGGGTCCCTCATCCGCGCCTTGGTCGCCATGCAGCCGGCGGCTTACCATGATTTGGAGGAGCAATTCCACCGACTGGAGTCGTCTCTGCTGGCTGCGGCGGCCTTGCCGGAAGGGGATTGCCGGCCCCCTTATACCCTGACCCTGGGGGAGGCGGGGGAGGCGCCGAACCTGGCGGGCGGCAAGGCCCACGCCCTGGGGCGCATCCTCCGGGAGACCGATCTTCCTGTGCCCGAGGGCTTTGTAGTTACTACCCGGGCCTTTTTCCTTTTTCTGGAGCACAACGACTTGCGGCGCCGCCTGGATGAGCTCCTGGCCCAGGTGCGCTTGGACGACTGGGAGCGCTTGATAGATCTCTGCCGGGAAATGCGGGGTATGATCCGGGATGGAAAGATCCCTCCCCAGGTGCAAGACGAAATCCAGCGCTGCCTGGAAGACAGCCGGCGCCGGGGTCTGACGGCCCCCTGGGTCCTGCGCAGCAGCGCCTTAAGCGAAGACGGCGAGGCCTCCTTTGCCGGCCAGTACCGGAGTCTCCTGAACGTTCCCGATAACGAGTTCATGCCGGCTTATCAAGAAGTTCTGGCCAGCAAATATGGTCCCCGGGCAGTAGCTTACCGCCTGCGCGCCGGTCTGGCCGACCAGGAGACCCCCATGGCGGTGTTGGTCCTGCCGCTGATTGATCCGGCGGTGAGCGGGGTGGTTTACACCAGGGAGCCGCAGCCCCCGGTGGGCGAGGCCCCCTGCCTGGCGATTTATGCGGTCCCCGGTCCGGGAGCGTCGCTGGTGGACGGCAGCAGGGTGCCGGAAATCCATTACCTGAGCCGGGAGAAGCCACTCCGTCTGCTGGCCCAAATTGCCAGCCCCCATTGTGCTCTGGCTCCCGGCGGTCCAGGCCGGGCCTGCCTGGCGCCGGAGACCGCGGTGACCCTGGCCGGCTGGGGCCTGACTTTGGAAGAGCGGGCCGGGCGCCCCCAGGACCTGGAATGGTGCCAGGACAGGCAGGGGAGATTGTTCCTGCTGCAATCACGCCTCTTAAAACCTGGGGTGGTGGCCGAAGAAGAACTTCAGGAAGTCAAGGAGATTCCCGAAGTCGCCCACCCCGTGTTGCTGCACGGAGGGGTTACCGCCAGTCCCGGCCTGGGCTGCGGAAAGGTGTGGCGGCTCACCAAGGAGGCGGAACTGGGGGAGGCGCCCGAAGGCGCGGTGTTGGTGGCCGCTAATCTGCCCCCGGCCTTGGCCGCCATCATCCACCGGCTGCGGGCCGTGGTCAGCGACGGGGGCAGCCGGGCCAGCCATTTCGCGGCGGTGGCCCGGGAATACGGCCTGCCGGTTCTGGTGGGGACGATGGACGCCACCCGACGCCTGACTCCCGGCCAGGTGGTGACCGTGGACGCCGGCCGGGGCCGGGTTTACCTGGGAGAGGTGGAGGGCCTGAAAAGCTCCGCCGTTAAAGGGAAAGCCGGGCCTGAAACCCCCTTTGCCGCCCGGCTGCAAGGTTTGATGCAGTTTATCTCGCCCCTGCATCTGCTGGACCCCGCTTCCCCGGAATTCAACTCCCGGAATTGCCGCAGCCTGAATGACCTGGTGCGCTTCGCCCACGAAAAAGGCATGGCTGAGATGTTTTCCCTGGTGGGGCGGCAGGGCCGCGGCTTGGCCCGGGCCCGGCGGCTGGAAACGGATCTGCCCCTGGTCATGTATGTCCTGGACCTGGAAGGCGGCCTGGACCACCAGGCCCGGGATGCCAAGACCGTGGCGCCGGAGTTTATCGCCTCAGAACCCATGCGGGCCTGCTGGGCCGGTCTGAGCCACCCCGACGTGGTCTGGCGCCGGGGCCTGCTGCACCTGGACTGGGAGGAACTGGACCGGATCAGCGCCGGCCTGATGAGCCTGAAAAGCGCCCGGCTGGCCAGCTATGCCATAATTTCTAAGGATTATCTGCACCTGGTGCTGCGCTTCGGTTACCATTTCGCGGTGCTGGACACCCTCTGCAGCGATCACCCGGAAGCCAACTACATCGCTTTTCGCTTCAAAGGGGGCGGCGGGGATTTCCAGCAGCGGCTCTGGCGGGTGCAATTGATCAAGACGGTGCTGGAATGGGCCGGCTTTGCTGTAAAAACCCGGGGCGACCTCCTGGATGCGCGGTTTGACCGGCAGACAACAAGCCGTCTCCTCCCCCGCCTGACCCTTTTGGGAATCCTGCAGGGCCAGACCTGTCTGTTGGATATGGCCCTGGCCGGTGAAGAGCAGGTTTTGCAATTTGTCGCGGATTTTCAGGAACGTTATGCCAGTTATGTCGAAGCCTAGCCGAGAGCGCTACCAGTTAAATTGGGTGACGGACAGTTTGGCGGTGGGGCAGGCGCCCATGTCCTACGCCGACCTGGATTCTCTCCGGCGCCAGGGCATCCAGGCGATCATGAATCTCTGCGCCGAGTTTTGTGATCTGCACTGGATAGAAGCCGACGCCGGCTTTCAAGTCTATTTTTTCCCCATTCCCGACGAAGAGGCTCCAGACCTGGAGGAGCTGGAAAAGGCCCTGGATTGGCTGGATGAATGTCTTTACCTGGGGAAGAAGGTGCTGGTGCACTGCCGCCACGGCATCGGCCGGACGGGCACGGTGATCACCGCCTATCTCCTCCGCAAAGGCCTGGGGCATAAGCTGGCCGGCAAGAGACTCAAGGGGTTGAGGTCGCAGCCGGCCAATTTTGATCAATGGTGGTTTTTACGGAAATACGGGAAAAAAGAGGGGGCTTTGACCATCCGGGAGCCTTCCCTGGAGGCCAAACATCTGGTGGATTTATTCCCCTTTTTCCGGGACTATCTCGGCTGCCGGGAGGAAGTGGACGCCCGCCTGGCCCGGCAGAGGAAAACGGCCCTCTGCGGACAGGAGCACATGGCTTGTTGCCGGGAACTGGTGGAAATGTCCTTCATTGAAGCGACTTATGTCAGCCATACGATGAACGCCACTTTGGACCGGAGAACCCGCCAGGGCGTGGTGCAACGCGCCCTGGAAGCGGGGCGGGTTATAAAGGAGTTGCCCAACCCGATGCAAAGGAATTATTCAGGTGAGGAATTCGCTCAAATTTACCGGCAAGCCCGGATCTTATGCCCCCTGAGCGAATTGGGCGAATGCCTGATTTTTCCGGACCGGCCGCTGGCCTGCCGCCTCTTTGATTTGGACGGGCCGGAGCGCCGGGAGGTTATCCGGGATATCACGCCAAAGTTGGCCAAGACCTCGAAGGATTTGTTTTTTGCCTTCACTTCCCAGTTCCCCCGAGAGTTTCCTTTACGCTTCCTCTTATGGGAAGTGGTCGCCGGCAAATTTGTGCAAGTCTTTTTCCAGCATTTGCAAAGCAATTCCCTGGATCAGGATTAGTTTGCGGGGGCCGCGATAAAATCGAACCCCACATTGTTCATGGCCTTGATTTTGATTTAATTCTGTTTTTCGATTAAAAAAAGCCAGGAAGAATTTTAGGATTTGACGCTAATCAGCATTTATGGTAAACGTCACCACTGTCCCGTCTGCCTGCTTCGCCTTGGCCCGCAGCTTGGGCGCCCCATTGGTGGGGTCAAACCAAAAATATAATTCCCCCGCCGCCAGGTCGCCATCCGCCGGGGCGGAATTAGCCGCAAGACCCAAAGCCCCTTTCTGCCACGTCCTGCCATCGGCCCGCTGCCAATATTTCAGCCCATCCAAACCAAACATCCTGGCGATTATATCCGTGGATAGGCCATTATAGTGGGTCTGCAAATTTAAGGCTGGGGTCGCGGACCCCTGGTCATTCATGGGGAAGATCGGGCCACAAAACCGCATCGTAGATCGTTCGGATGTCCAATTAGTATAGGTCCCCGGCGCTCCCGCTTCAGGGCAAACCATCACGTTGCCGGAGCCTGACGCGCCTGTCGCTCCCAGATTCTGAACCGGCGGGTAGGCCAATCCAATCGCCTCCACCGATCCGGGGGTAAATATATTTTTGCCGAGACGAATTGTAGTAAGCCCGGTCCCGGCAGAGTAAGAACAATAAATAACCGGCGCATAATGGGAGACCGAGCCGGTTACGGTAACTTTAATAAGCTCTCCGATCCAAACGTTAGGGGTGACATCCGAATTAACCGTAAACTCATTAACCTGGGTGGTGGTATAGGCGCCCCCCACCACCGGAACCAACTTGCTGTGAAGGGTCGTGCCGTGGCCGAACTTCAGCTCACAGCGGCTAGACTTGGTGGTGCAGCCGGCGGGAGCGTCGGCAAAAACCAGCTTGTTCGACGGCCAAACCCCAGAGTCCTCATGTCGGAAATCCAGCACTCGGTTGGCTATGCCGCCCAAATGAATAAAATTCCCGGCGCCCTCGCACATTGGCTTGATGAAAATGTTGTTGTTCACCACGTGGGCGTCATTGGTGAAAGTCACATAGATGGACCACTCCGTAGCCCCGGCCCCAGAAGCCGTGTTCCAGGTGAGATAGCCCCCCAGAATCAGATTGTCGTTGCACCAACCTTCATCCAGGGCCGTCAAATGAACATTGTGCTTGTTATTGCTGATCTCGCCGAGAGTAATAATATTATTGGTACAGCCGCCGTTGCTGGCGGAGGGATTGTTTCCGTAAACATATACCCCCTTGCTACAGCCCTTGGCCTCCCGGATGTCGATTTTCCCCTCATAAAGATTAAGAACCTCGACGGCATTAACCGCATCCCTGGTCGACCAATAGCCCCCGGAATCAACCCGGACACCGTCGGCTACTATGCCGACGGCAAACTCCGAGGCCACCACACCGGCGGCGTGCCCGAACCGCAGTACGTAACCGCTGTTGGCCGCCGGCTTAAACCTGCCCAGACAGGTGAACCGGCCATAATTGACGTTGAACTCCACATTGTTGACCGCATAGGTTTTATTCTGCGCCACCACGTGGGCGCCTTCAGGCAGGGCGGCAATAAGTATCTGCCAGGCCGCAGAGTCATTAGCCACTCCGTCGCCCACCGCGCCGAACCATTCGGAGTAATATTCCGAGGCAGTTCCGGCGCTAAAGGCCACTTTGCCGGGAGCGGCGTCAAACACCCGGTACAATCCGGCGCTCACCTGGCCGGCAATATCCAGCGTCTTGGTGATGACCCCGGGGTCAACCGCGGGATTGTAGGCCGCGGCATAGCCCGAAGTGTTCACCGGGATGGAAAAGCGGTCGGCGTCAATCCGGGTGACGGAGAAATGGCGGCCGTTAAGGGCAGTCCAGTCGGCCTGGGTAATTCCGGAGATATAAACCCGGTCCCCGGTTTCCAGCCCGTGCCCGGTCCAGGAGACCACGCAGGCCGCGGCCCGGCTCAGGTTGGCGATCTCCACGTCCGGGATGGTCACTCGGAGCACGGCGCCGCGTTGGGGGTAGAGCGAAATGTTGGCGGGCACCTGCAATTTATCACTGATTTCCCAATTGCCTGGAATCAGGGTTATAACCCTCTCATTACCGGCTGCAAGATCGATCGTCTCCTGCAGGGTTGCCTGTCCGGGTTCCCCATAGTCCCGGGCAAACATCCAGCCAATCACACTGGGAAACACCCCGTCACGGCTGCTAACCACGCTGACCGCCCGCAGATTGGCGGTCAGCACGGCATCTGAGATGTTTACCGTGGTGCTCCCCCCGCCGTAGAAACTGGAACCCACCGTGCTGGATCTAACCCCATCGGTGGGGCCGCAGTCGGCCCAGATGATCTTGCCGGTCTGATCGCCGGGCACGGTGAGGGTGTCATTGTCCACCCGCAGCGCCCCGGTAAAGACCACCTGATAATTTTCCGTGATGGCCCAGTTGGTGACCTGGACGCCCAAGGCCGACACCTGGGAGGTCAGGGTATTGACCGCAGCGGCCGCGGCATCCATGTAACTATTCACCGTGTTGTGCCAGTTGCGCTGGTCGTAGCGCAGGTGGTGCGGGGCAGAGTCAAAGCCGAAGGCCGCCAGGCCGCCCAGCCCGAAGCATAATGTGAGCGCCG